>JAOAEV010000056.1 GCA_026416585.1 Chlorobiota bacterium | reverse complement strand
AGATGTGTATAAGAGACAGGAGCGTGTTGCCCTCCTGCACAATAGTCGGTGTTGGGGGTAGGGGATAAAAGCGCACCTGCACCGGCGCTGCATTAAACACACATTCTGGTGTAGTCTGCACTTGCACGTTATACATTCCACTTTCCGTTACGTGGAGGAATCGTTCGGTTGCTCCTGTGTTCCAGCGGTATGTTGTGTAGCCACTGCCGGCATCCAGGATGATAGTATCACCGTAACATGCCTCAAACTGGTTTGAAAGCGAAATAATTGTGGGGGGCTGTGCTTGCTGAATCTGGACTGTGTCACTGCTTCCGCTGCACCCTTGCGAAGATGTGCACACGCACCAGTAGCGTCCGGGCTGACGGACGGTAATCGTGCGGGTGGTTGCGCCGGTGTTCCACCGATACTGGGTATATCCGGTGCCGGCATCGAGCAAAGTGGAATCGTTTTGGCAGAGCGTTGTCAGACCACGGACAGTGAGAATCGGCGATGGAATACCGTGAACTGTTACCGTTATCGGCTGTGAAGTTGTGCGGCAACCGTTGGTATCGGTGACGATAACGGTGTACGTCCCACTTGTTCGTATGACGCGCCGAGCGCCGCTGACACCATCGAGCCAGAAAAAGCTGGCACCTTGTGCTGAACGTGCTGCGAGGACGACGCTATCGCCAGCGCAGAGGTTGAGCTGCCCGGTGATCTCTACTGTCAGCGGTGGAGCGGCAAGCCGCACCAAACGAAGCGTGTCCGATGTTCGAGTGCAGCCATTGTTATCGGTTATCGTGACAGCATAGCTGCCACCAGTGCGGACCACAATACGTTGCGTTGTGGCGCCAGTGGTCCACTGATATGCGGGGTACCCAACAGGAGCTTCGAGCGTGACGGAGTCTCCCTCGCAGAAAGGATTGCGCCCATTGGCAGTGATTGCCGGCACTGGCGGCCGTGCAACGACTGTGCACTGTACAACTGCCGATTGCGTGCTGCAGTTAGCAGCATTAACCGCTGTCACCTGCAGCGAGTGGGTTCCCACGGTCGTCACGACGATACGCTGTGTTGTGTCACCTGTGTTCCACTGATAGCGCGCAATGCCCGTCCCCACTGCAGTCGCGACAATCGAATCACCTTGGCACACCCTTGTTGCTGAGAGTGTAATGGTCACCGACGGTCGTGGGTTAACGGTGACGGTGACTCGTGCTGTGTCAGACAACGGACCGCTGGTGACAACCAACTGAACTTGATAGATGCCGGGATTGATAAATCGTACCGCAACGGATGAATCGCTCGAGGTTGCAGGAGTGCCACCAGCAAACGTCCATGTGCGGCTGGCGATAGAGCCCACCGATGCATCGGCGAAGCGGATCGTATCGCCGGTACAGACCGACGTGCTCGACGACCAGATTGAAGCGGTTAGGGGTTGAGTCAACAAATTCCCATACCAAATACCTCGCCCGTACGTCGCAGCATAGAGGCGATTTGTCGCTGTGTCAATTTCCAGGTCGTTGACAATGACATTCGGCAGTCCATCATCCCAGCTGGTCCACTGCGAACTTCCGGGCTGGCGCACATAGATGCCGATATCTGTGCCGACGTAGGCATTGCCCGTACGCGGATCAATCGCGATGCAGTTGGTAGGAACATTTGGCAAACCGGTGCTGAGATTATTCCACGTTGAGCCACCGTCGGTTGAGCGGAAGACTTTCTGACCGCTGCTCCAGTTGCTGCATGTTGCCCATATCGTGGCGGTATCGTTGGGAGCAATAGTGACGTTGCTGACGCTGGTAGGAAGATTCCCCATGATGCTTGTCCAATTTGCTCCACCGTTGATCGTGCGGAACATTGTCGAAGAAGTACCTGCAACAATGACGTTCGGATCGGATGGAGCGACGGCGAGGTATCGTGCCCGCGCGTTGGTTGCCAGTGGAGCACCAAGCGACGTCCAGTTCGTGCCACGATTGGTCGAGCGATAGATCGTGCGGTATGCTGCATAGAGCATCTGCGCGTTGGATGGGTGCATGTGGAATGGCGTTACCCACCCGCCGTTCTGCGATTCACCGCTTGGTGTAATGCTTGTCCACGATGAACCGCTGTTTGTCGAGCGATAGAAGGAGCCGTAGTAGATCGAGCAGTACATCGTCGTTGGTGTTTGCCAATCAATGGCGTTTTCCATGCCGTCGCCACCATACACTTGTGCCCACGATCCGCTCGAGGTGCGGCGATTGGTGCCATTGTCTTGTGTTCCTGCCAGGATGGTCGGTGTTGTGCTTCCGCGCAGCTGATTCATGCGATACACCTGCAAAATCCCCAGCCCACTGGAGAGATCATCCCAGGTACTGCCCAGATCGGTAGTTCGGAAGACACCACCATCGCAGCCAACCCATAGCTCTGTTGTTCCAGGTTTGAAAAGCATCGCATGCTGGTCGGCATGAACGTATGGGACCGTGTTCCCGCGTACCCAGTAGCTGACAATCGTCCAGCTTTGCCCGGAGTTCGTCGAACGCCAGATGTTGATGCCACCAGCGAACAACATCGTCGAGTCAGTCGGATGAACTGCCAAACACAGATCGAACCATCCTTGTCCGCCAGTGCTGGTGCCGCTGGTGTTACTGCCGAGAACATTCGGTGATGACGATTGCTGAGACCACGTCGAGCCTGTGTCGAGACTCATGTATAGCCCGTAGAATCCGTTGTTGGATGCGCTCGAGCACAAGGCATACACCCGGCGTGCTGCTGTCGGTGAGACAGCGAGGGCGATTCGATTGACGGCTGAGTTCGACCATACAGTTGTCCAGTTGAGTCCGCTGTTGGTCGAACGGAGAATTGCTGCTCCGCCGGATTGGCTATACGTCGAGGCAAACACGATGGTGGGATTCGTCGGGTGGAGGCGTAGCTCCATCGTATAGGCGCTGGTCTGCTGAGACCACGATTGCCCGCCGTCGGTCGAGCGCCAGATACCGTTGCTGGTGGCTGCCAGCATTGTCGATGGGTTGTTCGGGAAAATCAAAATGTCCGATACCACGCGATTTTGATTGGTTGTCCAGCTCAGACCGGTTGATTGCCAGGTGGCGCCACCGTCGGTGCTTTTGAGGATGCCAACACCATATGTGTCACGAGCATCGCGGTCGCCAGTACCGATGAAGATGATTTGTGAATTGCTCGGATGAAACGCGATAGCGCTGATGCCGAGTACTGCCAGTGTATCGGTGTTGCTTGACCAATTGGTGCCGCCGTTGGTGCTTTTCCAGAGTCCACCACTGGGCGAGCCAACCAGGACGATGCTGCTATTGCTTGGATGAAATGCAATGCAGTTGATGCGGCCAGCACCACCGTTAGAGGGGATGTCAGTCGGACCAAGGTGCACAAACGAGGCGCTGCTCTGACGTCGGGGGGTTTTGTGCGTATGCTGTTGTTGACGCTGTGCTGCGATTTTCCTCTGTAGCTCTGACCAGAGGATTTCGCCGCTTGGCAAGTGCCCATCGGGCGCCACGCGGAGTTCCCAGAAATATGCCCACCGCCCAAAATGCACGTGATCTTCTTCGCCTTCTTCTTCCTCAATCTCCTGGTCGGGGGAACGCAGCAGGCGATGATCTTTTTGCTCATAAGCCCGACGCACAGCATCGTAATTCACGGTCGGCTCGTGCAACAGGTCGTGCCAATGCGGCTGTTGTGCAACTGATCCGACTCCGTATAGTAGCAATACAGTGATGAGTATTCTCATCGGAATTCCTCCAGGAGACAACTGAAAAATACGCATGTTCAATGTGTGAACAATAACCGTTTTGTAGTCTGCGTCGTAGCAAGCTGTTATGAGTTTCGCCGCAAAACGCCTGCCGATTACTACTCTGACGCTGGTCTTCATCCTCGTTGCACCAATTGTTGCGGTTGCACAAGCGACTCTGCGTGGAAAGGTTGTCGAGCACTCCACTGGTCAGCCGATAGGTTACGTAACTATCAGCCTCTTCCGCAGTGGTGATACTACTCAGCGTGCCAGTGCCGGGGCACTGTCGTTGCCTGATGGTTCGTTCGTTATTCGGTCAGTGCGAGAGGGGTTGTACCGTCTCCGCGTGCGAATGATCGGATATGCAGTCGTTGAGCGTGACTCCATTGCTGTTCCTTCCAGCGGAACAGTGACGCTTGGGACAATCTCTCTGCGTCAAGAAGCAATCGAACAGCGTGCCGTCGAAGTCAGAGCCGAGCGTGAGCTTCAGGAAAGCCGGCCCGATCGACGAATCTATCGCGTGGGAAAGGATCTGACTGTGGCGGGTGGAACCGCTGCGGATGCGCTCCAAAATGTTCCCGGCGTGACAGTTGACCAGGATCGCAGCATCCAGCTTCGCGGTTCGAGTAACGTTGTTGTGCTACTCGATGGAAAACCAACTGCACTCACGGGCGGCGATCGTAGTGGTGGTACCGGTCTGGACAATATTCCTGCCGATGCCATCGAAGCAATTGAAATTGTCACCACACCAGATGCACGGTATGATGCAGAAGGGGGAGCGGGGATTGTCAACATTATTCTCAAGCGGCAGCGCCAACAGCCGCTGACAGCCTTTGGCACGGTCACGGTTGGTACACGCGACAAATACAGCGGCTTTGCCTCAATTGGCGTGCAAACATCGGCGTTGCGCGGTGAGGGTAGTTATGGTTGGACACGCCAAACGTTCGATTTCGACCGCTACAGCCTTCTGGTACCGCACGTCGAAACAGCCGGACCGGATTATCCTGGGCGCGTTACCGGTAGCCGTCCGGTGCGGTCAGAAACACATACTCCTCGTCTGAACCTGGACGCTGATCTTTTTGATGGTGCCGGTAGAATGACGGTGACCGTTGGCGGCACATTCCAACAGCAACGAACGGTTTCTGATGCGTCCTACGTCTATCTGCTGCGCCAGCAAAACGGTACCGACCCCGTGCTGAGCGGACGCACCGAGTATCGCACGATGTATAGGGGTGATACAACAACAGGGATTGAAGCAAGTGTGGGCTATCGTCATCGGTTCGATGACCAGTGGTCGCTGAGCACAGATGCACGGACGCTGCAAACGCGAACAGTGGCAGGCGCATTTGGTACGATGTTGGTTCTCAGCGACGGTATTGCTGCTACCAATCGTATGGGATCATCACAAATGATTCAGCAGCATTCTCTCCAAGCAGATGCAACGTACCGATTCCCCAATCGTGGGCAGTTCGACGTTGGTGCCAAAATCACCTGGCGCCACCTCGATGCCGATCAGCGAACGGTTGCCGACAGCACTGACCCTTTGGCAGCAGTGTTAACAGTAGCGGTTAGCGGTGCTGTCGCCGAACGCATCGCTGCTGCATACGTACAAACAATGTTGCCGATAGGAGTGCTTCAACTCAGTGCTGGACTCCGTGCCGAAGCAACAGATTTTCGCAGTAGTATCGGCTCAGTGGACTTCCGGCAATCATACTGGAACTTGTTTCCGTCTCTGAACGCGATGTACAGCCCAGATCCGCTGCTGCGGTTATCACTACGCTACAGCAGGCGGATCAGCCGCCCATCGAACGAAGCTCTCAGTCCGCTTGTGCAACAGGATGATCCGTACAACCTGCGGACCGGTACGCCCGCGCTACAGCCGGAGCTGGTTGACGCCCTCGAGTTAGGGGCAACTGCAGTCTTACCATGGGCAACGATTGCGCCGACATTCTACTGGCGCTCGCATCAAAATGTGCT
>JAOAEV010000033.1 GCA_026416585.1 Chlorobiota bacterium | reverse complement strand
AGTGTCGATGAGCACCTGGCACGCTACCGTATCAACGAGTATGTGCGAACGCTCTATGACTTTTTCTGGCATGACTACTGCGATTGGTACATCGAAATGCTCAAAGTCCGCCTGCGGCAACTCGCTACGCCGCAGGAACGCGCTGCAAATCTTCGCTTTGCATTGAGTGTCTTCGAAGATGCGCTGGGGTTATTGCATCCCCTCATGCCGTTTGTGACCGAAGAAATTTGGCACCGGCTGGGCACGCGCGATCGTGACCAGTCGTTGTGCGTAACGCTGCTGCCTGAGTATGAGCCTGAGTATGAACAGCCTACTGTTGAGCGTGACATGGAACTTGTTGTGCTCACAGTCGAGCAATTCCGTATGCTCAAAGCTGCAGCAGGGCTAAAGCCCGGCGATTTACCATCGGCACTTGTGCGCGCTGATGCAGCCTCTGCTAACCTTATCCGTGACAATGCGGACTTGATTGCGGCCCTCGCACGTGTGGAGCTGCCGACATTCCTTGATAGCTTGTCGGACAAGCCGCGTGGAGTGCTCTCGGCAATCGTTCGGGACGTGGAGTTGTTCTTAGTGGTTGGTGAGCATGTCGTCGAACGCGAGCGTGAGCGATTACTTGCAGAACGCCAGCGGCTTGCAACATTGCTTCAGCAGACACAGGCACGATTGGCAAATACAAACTTCATCGAACGCGCTAAACCCGATATCGTGGCTGCCGAGCGTGCGAAGGAATCGAACTTTGCCGAAGCGCTTGCCAAAGTCGAAGAAAGTTTGCGATACCTTTCGGAGCAATCATAATGCGCAACGTGTTTCTCTGCAGTCCACTACGTACACCTGTCGGTAAGTACGGCGGTGCTCTCAGTACGGTGCGACCCGATGACATGGCAGCACTTGTGTTGCGTCACATCATCGAGCGCAACCAGCTCGATCCGAGTGTAGTGGATGATGTTGTGCTCGGGTGTGCTAATCAAGCTGGTGAGGACAATCGCAACGTTGCGCGGATGGCTGTGCTTTTAGCGGGATTTCCCCATAGTGTCCCCGGCGTTACAGTCAATCGCTTGTGCGCATCGTCGCTGGAAGCTATCATGGTTGCTGCCCGCGCGATACGTTCTGGTGAAGCCGAGCTGATTATTGCTGGCGGGGTCGAATCAATGTCACGCGCGCCGTATGCTCTGCCAAAGAACGTAAGTGGTCGAGCAATGTTCGGAAATCTGACCGCCTACGATACTGCACTTGGGTGGCGTTTTCCCAATCCCGCAATGGAAAAACTTTTTCCACTTGAATCAATGGGGGAGACTGCTGAAAACGTCGCTGAGCGCTACAGCATCAGTCGTAGTGACCAAGACGAGTATGCACTCGGTTCGCATCGGCGAGCGCTTGCAGCGTACGACGATAGCTTTCTGCAAGAGGAAATCATTCCTATCCCTATTCGGGATGCGAAAGGAAACACCATACTTATCGAGCGGGATGAAGGTCCACGCTCTGATACAACCCTGGAAAAACTTGCTGCATTGCCATCAGCATTCCGAAAAGGTGGAACCGTTACGGCCGGTAATTCATCATCTCTCAACGACGGAGCAGGTGCCCTCATTGTCGCCAGTGAAGATGCCGTTCGTCGTCACAATCTTCACCCACTGGCGCGATATGTCGCAGGTCATGCAGCTGGTGTCGATCCGCGATACATGGGCATTGGTCCAGCCGAAGCTATCCCGGGCGCATTGCGAAAAGCAGGGCTCGCACTTGAGCAAATCGGACTCTTTGAAATCAACGAAGCATTTGCAGCGCAGGTCTTGGCGTGCCAGCGGTTGCTGGGAATTCCACTTGAACAGCTCAACGTACATGGAGGTGCAATAGCAATCGGGCATCCGCTCGGCATGAGTGGTGTGCGTATTGTGGGGACGCTCATTCGTGCGCTCCATCGCCACGGGGTGCACTATGGTGTTGCTTCGCTTTGCATCGGTGTTGGACAAGGTTTGGCGGCAGTTGTCGAACGTGTTTAGGGGCAATGGCCGTGGAAACTTCTCACCAACGGCTGGCTGGTGCAATCGGGAAAGACAAGGTCTCAACCTCATGGCTTGATAGAATTGCCTATTCGTGCGATGCCAGTCTGTATCAACTGGTACCTCGTGTGGTCGTGCGTGCCGACAACATCTCCGATGTACAAGAGATTTTTCGGTGGAGCCGGCGTGAGCACATACCCATAACATTTCGTGCAGCTGGAACAAGTTTATCGGGGCAGGCTGTCACTGAACATGCGCTGGTGCTTGTGCGACGGTTCGACAAGTTCACTATTGCCGATGGCGGTCAATACGTCACCGCAGGGAGCTCACTCCGTGGTGGATACATCAATGCCCGACTCCGACCGTACCATTGTCGCATTGGACCCGATCCCGCTTCGATAGATGCGTGCACGGTTGGTGGTATTGTCGCCAACAACGCAAGTGGCATGTGCTGTGGCATCGCACAGAATGCCTACCACACGCTTGCTGCAATGACGATGGTTTTGCCCTCTGGCTTGGTGCTTTCTACGTGTGATTGTGCCGAAGCTGACCGCATGCTTCTGGAGCACGAACCCGCGCTATACGAACAACTTTCCAAACTGCGCGATCACGTTCGCTGTGACACTGATCTTGTGCGAACAATACGCCATCGCACGCGGTTGAAAAACACCATGGGGTATTCCATCGCAGCATTTCTGGACTTCGAACGTCCTGCAGACATCCTCCAGCATCTTCTGGTTGGAAGTGAAGGTACGCTCGGTTTCATTGCTGATGTAACGCTCCGAACAGTTCCAGAACCACCCCATGCAACGGCTGCGCTGATTGGTTTCGACTCCATCACTGCGGCATGCTCTGCGGTGTCGGCGTTTGATGGAGAAGGTGCCGTTGCAGTCGAATTGATGGACCGCGCGACGCTCGCTGCTATTGCCACATACGCACCAGCGAGCACTGAAGTACGATTGCCCCGGGATGCTGCACTTCTCATTGAATTCCGCTACGATGATCCAGATACAAGCCACCACGTGCGCGCGACGATCGAGAGGATTTCGCGTCTTGTTTGTGCAAACCAGCTTACCATTGCCAGTCAGGAACAACAGCGAAAACTGCTCTGGACGTTGCGCAAAGGAGCGATGCCGAGCGTCGGTGCTGCCCGTCGTACTGGAACGGCGCTTATCAACGAGGATGTTGCATTTCCGCGGGAGCGTTTGGCTGATGCTGTGCGGGATCTTCAGTTGTTATTGGCCGCGCACCGATTCGATGACGCTGTCGTCTTTGGGCATGCGCGCGACGGAAACATGCATTTTGCGTTTTCACTCGACAGCGATGGTAGCTCGATCGAGCGGTATGGGCAGTTTATGGAACAGCTTGCCGAGCTTGTTGTCGAACGCTATGATGGGTCACTAAAAGCGGAGCACAGCACGGGTCGCAACATGGCACCATTTCTTGAGCACCAGTGGGGAAAGCGTGTCGTTGACCTGATGCGTCGTGTCAAGCAATTGCTTGATCCTGAGGGGCTACTCAATCCAGACGTGATTTTTACTCAAGATCGTAGGATACACCTACGCAACATCAAACAGCTTCCCCCGGTGAGTTCACACGTGGATCATTGCATCGAGTGCGGATTCTGCGAGCGAGTCTGCCCCTCCTCAGAACTGACGCTTTCACCGCGCCAGCGAATTATTGTCCAACGAGAAATCGTTCGACACTCACGTGATTGCATTGCACGCCGTCTCGAACGTGATTACGTCTATGCAGGTACGGAAACATGCGCGACCGACGGCTTGTGCATGGTAACATGCCCAGTTGGCATCAATAGCGGTGATCTGACAATCGCCCAGCGTTCACAATCCAAGAAGGTTCTCGAGCGAGTATACTGGCAAATCGCTGCATCGCGTGTTCGTGGGTGGATCCGTGGCATTGGAATCGCTCTCAGCGTTGCTCGAGGTGCATCGAACGTGCTTGGGGAGCGCCTCGTGCATCGTACCACGGAGCGTTTGGCGCGTCTGTTCCGCATTCCATCGTGGCTGCCGGCGATGGGAATCCCAGAGCATTTTTCTGTAACAAGTTTGCCCGAAGCGGATGTGTTGTATGTGCCCTCCTGCATGGCGTGTTTCGCGGGGCGTTCACCGCATGGACA
>JAOAEV010000112.1 GCA_026416585.1 Chlorobiota bacterium | reverse complement strand
TTGCACACGATTTTTCGTACCTCAAGCAACTCCAAAACGAGCAACGCTGGGGTGATTCTTCATCACATTGATAAACACACATGACGAAAGGCATCGTTTTAGCTGGTGGCAGCGGTACGCGACTCTACCCAATGACCGCTGTGCAGAGCAAACAACTCCAACCTGTCTATGACAAACCGATGATCTACTACCCGCTTGCAACGCTGATGCTGGCGGGTATTCGTGAGATTCTCGTGATCTCGACGCCGCACGATACACCGAATATCGAGCGCCTGCTCGGCGATGGAACGCAGTGGGGAATCACGCTGCGCTATGCGGTCCAGCCAGAGCCGCGCGGCATCGCCGAGGCCTTCATCATCGGTGCGGAATTCATCGGTGATGACCCAGTGTGTTTGATTTTAGGCGATAACCTTTTCTACGGCAAACTTGATTTTCTCCGCCGTGCGATTGCCACTAACGATGGCGCAACAATTTTCGCCTACCGCGTCGGCGATCCCGAGCGGTATGGAGTAGTCGAATTCGACGCTGAGGGACGCGTGTTGAGTATCGAAGAAAAGCCCTCCCGTCCGCGGTCGCACTATGCGATTCCTGGCGTGTACGTATTCACTTCCGATGTCGTTGAGTATGCTCGGCAGCTCCAGCCCAGCGCTCGCGGTGAACTCGAGATCACAGACTTGCACCGTGTGTACTTGGAACGCGGCCGGTTGCGGGCAGAGGTAATCGGTCGGGGGGTTGCGTGGCTCGACACTGGAACTCCTGAAGCGCTACTGGAAGCGAGCCTATTCATTCATGCCATCGAAAAACGTCAAGGCCTAAAGATCGCCTGCCTGGAAGAAATTGCTCTCTACGAAGGCTTGATCACGCGTGATGAGTTTTTCATTCGCGTTGGACAATTACCCAAGTGTTCCTATCGCGACTACTGCATCCGCATTGCCGACGAAATATCTGAGCGCTAATACTCCAGCGGCTCGCCGTATTTTTGCAGAGCTCCGTTAGAGGTGCTGTGCGCTGTACGCGCACGGCTGAGAGCATACTCTCAGTACCTGATCCGGGTAATGCCGGCGAAGGGAAACGGAGACGGTTCCTCCTTCCGTCGTTGCTGCCACGTGCGGCATTGTGATATCCTACCTCGAAGCGGAGCATCGCGATTGTTTCACCATTTTTCGTGATGCTCAATGCGTTGTCTGGTTTCTGTTTTGGCTGCTGCATGGAGTGCAGCCAGTTCGCTTGCTTTCAATTCTCCTCTTCCCGATACGGCCCGACGTAACTACGACGCTCCCGCTGTGACGGTGACAACGACCCGTGCAGTCGAAGGACGCTCACCGGTTACATGGAGTGAGGTGCAGCATGCTGAGATTCGCCAGCGGCACACCGTCTTTGATTTGCCAGCGCTGCTATCGGAACTGCCATCGATCATGTTCTCCAGCGAAAGCGGTAATGGCATCGGTTACACATCGCTCAATATCCGGGGGTTCGATCAGCGGCGTATTGCGGTGCTCATCAATGGCATTCCGCAGAACGATCCGGAAGACCACAATGTGTACTGGATAGACGTTCCCGACATCGCCAGCAGTCTCGATGGCATTCAAGTACAGCGCGGTGCCGGCTTGGCGGTGTACGGTTCACCTGCCATTGGTGGCTCGGTCAATTTGGTAACGGTCAACCCTGCACGGGAGCGATTCATCCGCGGTTCGGTGATGTTCGGTGTGCAAGAGTTCAGCGGAGGCGGGCGGAGTGTGGCACCACCTGATCAAACAGCGCCTGCCAACGACGTCGAGCGCTACAGTGTCGAATTTTCGAGCGGACTTGTCGGCGGTCAGTATGGCGTGTATGCACGACTGTCGCGGATACGTTCACGAGGATATCGTGACTATACCTGGACTGATCTGCCGAGCTATTTTGTCAGTGTTGTGCAGTTCGGTGAGCGCTCGTCACACCAGATTAACATCTTTGGCGCACCGCTTGCCGATGGGTTGATGTACACTGGGCTACCGAAAAGCTACGTGGCCGACCCAGTGTTGCGACGCACCAATTACAGCGACTGGTCTTATACACGAACAGGGGAAACGCTCTCGTATGCCGTTTTGCGGCGTCCGCAGGAGATCGAGAATTTTTCGCAGCCGCACTACGAACTGCTCAGCGATGTGCAACTGTCGGACCGAGTCGCCCTGAAAAGCTCGCTGTTTTACTACAGTGGCGATGGATTCTTCGACTTCGACGGCTCATGGGCAGATGCAGCAATGCTTCGGTTGCGCGCACCCTATGCGCCGTGGGATTCGGCTGCTGATCCACGTAATACAATCATCCGTGCATTTGTCGGTAATCGGCACGGGGGATGGATCCCGCGCCTACAGTGGCAACACGAAGGCGGAGAGCTGCTCGTAGGCGCCGAGATGCGGTGGCATCGCTCCGAACACTGGGGGAAAATCCGCTATGCGGAAAATCTTCCTGCGAACTTTGATCCTGACTACAAGTTCTATTCCTACGAAGGTGTGCGTGATGTGTACTCGATCTTCGCTCGGGAGCAGTATGCAGTGTCGGGATCAGTTCTGTTCCATGCAGAAGCACAACTTGTTCGTACACGCTATGGATTGCGCAATGAAAAAGCCGGCAATGTTTTTACCAGTTACATTACAACGAGCGGGGATACTGTCAGCAGTGGTGGAATGATCTTTGACCTTTGGTACACGTTCTTCAATCCGCGGCTGGGTTTGCAGTGGACGCTCGACGATGAACATTCTGCATACGCAACGATTGCCTATACTTCGCGGGAGCCACGTCGGAACAGCCTCTATCGCGCGTCGGAGTCATACGTCGGATATACACCTGCATTTGCAGTCGATACTACCGGTGGCACAATCCGCTACGATTTTTCGCGCCCATTAGTTCGACCGGAGCGTCTGCTCGACGTCGAGCTCGGATGGAACTGGCGCTCAGCAGACGCTACAGCCTCGGTGACGCTCTACTGGATGGAATTTTTCGACGAGCTGGTACGCAACGGTCAGCGTGACATCTGGGGTGCACCAGTCGAAGGAAACGCACCGCGTGCACGGCATCTTGGCATTGAAGTAGCGGCAGGATGGACAGTCGCGAGGTGGAACGATTTGGCGTTGCGTGTAGGGGGCAATGCAACAATTAGTCGAAATCGCTTCGTTGAGTACATGTTTCAAACTGGTGCGGGTGATGCTCTCGATCTGGCGGACAACCCCGTGGCTGGATTCCCCGAGCTGTTAGCCAATGTCGCTATCGATCTGGAGTGGCGTGCGTTTCGTCTGCGGTGGAGCGGTCGTTATGTCGGTGAACATTATACCGACAACTTCGGTGCAAAACTCAGCGAATACCTCCGGGACGTGCCTACTCTGGTGCGCTATCGCGATAATCGGGTGGACCCGTACTTTGTCGCGAACATGTCGGCGACCTATACGCTCGCCGACATTGCCGGTGTGCGTGCGCTGCGATTCCGACTCCAGGTCAACAACGTGTTCAACCGACTTTTTGCGTGGAGTGGCAACGGTGCAGAGTTTTTCCCCGCAGCCGAGCGGCTGTGGCTCGTTGGGATCGAAACAGAACTGTAGCGCTCGGGTTCAGCCGATAAAATCGCATCCCATGTATGGGCGCAGCGCTTCGGGAATGCGGATGCGACCGTCGGGTGTTTGATGATGCTCCAGCATTGCGACCATAATGCGCGAGGTTGCCAAACCACTGCCGTTGAGTGTGTGCACATAGTCGAGCGAGCCATCATTGCGGCGATAACGAATACGTGCACGCCGTGCTTGGAATGCTTCGAAGTTCGAGCATGAAGATACCTCCAAGTATCGCTGCTCGACGGGTGACCACACTTCCAAGTCATAGGTTTTTGCACTCGAAAAACTCATGTCACCAGTGCACAGCAGAACGACGCGGTACGGTAGCTCCAGCAGCCTCAGCACATGTTCGACATCGGCCACTAAGCATTCCAACTCGTCATAGGATGATTCGGGTGTTGTGAATTTGACCAGCTCGACTTTGTTGAATTGGTGCACGCGCAGAAAACCGCGCGTATCGCGTCCGTAGCTGCCTGCCTCTCGACGGAAGCATGGCGAGTATCCGCAGAGCTTTATTGGCAGCTCACTTTCGCTGAGCATCTCGTCGCGGTAGTAATTGGTCAGCGGCACTTCGGCTGTCGGAATCAGATACAGCTCGTCGGTGGGGCAGTGGTACATGTCGTCAGCCATTTTGGGAAGTTGTCCAGTGCCGACCATCGAGTCTCGATTGACGAGGAATGGTGGCAGCATCTCGCGGTACCTATGCTGACGGGTGTGAACGTCGAGGAACAAACTCAGCATTGCGCGCTCCAGCTGAGCACCGGCGCCGACATAGAATGCAAAGCCACTACCGGAAACTTTCGCACCGCGTTCAAAATCGAGAATGCCAAGCTGCGCACCAATGTCCAGGTGGCTGCGACGCCACTGAGCAGGAACTTCTTCGGCTGTCGAACGAACGACGACGTTATCGCTTGCATCTCGACCAATCGGCACGCTTGCGTGGGCGATATTGGGTACCCACAGCAGGAGTTCTTCCAATTCTGTTTCGATGGCACGGAGACGCTCGTCGTTTGCTTTGATGCGATCGCCAAGCTGCCGTGCCAGAGCGATCGACTCTGCGGCGTCATCGCCCGCTTTCTTACGTGCGGCGATTTGTTCGCTGGCCCGATTACGTTCGTGCTTGAGCGCGTCAGTTTCAGTGATGAGGTGCCGGCGTTCTGCGTCGAGCTCGAGAATACGGTCAATCGCGACGGCATGACCTTTGTTCACAGCATTCTGCGCAACCGCCTCGGGGTTGTCTCGAATAAATCGAATATCAAGCATAGGTGTTGTGAGCATGGACGAAAAACGGACGCGAAATTAGCGCCCACTTTACCTGGCTGCGTAGAATGGCAACACGATGTATCGTGTCCTGAGCTGCCGGTTGACTGCAATGCGTTTCTCTGCCTATGCAAAAGCAAAAAAGCGTTACGACGGAGCACCACACAGAAAAATTCTTTGTTGTTGTGCTCAGTGATGGTGCAATGCACTGGGATCAGCTGATAGCATCGCATGCAGCTGTTCGGCAAGCTGTTCGATTATTTCGACGATTCGTTCAAATCGTGTATGCTCAGCAGCGCGGCGTGCACCAGCGATGTAGGCATCGAGTGATGAAGCTGTCAGCATGTGTTTGATTGCTGCTGCCAAGGCTTCTGGATCGCGTGGAGGCACCACTACACCGGCGCCGTATGCACGTACATCTTCAGCGATTCCCCCCACGTCGGTAACAACAACGGGTTTGCCGAACGCAAATGCAATCCGCTGTACGCCTGATTGTGTCCCCGAATGGTATGGGAGTACCACCACGTCGGCAGCGGTGTAGTAGAGCGGTACATCTTCATTTGGCACATATTCGGCGACCCAGTGAATGCGATCAGCATTCCCGCTTGCAGTGATGAGCTGGCGGTAGCGTTCGGGATCCTCGTAGCATTCGCCAACAATGAGCAACACTGCATCGGAAATCCCCACGCGTGCAAATGCTTCGATGAGTGTTGATAATCCTTTGTATGGGCGAATGTAGCCGAAAAAAAGCACGACGCGCTTGCCGTCAAGTCCCAACCGTTGCTTGGCTGCGTCTGGTGTCCAGCGAAATGGTGCGGTATCGGGTGTAATGAACAGCGGCAAGTGTGCCCGTGCCACCGGACGATTCGGATAGCGATACCGTAGTTCGGACGCAACAGCATCGGAAAAGGCGATGAATGCATCGGCATAGCGAAAGGTACGCTGTGTTAGCCAGCGATCGAGCAACCGTGCTTCGTGGGAAATAATGTTCTCTGCCAGCACAATAATTGGTGCGCGACATTCCCGACGCACCAATCGCAGTACGGTGCCGTAACACAACCCGAAAAATGGCTGATACCAGTCGAGTAGAATAACATTGGGATCCATCGCGGCAATTGCGCGTGCTGTACGGTGCCACGTTGCCGGTACGATGGAGTCGAGTATTCGTTCGGCTGGGTGTGGTTTGATTGGGTTCGTGCTGATGTCTTCCTGCCGAGTGCCTGGGAACAGCAGTCGCGGGTACAGACGCGAAAAACTGAAGACGCGCGCGCTATGGCGTTCCGACAGCGCATGGTAGAGATATCCGACAACTGCTGCTGGTCCACCGCGGTAGGGATACGCTGGTCCGACGATGGCGATCCGGAGTGGTTCACGCATCGCCGTTGGGTTCTTTGATGCGATAGCCGAGTCCACGCACGTTGTGGATAAAGCGTTTGCCGTCGTATTCAATCTTTGAGCGCAGCCGCATGATGTACACCTCGATGATGTTCGAAATCGGGCTATGCGGGTCTTTCCAGACATGCTGCAAAATCATCGTGCGATTGAGGTAGCGGTGTTGATTGCGCATCAAGTACTCCAACAGGGCGTATTCCTTGGCGGTCAGCTCAATTTCTTTGTCGCCGCGCCAGACGCGGCGTGCCGCGGTGTCGAGCACTAAGTCCCCGACGGCGATCCGGCTTGACTTCTGTGATGAGCTGCGCCGAAGGATTGAACGGAGTCGCGCTGAGAGTTCTTCGAAGTGGAACGGTTTGGGCAGGTAGTCGTCGGCACCTAAGTCCAGTCCACGAACACGATCCTCGGTACTACCTCGCGCGGTCAGAATGATGACAGGTGTTTGGTTGCCATGTGCGCGAAGTTCACTAAGCACATCGAAACCATTTTTACCCGGAAGCATCACGTCCAACACGATTGCATCGTAGGGATTCTCCCTGGCGAGAGCCAATCCCTCTGCACCGTCGTGTGCGACGTCAACGACGTACTGCTCTTCCTCTAATCCGCGCTGGATAAAACTTGCGACTTTTTGTTCGTCTTCAATGACCAGGATACGCACGACAACCTCCGTTTTTATATGCGGCGAAACACGATGCGAAGCCTCCTACGTTCGAGCTGGAGTTCATCGTCATCGAGTCTAACGATGCGCAATTGTTCGACGATCGTTGTGCCTGCCCGGAGCTGAAGCGTGTCCATCGTGATTCGATAGTCGAAGCGGAGAGTGTCGTCGCTAACCAGCGGAACAAGGAGTTGTCCGCCGCGAAATTCGATTGTTGTACCGTGCACGAGAGCACTGACCAACTCGACACTGGCAGCAGCAATTGCACTGGTAGAATCAAGCACGATGCGGTTGAGACTCCAGCGACCCTCTAAGAGCGCTGGATCGAGTCGCATGCAGCCGGTCATCCCAACGAGGATGAATGCCGACACAGCCAGTGCTGTTCGAACCTCAGCGCACATACAATACCTCGAATGATTCCCATCCATCTCCAGCACGAGCCAGGACGTAGTAAACACCTGGTGTAATAAGGTCTCCGCTGTCGCTGCGACAATCCCAAACATCGCAGTACATTTGTCCTCCATTTCGGTGATCGCTCTCGACGAGGGTCCGTACCAACCGGTCGCTGCTATCGAAAATGCGGATAGTTACTGTGCCAGTGCTCCGCGGTGTTGTTAGAATGCGACACAGCTCCTGCCCGCGCAGGACGGGATTGGGCGCAATTGCCGAGATCAGGCGAGGCGAGGCGAGAACAATCGTCGTATCGGAACGGACGCAGCTATTGCGACATGCCCAGCGGAGGCGGAGGGTGTCGCTGCTGCCGCTACGCCCGCGCACAACGACTGTATCGCGAACGGCACTGTCGAGCAACGTCCATGGCTCGCCGGCAGCGTACTGCACATAGACTGCAGCAGCAGAACACGCGCTCGCGCGCATAGCAACGCGATACTCACAACAGAAACCAGGCTGCACACTGGTTATGTCGAGAAGTGCTGGTGCTGGAGCCACCCGCACGCGGAGCGTATCGGAGGCAACAGTATCAGCAGAACTTATGCCGATTGCTTGGATCAGCAGGAGAGTATCTATGCCTCCCAATGGTGCCAGCTCGATGCAGGGGATGTCGATGGTAGCGATGAATATGCCGTTGCCGACAACACTCCTGGCAGGCAGCGGTTGCCACTGACGCCCACCATCGAACGAACCGACCAACTGCACTGAGTCAAGGCATTGGATCCGACCGCCGACGATTGCCCGTGAACCGGCGATGTACTGTGGCAGGACGGTCGTCGTATCAAATTGCAGCATCCCAGGGGTCACCCTGATGGCGTCACTTTTGTCGTGCACGGTAGAATCAGATGCGAGCCATACAACAAATCGTCCGCTCTGCTGGCGAAAAGCTGCTGCAGGCATACGCATTTCCAGCGTATCCCCACTGATAAGTGTATCGCGCGCAAGAATGCGGCGCGCCCCCGTGGGAATACCATTGCTATCGGGCTCGAACATGATGGTGTAGCGACGCGCACCGGCGTAGAGGAATCGCCACCGCAGCATGATAGTGTCACCCGCACAGATGGCGATTGGTGAGGTCGTACTATCGCGCGGTGAGAGAATCTGAAGACTGTTTGGTGCAATCTGACCTAGAGCGTAGGTAGCGTTTGTTGTGGTTACGATGATGTCAATCTTGCCATCGTTCTCTGGGTCAGCAACGGCAACGTTGGTGATTTCCTCTCCTGGAGTTCTCCAACTCAGCACAGTGTCAAATGGTGCGCCAGTGCGAAAGCCTGGATCGGTGTAGTCACGCATGCGCAGAACGAGCAAGTCGCTTCGATCGGCGATGATAATTTCGGCTTTGCCATTGGGGGTGCTGTCGAGGTCCGCGACTGCGGCGAGCCAGCCAGTAATCCGGAATGTCACAATCGTGTCAAGTGGCAAAAGTACCGTCCCAGCAGGCGACGGCTTTGGTATTGGCGTCCCTCGCCGGTACCGCAATACCATCAGGCGTGAGCTGGGGACCGCCATCCGGCGACTACTTTCGGTGAGCACGATTTCCGGACCTGGATTATTCGGGAAATAGGGCAATAGCTCGTTGTTCGAAATGCCATCAAGATCGCCGATTGCCAGAGACCAGTCCACGTTGTTCCGACCACGGAAAGGTGGATTCTGGCGGTCTGATGGCAACGTGATGGGTGTGCCATCGTCGGCAAACAGGTGAAGCTGCGATTGCCCGGCCGAGCCATCTCGTCCACTGTATGACTCCGCTATCAAAAGCATTTGCCGAATTGCTCCGCCATCGTGCAATGTGACCCACAGTGGTCGGATGATTGGCTTTGCCGTCGGTGCAGAAAGGATGCTGTCGAGTTGTACTGCACCGAATCGCTCACCGAGCACACCACCAGCAAGCAGTGCACCAAACACGTATGCACGATCTGCCCGACTTTGGGAGCCGTAGGGACTGATAATCGTAGTCGTGTCGGTGCTCGGTGAGCACGGTAGCACGCATGCCCACACCGTCGGTGACAGCTGCGTTATGCTTGGTTGTTCAAAGCCGACGTGTGGAGCAACCGTCATGCGCTCTCCCACATTATCTCCGGCGTCGGGCAGCGGTAGTATCCCGCTCAGCAGCGATGGTAGAACGCGTGTGACAGCAATGCCGCGCACGTAGGGAATACTTGGAGAACTTGGTTCGATGCGCGGTGTGGTTGTACCGAGCACCGAATAAACTGCAATGGTGTTGCCAGATGGGATTGCAAACACTGGACGAGCCCACGCAAACAGATTCGGTACATACGGTCGCAGATCGTACGTCAGCCGCCCGACCAGAGCAATTGTATCGCTTGCGGCATCGTAGCCGGCGATGTAGGCGATAGCAAGCGAGTCGTCTCTTGCCTGACGTTCAGCGGTTTGAAGAAACACCAAACTTGGCATGCGAGAGCGAAGCGCGGTTGGGAGCAGCGCTGAATCGGCAACGACCGAGATTGCCTGTGTCAGTGGTGGAAGTCGTGTTGCGTGCAGTGCTCTGCCTGTAGCATCGATGATAGCGAGCGATCCTCCACGAACAGCTGCTACTTCCAGGGATGTCGGACTTAGCCCAAATGCAACATTCGGTACAAGATTGGCAACAATGGGCTGGACGTCACCTGCAATCGCGGGCGAGCGCCATTTGACGGTGAAAGTGGATAATTGCTGAGGCAACGACGGTACCGGCTGTACAGGCAATGCTGCGCTGCTTCCCTGGGGATACAACCATGATGCCTGCTGCGCAGATGCTCTATTGCACCAGCACAGAGTCATGAGGATGATTACCAGTACAATTGAGCGTTTCTTTTTTCGAGCCAGAACAAATTCGCTCACAACTTCTCCAAAATCGAGGCGGCACAAATATACCTGCCCGATATTCGCAGCAGGACAACTGTTGCGATATACAGCGTGTGAAGATTCTCTTGCTCGCAGTCGCGCTCGGTGTCGTCGGATCACTCAGCGGCCAGCCATTCTTGCCTTCGTCGCACCCGCGCACGTCGAAGAGTACAGATACGATTACTGCACACGTGATCGCGAACATCTGGTGGGGTATTGGCTGTGCCAGCGATTTCGAGCGCGCGTGCGACGTGGCAGCGCAGTGGGCAGATCGAGATCCGATCGCAGCGTTCATTTATGCCGAATGTCTCACTGATCGGCGTCGATGTCCTTGCCAGTACCGTCGTGCTGACTCGCTGCGAACAGCAGCGATTGATGCTCTGCGTCGGCGAGCTGATAGTGGTGATTCATATGCGCTCGTGGCATTGGCAGAGTGCTACCGTCGCTCGCTCGGTGGTATGGCACCCAGCGAGGATTCTGCATCGGCACTGATTGCACGTGCTGCTGCTTTGGGTAATCCACTTGCAGCATTCATGCTGGCTACCGAAACCAGCGATTCGTCGGTGCAACGTTTGCTTTCCCGTGCAGTCGAGGGGCAAGTCGTTGCAGCGATGGTTGCACGTGCACGACGGTTGCTTGCAGATACAATGACCACGACCGAGGCTATCGCGCTGCTTTGCCGTGCGGATAGTCTTGGATCGCCAGATGCTGCGTTGCTCCTCGGCGGTTGCTACGATAGTGGCTTCGGCGTCGAACGCAATCCGACACTTGCGTTACAGCATATTGCCGTTGCTGCTGACCGAGGAAGTATTCCTGCAATGCTCGAACTTGGCATTCGCTCACTCTGGGGCGCCGGTATACCGGCTGACACGATCGGTGGGTTGAACTGGCTCCTTACAGCTCTTGCTCGCAGTATCCCAGCCACTCGTAGTGCAATAGTTGCCCTCCTCGTGGGAGTTCGTGACAGTTTGCCAGCAGTTATGCGATGGATTGACCGTGCAGTTCATCGGTTCGCCATCAGGTATGATCACC
>JAOAEV010000047.1 GCA_026416585.1 Chlorobiota bacterium | reverse complement strand
CGCTTGGTGTGGGCAGCGCTCCGCGGTTCGCGCTCGCGGTTGGTTGGACCGAACTGCCCGGGATTGCTCACACCGGGCGAGTGCAAAATCGGCATCATGCCTGGCTTTATCACAACGCCGGGACCAGTGGGGATTGTTTCGCGGTCGGGAACGCTGACCTACGAGGCGGTGTGGCAACTGGCCAGCTTGGGTATTGGGCAAAGCACCTGTCTGGGCATTGGGGGCGATCCGATTGTGGGCACTCGCTTTGTAGATGCGCTGGAGCTATTCAATGCCGATTCTCAGACGGAAGCGATTGTGCTGATCGGCGAAATCGGTGGAACTGCCGAAGAAGAAGCCGCTGAATACATTGCAGCTCATGTGCGTAAGCCTGTCATTGCGTACATTGCGGGGCGGACTGCTCCCCCAGGGCGTAGAATGGGGCATGCGGGAGCGATCATCAGCGGGGGCAAAGGGACTGCCGAGGCAAAGGTAACGACGCTACACCGTGCAGGTGTTCGCGTGGTCGAATCACCGGCATATATCGGACGCACTGTTGCTGAGGTGCTCGGTGCTGCACCCAAAAAAGCATCCACAAAAGCGGCAGCGAAAAAATCAAGCGCAAAACACATTGCAAAGAAAACCACCACTCATAAGTCCAATCCATCGAAGAAATGACATGGTAGAACGTACACTGGCAATTATCAAACCTGATGCGGTCGGCGCTGGTGTCGCCGGTGAAATTATCGCACAAATTCAGCAAGCAGGTTTTCGTATCGTCGGCATGAAGCTTGTACGCATGACTGCTGAGCAGGCGGGTGCATTTTATGCAGTGCACCGTGAGCGTCCATTCTATGCCGAATTGGTGCGTTTTATGAGCAGTGGACCGGTTGTGCCGATGGTGCTCGAGAAGGACAATGCTGTTGCCGATTTCCGTGCGCTTATCGGTGCAACCGATCCAGCCGAAGCAGCCGAAGGCACTATTCGGAAGCGATTTGCACGCTCTAAAGGCGAAAACGCAATTCATGGCTCAGATTCCCCAGAAAATGCACGCACTGAGATTGCTTTCTTCTTTGCGGAATCAGAACTTGTCGGCTAAGAAGAGGGTATGGACATTTTTCCGCTCCGTCGCACTGCAAGCACCACAGTCGCCAACAATCCATACTGGGAGTATCGTCTCGATACCTATCAGTTGCGCGATGGGACCAAGCACCCATACCACTACGTTCATACGCGTGGGTCGGTGATGGTTGTGCCCATCACTGAGAGCCGGCAATTTGTCATGGTGCGGCAGTACCGCTACTTGTGGCAACGCGAAAGCATTGAGTTCCCGGGAGGAGGCATCCCGGACGGCGGTAACGCTGACCTACAGGCTCGCCACGAACTACAAGAAGAAGCTGGCTTTCTGGCATCGGACCTTGAACACATTGGCGCATTCAATCCTATGAACGGTGTTACCGACGAATGCTGCAACGTGTACCTGGCACGCCGGCTGACACCGACTGCGAAAGCCACCGATCCAGTCGAGGAAACCGACGTCGTTCTGCTCGACAGCGATGAGCTGCGTGCACGTATCGCTGATGGTACAATTTGGGATGGTATGACACTGGCAGCGTGGGCACTACTCAGTGCACGCGGCATCGTATGAACAACTTGCCTGCATATTTGCAATAGTTGACGTGTAGTCTTGTGGAAACGATGATTCGATTCCTACCGTTTGCACTGGTTCTTGCAATCCCACTGCTTGCGCAGGATGGTGTGCGTGGCGGTACTGATCTGTCGAAAGAGAAACCGAAAGAAACTGTCTCGTTGCTGTTGCGATTCCCTGTTGATCGGCTCTTTGATTACGTGTTGACCGATACGACGACGGTTCGCCGTATCTACAGCGATAGCTCTACGGTCGAGTACACGCGGGCAGTAACGTACTACCTATCACTGGAGGCGATCGAAAGCCCACGCGACGGATTTACCAGTGTTCAGGTAACAATTGACTCGCTTACCTACAGTTTTTCCAGTGGAGGCAGTGTGCTCACCTATAAGCCAGGCGATCAGATGCCGCTGCAATTTCCGGATTTCGTCGCTACTGTCGTGCCACTTAACCGGCAGTTTCAGATGTACTACTCCCCATACTGGGATGTTGCAAAAGTCGAAGGCGAGATGCTTGACTGGCTGCGTGATTACATTGCTAAGGGAGCCGGCGATGTACCTGGCTTCGATTCGCTCCAACAGTTTATTTGGCTGCGAAACATCAGTCTACCGGTGCTGGCGCACTACGCCGATCCACAGAAAGGTGCTTTGCCAAACGGTCGAGTCACACTCGATTCAGTCTGGCAAAAACCCTTTGCGATTCTCGCCGATGGTATTCAGTTACGACAATCCGATGCAAAAACTCGTATCGTCGAGCAACGCGGACCAATCGTCGTTCTCCAGACCCAGTGCGATAGCTTGCGTCCAACGCTCGAACGTCTCAAGCTGTACAACATCCAGCGCTTTGTTGAAATTATCGGCGGTCATGGTACCTGTACTCATACCATCGAATTGCACAAAGCAGGCTTTATCGAATCTGCTCGGACAGCACTACACGCCGAGGTGCAATGCCGGGTGCGCAACGAAACATTTACTCAACGTATTCAATCTCGTTACCATTGGAGGCTACGGGGACAGTATCAATGAGGACTTCACAGTGAAATATATCCCGATTGTTGTGACTCTTGTATTGCTGGTTAGCTGCAGCAGTGAACGCTCGGAGCCTGTGCAAAAGTCTGGTGGGTCAACCGACAGTGATGCCATTCGCCCACTGAGTACACGCGATTCGGTGTCCCTCCGCTATCTACCTGTACCGGGAACGAAGTTAAGTTGCTCTGCTCGTCAGGACGACGTGCTCGATTTCGACTCTGTACACATGCGTGTGGTGACGGAACTGTTCTTCACGCAAATCGTTGAGCATGCTGGAACAGATGGTTCTATCAAATTGCGCATGCGGTACGATTCGATCGCGATCGACCAACGCTACTGGGAAAGCGATTCATCGCAGGTGCAGATTCGGCGCTTTCGTTCGACCGATCCCATGAGCAGTCGCAATGCAGACTATGCGGTATTCACTGCGGCGATTGGTCAGAATATCAGTGCGACGATTGCACCGAATGGCACTATCGAAAGTATCAGCGGGATTGAGCCGATCATCCGCAAATTGCTTGGACAGCAGGCGGACTCGCTCAATGCCGAGCAACGTCGAGTCGTCGAGCAGCAACTCCAAAGCGAGCTGTATGGTCAGGTGTTGATTCAACAGTTTTTGCTTCTGCCCACGTCGGCACTTGATTCGACGCATTCATGGTCTCGAACGGTTGAACAGGCTTTCCCACCAGCATTCATTGCACGCGCAACAGCGCGGTATCGTCTCGAGGGTGTCCAGCTGTCTGGTGGTGATTCACTGCTCGTCATTGGCGCTGTGCTCGATGGAACGATCCGTCCAGAGCCTGCTGCTGATAAGCTCGGTGTTACTGTCCGCACAGGAACAGTTCGGGGAACAGCGACGGGAGCGCTGTCGCGACAGCATGGCTTGATGCTGCGTCGGCGTAATGTGATTGAATACCAGTTGCACGCTGAAGCAAAAGATCGAAGCGGGAAAACACACCAGCTTTCCCAGCGGAAGCGCACGAGCTTCCAATTTGCTGCTCGTGTGGTCGAACCTGTGCAGTCGCGTCTCGAGTAAGCGTATATTTGCACCGCAGCCAGCGCCGATCCGGACGCACAGCCCTGTGCACACACAGCACGCCATCGCATGAATACACGTGCGGACAGAATTCTACAATTGACACGGTACTTTACACCTACCGATGCGGTGTACATTATTTCTATTGTTGGTGGTCTGTTTGCGCTGGTATTTCTTGATGAAGTGCCAATACGCTTGATTGGTGCGTGTGTTGTTCTGCTCTCGAGCGTATTCTTGATTATCAACATTCAGTCGCGGATGCGGGAGAAGGTTGCATGGTCCCGCCCCAGTGTATCGCATCACGTTGAATTGACGCGGAAGGTGCGCACCAATCCCGACGGCTCGACGCAAATTGTTTTCGATGATTTTGTCAATTCATTCGGTGACGACGAACAGCCCTCACTTCCGACACACCAAGCAGGCACCAAAAGTTACCACAACGGTCGGCGAAAGGAATCGGAACATCTGCAATCACATCCCAAGCATTCGCCCACTCGCTCGGAGCCGACAATCGAGGGGGGGCAGGACTGGGGTGACGATAACATATCTTCTGTTCGCGTCAAAGGACCCGTCAAGTCTCCTCAGCAGCCCTCCGAACTAATTTCTCCCACCGGTGTAGTGAATGAGGCCGAACAGCATACCGACACTCAGAATGTTCAAGTGTTGGCACCGACGGTCAAGCATGTTTCGCTCTCGTTGGCTTCGTTGATCGAGGAAAGTTTCGATGAGGATTCTGCCGAACCGCGCCGGGAGTTCACCCATATCCTGAAAGGTGTGATGGCGATTCTTCGCTCTGTTATGAATGCACGGACGGTAGTGTACTTCTGGTACAATCCCGATCGTGATGAATTGATCTTTGAAGCAACGATTAGCGACGTTACCGATTCCATTCGTTCCCAGCGAAAATTCGCAGCTGGCGAGGATATTGTGTCCAACATCGCTCGCAGTGGGCAAGCACAGATTGTGTGTGCCTTGCAGCAGAATGCCGAATGTGATATACTTCCGTACTACTTCCAAGCAACAGGTGCAAAGTCTTTTGCCGGTGTCCCAGTTTTTCTGCACAAGACAGTTATCGGTGTACTTGCAGTGGACTCTGCCGAGGATGATGCATACAATGAGCAGACCATCGGAATTTTGGGACAATGTAGTCGGCTTGTCTCAATGCTCGTGCAGAGCTATACGGCAAAGTATGACTTGCAGCAAAACGCCCGCACGCTCGAAACGATTGTGCACTTCCGGCGTCTGATGCAAACACCGGGATGCAGCATCGAGGACATTGCCTCTGCGCTGGTGCAATCTGCACTCACTGTTGTCGAAGCCAATGGAGCAGGTGTTGTGCTTTACTCGAATGAACGCCGGCGCTGGGAGATTGTCGCTGCTGCCGGGGATAATCTTCCACTACCGGGAACGATGATCGAAACGGAGCATTCACTCATTGCCAAAACACTGCTTGATGGACTAACCGCTGATTGCCAGCATTGTCAATCGTCGCAGCGCAGGTACTGGCATTCCGAACGCCGACATGATGATGGCTACTTTGTTGCTGTGCCGCTGCGAACACACACAGCAAATTATGGTGCCTTGTTTGTCGAATCAATGCGGACTCGCATTACACCTCAAGACGTTGTGGCGCTGGAAATTATAGGAGAACATGCCGGTACGCTCATTGCACAGCTTTTCTTCGATCGGCAGTTCCAGGAGAGAGCATTGCTCGATTCCGTGACGAATGCCTACAATTCCACAGCCTTCAAGATTCGGGTGACCGAAGAACTTGCGCGTGCTGCCGAAACTTCACACTACCCTATACTGGCGCTGATTGCATTCGACCGCTATAAGTCGATCGAACACAGTGCGCACATCCCGCTGTTCGAACACGTGGTGGCGACCATTCGCTCGGTGCTGAAGCCCTACCATGTTCTTGCACGACTCGATGATTCTCGATTGGGTGTGCTCCTTGTGACGATTTCCCAGGATAAAGCACTTTCGCTATTGGAGCACATTCGAAAGAAGATTGCGACCACACCATTGATGCTTGAGGGTCGGTCCGTTGTCGTAACCGTCAGTATTGGACTTGTTGCAGCGCGAGCGAATGAAACACCGGAACAGCTTCTCGAGCGTGCCGGGGTTGCCCTGGAACAAGCTCTGCAGCGGGGCAACACTGTGGTCCCTTTCCGTTGATGCTTATCACATGCCGAACGATACTCAGCGAGACTTTCGCAAACGTGTCCTTGAACTGTTTGCCCAACGCGGCGAGCCATTACTGATGCACGATATCGCGCGCGCACTCGATGTCCAAACTGAATCCGACGACTACGAGTATCTGCGCCAAGCTGTGCTCGAACTGGTTGATGAGGGTGTGTTGGTACGCGTGCGGCGTCGACGCTATGCGTTAGCAGGGACTGAAGCAATGTCGTTCCTTGGACGCTTCATTGTTGAGCGTGACGGTGCCAGTTATGTCGAGACAAGCGATCCGCATCTGTCACGTATTCTTGTTCGCCGTCGGGATGCGTCCACAGCGCTGCATGGGGATCGTGTTGAAGTGCGTTTGTTGCCGACCCCACCACGTAAGCAACCACGGGGAGAAATTCTACGCATCCTCGAACGGAATGATCAGCCAATTACCGGCAAGCTCGACTTTGATGGGAGTTTCTTTTTCCTGATACCGGATGACCAAGTGTATCCATTTGATTTTTTGGTTGTGCCAGAGCGGCTTGCTGGTGCCAAACCCGGTGATAAGGTGATTGGGAGATTTATACGATGGACATCTCCGCACCACAACCCCGAAGCGGAAATTGTCGAAGTGGTCGGGCGAGCCGGTAGTGTTCGTTCTGAATTTGAAAGCGTCTATCGTGAATTCCGTTTGCCACGGTCGTATCCTGAACAAGCGGTTGTGGTCGCTCGGACGATGGCATCATCGCCAGTCACGGTCGGTATACGCGAAGATTTTCGCTCGTGGGAAATTGTCACTATCGATCCTCCTGATGCAAAGGACTTTGACGATGCACTTTCGCTAAATCGACTACCGAATGGCAACATCATGCTCGGCGTCCATATTGCAGACGTCAGCGCCTATGTGCCACCTAATACACCGCTTGACCGCGAAGCACTGGATCGCGCCACGAGCGTGTATTTGGTGGATGGTGTTGTACCGATGTTGCCCGAGATTCTCTCTAACGATGTTTGCTCACTGGTGCCCAATCAAGATCGCTTCGCACTGTCGGTCCTGATGGAATTTGCTCCTGATGGTACGCGTGTCGATTACCGCATCACCGAGAGCATCATTTGCAGCAAACGGCGATTTACCTATGAAGACGTGGACAGCATTCTGCATACAGGCTCTGGTGATTACGCATCGTTGCTCCGAGAACTTGACGCTATAACACGCCAATTGCGCACGCGGCGTTTCGAAAGCGGTGGCATTGATTTTTCCACATTGGAGCTGCGTTTTGAGCTTGATCATTTAGCCGAGCCACAGCGTGCCTATCTGAAAGGGGCGACTCGCGCCACCCAGTTAGTGGAAGAATGTATGCTTGCTGCTAACCGGTGTGTGACAGAACACATCACTACTGTGAGCAAGCAGTGGCATATACGGGGCAGATTACCATTTCTCTACCGCGTCCATGATGAGCCGGACGCAGAAAAACTACGCATGGCAATTGCTTTTGTGCACTCGTTGGGACTTGATGTCCCACACCATCGCGGTCAGCTTACCGCATTAGAGATCAACCGGATTTTGTCGCAAGTGGCTGATCGTCCAGAAGCGGCTGTCGTCAACATGGTACTGTTGCGTTCCATGGCAAAAGCGCACTATTCGCCACAGAACATCGGGCATTACGGCTTAGGTTTTACCGACTACACGCACTTTACCTCGCCGATTCGGCGCTATCCAGATTTGGTCGTGCATCGGCTGCTCAAAGAATATGCACGGGGCAAACCATCGCCACAGCGTATTGCTCGCTTACGTGACGAGTTGGAACCAATTGCAGCACACTGTTCGGAACGGGAACGCATCGCAGTCGAAGCCGAGCGTGCATCACAAAAAGTTGCACAAGTACTGCTGGCGCGCAAGTATGAAGGCGCCGAATTCGATGGTACCATTACTGGCGTGACAGACTTCGGCATCTTTGTTATGTGTGACGAGATCTACGCCGAAGGACTTTGTCCAGTACGCTGGTTACCGCGCGATCGTTATGTGTTCGATCAGCAACGATATGCGTTGGTCGGACGCCACCACGGCCAGGTTTTTCAGCTCGGCGGTCGTATCCGGGTTCGTATAGAAGAAGTCCACCTTGCACGTCGGCAAATTGATTTTTGCTACGTCGGTAATGCCACATCCACACAATTGTGACATGGAGATTCGATTGTACAACACGCTCAGTAAAAGCATTGAACGATTCGCACCTCTTCAGCCTGGAGTTGTGCGCATGTACTCGTGTGGACCGACCGTGTATAATCATGTGCATATTGGCAATCTTCGTGCGTTCCTCTGTGCGGACCTGCTCCAACGTGTGCTGAGAGTTGTTGGTGGCTATACTGTGCGCTGGGTGATGAACATCACCGACATTGACGACAAAACCATTCGCGACAGTCAGCCAGGAAGCCCTGCCTGGAAAACCGAGTTTATGGGACAACAAACCAATGATCCGCGTGAAAATTTGAGACGTCTGACGCGATACTATGAAAGCGTTTTTCTGCGCGACATTGAAGCTATCGGGATTCGGCGTGACCATCTTTTCGCGATGCCACGTGCCACCGACTACATTCCAGCGATGATGGATCTGATCCGTCGCATTTGGCACAATGGCTATGCATACGTCTCTGGTGGGAGCGTCTATTTTAATCTGTCCCGTTGGATTGCTGATCATCCTTACGGCTTGCTCTTTGCGGTTGATTTAGAGCATTTCGTCGCCGGCGCCCGCATTGATGCCGACCAATACGAACGCGAAGAAGTATCGGATTTTGTGTTGTGGAAAGCGCGGAAAGAAGGTGAGCCATCATGGGACTTCGAGCTTGATGGGCAGGTTCTGCCAGGTCGTCCTGGTTGGCACATTGAATGTTCTGCGATGGGACACGAACTACTTGGACTGCCGTTCGATATTCACACCGGTGGCGTGGATCTGCGTTTCCCGCATCACGAGGACGAAATTGCTCAGAGTGCTGCCGGATATGGCACCGAAACTGCACGGTTTTGGGTGCACAATGAGTTCCTCGAAGTCGAGGGACAAAAGATGAGCAAGTCGCTTGGCAATTTTTACACACTCTCGGATTTGCTTGAGCGAGGACTCGATCCACTCGACGTGCGATATGCAATGCTCAGCGCGCACTATCAGTCGGTGTTCAATTTTACGTTCGAGGGTATTGCTGCTGCTCGTCGCGCACGACGGCGCGTGCAGGAATATATCTATCAGCTTCAGGAGCAGGAGGGCGGACAGCAATCGTGCAATGTTGAAGAGCTTCGTAGCGAAGTCTTTGCTTATCTAACAGACAATCTCCACACACCGAGAGCATTAGCAGCGCTATTTACGTTCATTGGCGAACATCCAGCGGCGCAGTTAGATCGCCAGTGGCAGCGAGAACTGCTGAGTTTTTTTGAGCAGCTCAACGAAATATTTGGCGTGTGGCACATTGGCGAACGTCCGCCCCTGCACATCCCAGTACACGTCAAACAGCTGGCACAGGAGCGGTGGCAAGCACGCTTGGAGCGAAACTTCGCACGTGCCGACAAATTACGCCAACAAATCATGGCGGAAGGCTATCAGGTACGGGATCGCAGCGATGGATACGATATCGTTCCACTGGAGGAGTAAGCCACCGTGTCTTGGTTTGAGTTTGTTCAGAATGTACCATGCAGTGCTCCGCTGGCATTTCGTATTGGGATTATCGGAGCCGGTCGGGTAGGTGGAGCACTTGCACGCGCACTATCATCTCACCTTGCATGGATTGTTGCTCGTTCCCCATGGCGGCGGGCTGAGTTGCGACAATTCCTTCAGCAGACGCCGATTGTAGGCTCACTCGATGAAATCGCTGTCGCTGCCGATGTCATCATCATCAGCGTGCCGGATCGCGCTATTTCCGCGATTGCCGGTGAACTTGCGCGCTGTTTTAGCGACCAGCTGGAGGGAAAAGTACTTGTGCATTTGTCGGGAGCCTTGACAGCAACAGAGCTGGCGGCAGCGGCAGCGTTCGGGGCACTGGCAATCTCCGCGCACCCGTTTACGATGGTACCGACGTCGGATCCAGCATGGCTCTATGGAGCAATGTGGGGTATCGAGGGTAATCCCCGTGCATTCCCATTCATCGAAGCGATTGTCCACGCAGTAGGGGGAACCCCGTATGTGCTCGGTCCGACTGATGCCAAACGAAAAGCGCTGTATCATGCTGCTGCAGTCTTAGCGTCGAATGTCACGACCGAGGTTGTTGCATTGGCGCAAGAGGTGGCTCGGCTGGCAGGAATTCCGCCGGAACGTTTTCTGCCCCCGATTTT
>JAOAEV010000022.1 GCA_026416585.1 Chlorobiota bacterium | reverse complement strand
CGAGTAATGGACGACACGATGGAACTGTTCTTAGTTGAATTTGACATTGCCGACTTCGACGATGCAATGATGAACCGTATTCCCGATCAACATGAAGTGCTGTTGCGATTGATGCAATCGGGTACGGTTACGCACTTTGCTGTTTCGACCGATCGGCAGAAGTTATGGGTTTTCTTCCGCGTCAAGAACATGAGCGAGCTGCTGCGTACGATCTCATCGTTCCCGCTGGTCAATTATTTGCGCCCTACATTCCATCCGCTGCTGTTCCAAGAATCAGCGGTGCGGTTGGCGCCGATGTCGCTCAATTAGGGCGTAACTTTGCGATGCGAATCGACAAACGCGACTTCTAATCCAATGACGACATATTTGTTCACTTCTGAATCCGTTTCCGAGGGGCATCCTGACAAAATCTGCGATCAGGTTTCTGATACAGTGCTTGATGCAGTACTGGCTGACGATCCGGATGGTCGGGTGGCATGCGAGTGTTTCGCCACGACGGGGATGATCGTCGTCGGTGGGGAAATAACCACTGATACCTATATTGACTTGCCGGAGCTCGTCCGTGGCGTCATTCGGGACATTGGCTATACCAAAGCCGAGTATCGTTTCGACGCAGACTCGTGCGCGATCATCAACGTTATCAACAAGCAATCACCGGACATTGCGATTGGTGTTGACAGTGGCGGTGCGGGCGACCAAGGAATTATGTTCGGTTATGCGTGTACCGAGACGGACGCGCTGATGCCAGCGCCCATTATGCTCGCGCACGCGATCGTGCGGCGCCTGGCGCAGATTCGTAAGAACTTGCCCCATTTGATGCCGTACCTCCGCCCCGATGCTAAATGTCAAATGACGCTCCGTTACAGCGACAGCGGCGAGATCGTCGGAGTCGCTGCTATCGTCGTTTCGACACAACACGAGCCGAACGTCGCTCGTTCTCGTATCGAGGAGGACATCCGTGAGCACGTTATCGGAGCGGTTATTCCATCCCACTTACTCGACCAGACAACGCAGTACCACATCAATCCGACAGGCAAATTTGTCATTGGTGGACCGCATGGCGATACTGGATTGACCGGACGCAAAATCATTGTGGATACCTACGGCGGACGTGCACCACATGGAGGTGGTGCTTTCAGTGGAAAGGACCCGACCAAAGTGGATCGTTCAGCAGCATATGCAGCGCGTCATCTGGCAAAGAATGTCGTTGCAGCCGGCTTAGCCAGCGAGTGTACGATTCAGCTTGGTTATGCAATTGGCATTGCAGAGCCAGTTTCGATCATGGTCAATACGCATGGCACTGGGAATGTTCCAGCGGCAGAGATCGAAGAGTTTATTCGTACAACCGTGGACCTGACGCCGCGTGGTATTATTGAGCGCTTCAACTTGCTCAAACCGATCTACCGCAATACGTCGGTGTACGGACATTTCGGACGTTCCGAGTTCCCGTGGGAGCAACTCGATCTTGTACCACTGCTACAGGCACGTTTGGGATCCGACGGTCAGAATGGCTTGCCAATTCAAATTCGACTTGCCGATTTGCTCACACCATGAAGTTCTTAGTAGTACTGTATTTTTGTGACAGAAATTGTTGCGCGGAAGTGGCGGAATTGGCAGACGCACCATCTTGAGGGGGTGGCGCCGAAAGGCGTGCGGGTTCAAGTCCCGCCTTCCGCACATGGTAACTCACCGAGCGCTGCTCGGTGAGTTTTTTGTTCAGATGTAACACGGCATCGCTGTCGCTATCATGGATTTTTGTGGTGCGACTGTTTTTTTCGGAGATAACTGATGCGAACTGTGGCGTTGCTGTCTCTTGTGTGTTTGATGGTTGTAGCTAAACCGCGACTGGTGGTACTGGTGTGCTATGATCAATTGCGGGGTGATCGGATCGACGAAGTGCGTCCATGGTTGAGCCAGCGCGGCTTCCTGCGGTTGCTACGTGATGGGGCAGTTGCTGAGCGATGTATGTTCGACTATGCTACCACAGTGACCGCTGCAGGCCACTCTACGATTGCCACTGGCTGCAATCCCGCGCGGCATGGTATTGTGGACAATGATTTCGTCATTGGTGGTCGTGCATTGTATGCAACCGATGATACAGTACTCAGGCAGCCATCACCGCGGCTACTACTGGTGCCGACGTTAGGGGACTATCTGCGACGAGCCAACCCGAACAGCAAGATATGGAGCTTCTCGCACAAAGATCGCGGGGCAATTTTTCTTGGAGGTCACCAGCCCAATGGCGCATTCTGGCTGGTGTCACATGTTGGATTGGGAACATCGGCATATTATCCGCCACCACCTGCATGGATACAACGCTTCAACGTCGAGCACTCACCGGCCCAGTGGGCGGGAAGTGTATGGAACAAAAGTCTTCCTTCGTCGGCACCAGCCGATAGTGTCGAATGGGAAGGGCGGTTCCCAGGTGGGGAACGCTATTTTCCACATCAGTTGCCGGGTGATACAGCCTCGGAGCTGTTCTGGCGTGCATTCCCACTAACACCTCAGTCGGTCGAGTGGCTTTTTCGTGCAGCAGGTGAATGCATTCGTGCCGAACAACTCGGCACTGATGACATTCCCGACGTGCTCTGCATTAGCGTCTCGACGACTGATCTTACAGGGCACCTCTTCGGTCACGACAGCCGGGAGTATGCCGAATTGCTCGTCGCATGTGATCGGATTCTGGCGGACTTTGTTGATACGCTCGATCAGCGCATCGGACGTGACCAGTACGTGCTTGTGCTTACCAGTGATCACGGTGCAGCAGGGATTCCAGAACTCGCGCGCGAGCGTGGGCTTGATGCCGGACGTATTCTCGCCGATACACTGGTGCGCTGGGTTACCCAGTGGAGTACATCGGTTGGTGCGCCGTCCGATAGTATGCCGATTGTGCGCTACTTCTTTCCGCCTTGGATATGGCTCGATACAACCGCGATCGGCAGAATCAGAATGTCACCTGATAGTGCTGCAGCGTCGCTTGCGCAGTGGATAGGTTCGCAGCGGGGGATCGGAATTGCGCTGACGCGGTGGCAAATTGAGCGTGGACTCGATACTGGCGTCGTTGGGCTTGTTCGCCGCAGCTATCGGCGCGACCGGTGTGGAGATTTGGCAATTTATCCTCGCCAGTGGTGGATCTTTGGTTCAACACCTGCCCAGCATGGCACACCATATGACTACGACCGATGGGTCCCTCTGGTATTCTTTGGTGGTGGGATCCGTACCCAATTGATCACTGTGGCTATGAGTCCAGCCGATATTGTGCCGACTATTGCTCGATTGCTCGGTATCCCCGCGGAATTGACCGACGGCACAGCAGTGCCGATCGACCGTCTTCAACGCCACTAAAAAATTTTTCGCCACCGCAAAATTTTTCTTGCATTGTCGGAATATCTTTCGTAAGTTTGTCGGAGAAATTCCTACACTGCTATGGTGTAGGAAATGCTGTGTATGTTTCATCATTTCAGGAGGTTTGTATGGACAGCCGCAATATTGGGCTGGAGCTCCTGACCGCCGAGCAAATGCAAACGGTTATCGGCGGGGGCTGGACCATCATCTGGGAATTCCCGGACGATCCGCGCCGCCCGTAATAACCGGTGCATGAATAACGCCGGTCCCGGAGGCAAGAGACTTGCTCGAAGCGCTACCATGAGAACGGACTCTCGGGCAAGCTCCAAACGACAAGCGCCCCTGTGTGTACATGCAGGGGCACTTGCTTTTTGATTGGTTCGAACGTATGTTATCCAGTACTACCGAAGCCACTGCTACCACGCTTGGTTGGGGGGAGGTGCTCGACTTGCTGCCACTCGATGCGTTCATAGCGGGCAATGACCAGTTGGGCAATACGCATACCACGCTCGACGGTGAACGGCGCGGCACTGAAGTTTGCAAGGATAACTTTGATTTCGCCGCGGTAGTCGCTATCGATGGTGCCTGGCGAGTTCAAACAAAAAATGCCATACCGATATGCTAAACCACTCCGCGAGCGGACTTGTGCTTCATAGCCAGGTGGCAATGCGATCGCGATGGCAGTCGGGACAAGCGCGATGCTTTTCGGCTCGATAACGAGTGATTCTGCAAGCGCAGCACACAGGTCCATACCAGCCGAACCGGCGGTTGCGTACTGTGGCAGAGGTAAGTCTGCGAAGCGGGGATCGGTTCGCTCAATGAGTACAGTCATCAGTTAGTGCAAATGGGTCGTTGTGTTCGCAGCCGCAGCAACCGTGTGTATCGGCAAATGGTTTCCCCTCGACTTGTAGCGTTGCGTGACGTATAGCGAAACGCTCGTTGAGCATACCGTGAAGCTCACTGAGCATGCGATCACGGTCGGCACCATCGGCTACAACAATATGGGCGCTCATTGCATGCGAGGTAGCACCCAGCTGCCACACGTGTAAGTCGTGGACATCGTGTACGCTTGGATGCTCGTGCAGAGCACGACGTACCGATTCCAACGGTACATGGTCGGGTGCTGATTCCATCAAAATCACCACCGCACGCCGGATAATCCCAATACCGCTGCGCGCTATGAATGCAGTGATTGCCAGTGATAACAAGGGGTCGAGCAAATGCCAACCTGTCAAGCGCATAACCACACCGCCAACGATAACAACGACTGACGACAGTAGATCGTTGAGTACATGCAAGTATGCGCTGCGTGTGGTCAGGTGAGTTGCGCCGCGAAGGACATACCATGCGATGCCATTGGCAAGCAAGCCGATTGTGGCAGTCACAAGCATCGGTGTCGTATGAACTATGCGTGGCGAACTAATTCGCTCGACAGCTTCGATTGCAATTAGGAGACAAATAACCAGCAACGCAATGCCATTGGCGAGTGCTGCTAAAATTTCTACGCGTCGCCAACCAAACGTAAATCGTTGCCGCTCTGTCCGCCGATGTGCCAAACGCAGGCTGAAATAGGCGATAAGGAGCGAAGAAAGATCTACAACCATGTGGGCACTGTCGGAGAGCAGTGCAAGGGATGATGAAATGATGCTCCCAATCAATTGGACGATTGCGATCGTTAGCGTTGTCGTGATAGCAATCGCGAGCGAACGCAAATCGGCGTGGTAGTGATTGTGCTCGTGCAAGTGCATCAGTATGTCGCCGAATGTTCGGGTTCTCCTGTGACAATTGCGACGCCGGCACTCGTACCCAGCCGTTCAGCACCAGCGTCGAGTAGAGCCAGTGCGTGTTCGCGCGTACGAATACCACCAGAAGCTTTCACCTTAACCGTCGGTGCTACGTGCGCGCGGAGAAATCGAACATCGTCTATTGTCGCGCCGCCGTAGCCAAATCCTGTCGAGGTTTTGATAAAGTCAGCTCCAGCGCGGCTGACCATGTTGGCAGCGCGACGTTTTTCTTGCTCGTCGAGCGCGCCACATTCGATGATGACTTTTACGATCGCTCCACGCTCGTGTGCAATGCTAACCACACCAGCAATGTCGTCAAACACTCTGCGATCGTCGCCGCTTTTGAGTGCAGCAATGTTGAGTACCATATCCAGCTCCCGTGCACCAGCCTCGAGAAGATGCATTGCCTCGACGCATTTGGTCTGTGGCAAATTACCACCGAGTGGGAAGCCAACCACCGAGCAGACGGGGATCGTTGTATCCACAAGCATCTGGACCGCCAGCGGTACCCACTGTGGCAGGACGCAGACGGATGCAAAGCCATGCTCGATTGCTTCGTAACAAAGCTGTTCGATCCGTTGCTGTGTGCTTTGGTCTGGTCGGAGAAGTGTATGGTCTATCGTTGCAGCAAGATTCATGATCATCGTCCTGTCAAGGAGTGAATTTTTTCGATTCGCCGCTGGTGACGCCCGCCTTCAAATGTTGCTGCGAGAAATGCATCGGTGATGGCAATGAGTTCGTCGGGTGTGTGCAACCGCGCACCCATGCACAGCACGTTTGCATTGTTGTGTTGACGAGCCAGCTGCGCCATTTGTGGCGTGCAGCAATTGGCGGCACGGATGCCAGGGACTTTGTTGGCAACAATTGAAACACCGATACCACTGCCACAGAGGAGAATGCCGAGCTCATCCTCTCCGCTGGCAACGCATCGCGCTACTGTAACAGCGAAGTCAGGATAGTCAGCCGACTGCTCGCTAAAGGTGCCCAGATCATGCACCTGGTACCCTTTGCCGCAGAGGTACTCAGCTAATGCCTGTTTGGCGGTAAAACCGGCGTGGTCGGCGCCAATGGCTATACGCATCATGGTGCATCGGTTGTTTGGTAACGATAGGTTGCTTTCTGTCTGAGCCGTGCATCGAGACTGTAGTCACCCGCGCCGGCTATGGCAATTGCAATGCTGAGGACGAAATAGCACAGTGCAAATTCTTTCCGAGACCATGGATCGGAAGCATGTGCGCCGAATGCAGCAACTGCCATCACCACAGCGGTGGCCAGTGCCGCTGGTCGCACAAGGAATCCGAACACCAGTAACGCGCCACCGACGAATTCTGTCAGTGCCGCTGCCCATCCCAATGGCGCCGGCAACCCGAGCTTGACAGTGACCGTTTCCAAAAAACGATCCATTCCACCGAAGAGCTTGAGCCCGCCGTGGTAGAGCATCATGGCACCGGTCCAAAGTCGCAGGGTCAGCAGCGCCAGATGCAGATTCCCTCGTGCAAAGAGGTAGCGCAGCATCACGGAATTGTAGAGTATTGCACGATAGCAGGCTCACGCTCGAAAAGCGTTTGAGCAAACGAGCGCAGATCGTCATCTGTCACGCTGAGCAACATGTCGAGTTCGCGCCAGGGACGTTCGGGATCGTCAAACAGCAGTGTTGCTAACGCCACCATTTCCGCTAAGCTTTCGGTTGTTTGAAATGCTTGTGCGTAACGGCGCCGCAGCTTGTTCCGCGCGCGGTCGAGGTGTTCCGGATCGAGTGGCGAATCGAAGAGTGTTCGTACCAGTGATTGCCAGACGTCGAACAGTTGTTTTGCGCTGATGGATTTGTCGCGAGCGAGAGCGGAAAATTCCAGTAATGATCCGTGCGTTCGAATGTCTGCGTTTGCCCATGCATGGTGTGACAGCAGTCCCTCGTGTACGAAGGTGCGTGCCACTGGTGAGGAGCGTCCGGCACTCAAGAGGCTGGCAAGTACCTCTGCGATGTTACACGTGTGCTCATCGCTGATACCAGCAAAGTGGTATGCACAGATGAGCATATCTGCGGGCAGAGTCTCCTGCCGCTCAACGATGTGCTGTTGCACAGGAGCGTAACGGCAGTTGCCGTTGGGGCGAGAGCATGATGGCTCCAACGGTGAGAATCGCTCGACGATGAATTCAATAATTTCTGCCGTCGAATCGAATCCACCAACGACAGCCAGCACAGCATTATCCGGGCGGTAGTAGCATTCGTACCACGTGCGTGCATCGTCGAGCGTCATTGCGCGCAGATGTTCGATGGAGCCGTACACATCCCAGCCGTAGCAGCTATCGGGTTCGAATGCTGCGTGCGCCAACAACATGCGAGCTGTGCCGTAGGGCTGATTGAAGACGTTCTCTGCGATTTCTTCTATGACGACACTGCGCTGTATGTCGAGGGTGTGTTGTGGGATGCTGAACCGCCGCATGCGTTCGGCTTCAAGTTCGAGTCCGATTCTCCATGCTGGTAGCGGCAGTGTCATGTGGTAGTACGTCCAGTCGAATGTCGTGTAGGCATTACTCGTACCGCCAGCATCAGTGACAATTTCATCGAAGCTTTTGCCATTTTTGATAAGGAGGTTGTCGAACATCAAGTGTTCGAACAAATGTGCATAGCCAGTACTGGTGGGTGATTCGTTTGCGCTCCCGACACGATAGGCAACTCCGATAGAGACCAGTTGTGGACCGTCTTTGCGGAGAACGATTACGCGGAGTCTGTTGGGCAGCTCGATCACGTTAGGAATCATGCGATCGGCGTGTGGTGAATCGGTGCGATTGCGCGCCCGGAGGGATTCGAACCCCCGACCGGCAGATCCGAAGTCTGCTGCTCTAATCCACTGAGCTACGGGCGCATAAGCGATGCAAATTTACAGCATGTACTGAGTGATGTACCAGTGCAACCGATGCTGAATGTTTCGGGAACGAGGCAGTGCAAAAAGTTCTTGGAAGAATGGGTGTGTGGCCTGTATTTTCGCGACCCCGCAGGCTGAAGGGGTAATGAGGTATTCTTGTTTGAGAGCAAACGAGAATACAGTAGTAGAAAAAAATTTGCATGATTGATTCCGATTGCGTAATTTTGCGTCCCCTTCCGGCGGGAAGGATATAATGTGGCGGCTCTTTGAAAACTGGAAGCACAGCCAAATCCGACGAGTGAGCCTTGCGAGAATGATATCTCTCTCCGAATGCGAAAAACATTTTTGTGGAGAGTTTGATCCTGGCTCAGGATGAACGCTGGCGGCGTGCCTAACACATGCAAGTCAAGGGGCTCGTTGTAGCAATACGGCGAGCCACTGGCGCACGGGTGAGTAACGCGTAGGTTATCTACCCCTAACTCAGGCATAACACTTCTAACGAGGTGCTAATACCTGATGAGGAAGAAGTTCCAAAGACCTTCGGGTCGGTTGGGGATGAGCCTGCGTCCGATTAGGTAGTTGGTGAGGTAATGGCTCACCAAGCCGACGATCGGTAGCTGGCCTGAGAGGGTGGTCAGCCACACTGGGACTGAGACACGGCCCAGACTCCTACGGGAGGCAGCAGTGAGGAATATTGGGCAATGGGCGCAAGCCTGACCCAGCGACGCCGCGTGTGG
>JAOAEV010000124.1 GCA_026416585.1 Chlorobiota bacterium | reverse complement strand
CTATCATCACATCCTATTTTCGCTCGCGCACGAACAATCATTCGACCACAATGCAGCAACCGACACGCCCTCGAGCAGTCACGACCCGGCGTTTGCTTGAGATGAAAGCCCAAGGCACAAGAATCGTCTGCCTGACTGCTTACGATGCCCTCATGGCAAGCATCTTCGACAACGCAGGTATCGATGTCCTGCTTGTTGGTGATTCGCTCGGGAATGTCGTTCAAGGCCATGAAACGACAATCCCCGTCACGCTCGAGGACATCATCTATCACACCAAAGCGGTCCGACGTGGCACTCACCGTGCACTCGTTGTTGCCGACATGCCATTTATGAGCTACCAAGTGCATCCCGACGAGGCGTTCCGCAATGCTGGACGATTGATGAAAGAGGCTGGTGCAGGTGCTATCAAGCTCGAGGGTGGACAGCGTGTGCTCGATGCAGTATCGCGCATGACAGCAGCAGGGATTCCCGTGATGGGGCATCTGGGATTGACACCGCAGAGTATCTACCAATTTGGCTCCTATCAAGCACGCGGTCGAGATAACGAGGAAGCTCAGCAAATCTATCAGGACGCCCTCGCACTCGAGCAAGCAGGTGCATTCGCAATCGTGCTCGAAAAGATTCCCGCAACGCTGGCGCGTCGCATCACCGAAGCACTCCGCATTCCCACGATCGGCATCGGTGCAGGACCATGGTGCGATGGGCAAATCCTCGTCTATGCTGACATGCTTGGCTTGACCGTTGACTTTCAGCCACGCTTTGTGCGGCGGTACGACAATCTCTACGAACGAATTACTGATGCTGTTCGCCGATATAATGATGATGTTCGTCGCGGTAATTTCCCTGATGAAAGCGAAAGTTATTAGCCTGTTGCTTGGTGTGGTGGTATTGTTTTGCAGTTGCGAGCAGGGCACACAGTACCGCCGACCGCAGGACATTGTTTTCCCCGACTCGAATGTGAGCTACTCGCGGTATGTCGAGCCATTTCTCCGACTGACCTGCACGTTTAGCGGTTGTCATAGCGCCAGCGACCCAATCCCGCTTGATAGCTACGTGGCACTATTTCAAACTCCAGGCTTAGTTATCGGAGGACAACCCGAGCGAAGCCGTCTGGTGCAGGTACTCAATGGTACACTCTCGCATCCGCCGGTCTTTCAAGACAGAGTTACTGATAATCATCGCCGCGGCATTGCACAATGGGTACGAGAGGGAGCATTGAACAACTAAGCGACGTGGTATCTTTGCACCCAGCGCAGGAGTGGCGGAATTGGCAGACGCGCTGGACTCAAAATCCAGTGGAGCTCAAAACTCCGTGTGGGTTCGACTCCCACCTCCTGCACACAGCAACAGCTTGCACTATTAATGCCCCACAAGTGGCACGATTAGCGTACCACCACGATAGGCACCATGACACGCCCCGCAACAGTCTCAACAACTGCCCCGTAAACACCCCCACTAAGTGATGTGCAATCGATTTCCACTGTTGTGCGGTCAACGATAAACGGGGTGTGCACCGCTCGTCCATCAAGGGTAACTAACCAGCACTCGGTCGGCGATATGCTCGTGTGAATACGAACACGATCGCTGGCGGGAAGTGGTACCACACTCCATTCCATCGGCATCTGTGGGGCAGCCACTTCCAGTACATTGGGTGTTGTTCCACGAAGAAGCAGCCGAAGATTCGGCTCGTTGTAATCGTTTGATACAATCGTCAGGGTTGCCGTACGGATGCGCGTTTCTTCTTGTGGGGGGCTGTATTCAAGTGTCAGTACCAAACTATCACTTGAGCGCAGCCATAGACCACCTGGCGGAAGCGGCGGCTCGGTTTGGACAAGACGAAAGCCTGTATTGGCAGGGAATGATGATACCTGTAGGTGTGTGATCTGTAGAGCTGCTGCAGTACCAGGACGGATAGTACGTTTGCGCCATACAGGCATTCCCACGGGCGTCGCACCAAAGTCGATAGTATCGCGCTGAATATTCAGTTGTGGAACAGGTCCGACGCGAAAGTCGAAAATCTCGCCCTTCCCGCAATCACCGTCGAGCGTCCAGACGCGCTTGCCATTGGCGGTGATCCAGAGCGATCCGCTGCCAAGTTGCTGTTGA
>JAOAEV010000074.1 GCA_026416585.1 Chlorobiota bacterium | reverse complement strand
AATGCCGGTACAGCAGCACGAATGACTTGCCAAAACGGGAAATTCCATGGCATGATCGCCAACACTACACCAAGCGGATCGAAGACCACGCGACTGCGACGAAATTCCGTTGGCACCTCGAGCGGTGCCAATGCTGTTGGTGCTTGCTCAATGAGCGAGCTAACAGCCCATATACACTTTTCGATCTCCGCACTACCTTGTGTAATAGGCTTGCCCATCTCGAGCGCGGCAAGATGTGCTGCCTCGTCTCGGTGGCGTTCGAGTTCTTTTGCCAACGCACCAAGGAACCCGCATCGCTCCGATAGCACGCGAGAGCGCCAGCTTTTTTGTGCCCCAGCAATACAATCGAGAATTGTCTCGATTTCGGCGTCGTCCATCATTGCATAGCGGCCAATCACTTCACCGGTAGCAGGATTGCGGCTGATCAATTCCATCACGTATGGCAATGCTCGGTTATCGATGCGGTGCAAATCTACCTCCACACGCCTACCAATTCCTCGACTTGTCACCCCACATTCCTGTCAGTTGCACTACGTCTGGGCGGCGGTCACCCTGGAGTCGTTCCGTACCATATTGTATTCTGCAATGGGTAGGCACATGACCACACGCAGCATTACAGCAGCTCAATACTCCTTTGAATTCGACACTGACGAATTCATAGTGGCCGCCAGTATCTGCGCCAGCAAGCTATACAGTTTTATCGTAACTGATTATGCCCACTACCGAAAACTTGCTCGATAGGTATTCGGTACTGACACTGGTGCCTGCCCGTAGTTTTGCACAGAGTTTTCCACCGTTCCACACCAACGGATGTCTCTTCACGGAAGGTTTATAGAACGCGAGCAGCGCGTTCTGTACCCGATTTACCGCCGTCTGCCAATTGCAATCGCACGCGCCGAAGGTTGTTGGATCGAGGACCTTGACGGCAAGCGATACCTCGACCTTATCAGTGGTATTGGTACCAATGCACTCGGACATGGGCATCCCCGCATCCTCGATGCAGTTCGAACGCAAATCGAACGCTACATGCATGTGTCGAACCTCTACTACCAGGAGCCCCAAATCGCTCTTGCCGAAATGCTTTGTCAGCGCACTGGTTACCGCGCGGTCGTCTATTCGAATTCGGGTGCAGAATCGTGGGAAGCTGCACTCAAACTTGCCCGACGCTGGGGATCTCTTCACGGCAAAACTGGGGACATTGTTACTTTCAGCGGAGGCTTCCACGGACGCACCTACGGCGCACTCTCGACGATGGACAAAGCACTCTACAAAGACGGTATGGGTCCGTTCTTACCAAATACGCGTATCATCCCGTTCAACAATCCGGAAGCATTCGACCAGGCAGTTGGTCCGACGACCTGCGCAGTGGGGCTGGAGTTCATTCAAGGTGAGGGCGGTATCGTTGATGTATCGGCAGAGCTTGTTGCACGGATTGCTGAACGACGCCAGCAGTACGGCTTTCTGCTCATCGCTGACGAAGTACAAAGCGGCTGTGGACGAACCGGTGATTTTTTTGCATTCGAGCGCTACGGCATTCGTCCGGATATTGTCACAATGGCAAAAGCGCTCGGTGGCGGTTTACCGCTTGGTGCAATTCTTGTCGGCGAGCATTTGATCGGCGTGTGGGAGCGCGGTCAACATGGCACGACATATGGCGGCAATCCCGTGGCATGCGCTGCTGGGATTGTCGTGTTGGAAGAACTCGCAGGAGGAGTACTTGAACACGTACGCCGACTCGGTGAGCGGATTTCGGCAGACCTTGCCATCCTCGCCGCAGAATTTTCTGGGCTGATTCGCTCCATCCGAGGGCGTGGACTGATGCGAGGCATCGAGCTGACCGAAGATGCAACACATTTGCGCGATGAACTGCTGCGGTGTGGTGTGATCACCAATGCCACAGCGACGACTGTGCTGCGACTGTTACCACCACTGGTGCTAAGTAACGAAGAGTGGTCAATAGCGCTCGAAGCACTTCGTGCAGCGTTGGCGGCACGTTCTACGGCGACAGCCGTTGCCGCGACCAACCCATCGTAGTGCGCTCGAACCGAAAGCGGTCGTGAAGCCGGTTTTGTCGTCCCTGCCAGAACTCGAACGCATGTGGTTCGACAGCGTAGCCACCCCACCACGGCGGCGGGGGAATCTGTTCAGTGTCGGCAAATTGGTGCTCATAGCGTGCAACGCTCTCTTCCAGCTCCTGGCGGCTCGATAGGAAAGCGCTCTGCCGCGATGCCCACGCCCCAATTTGCGCACCACGTGGACGTGTTGCAAAGTACTCTGCAACCGTCTCATGGTCCAGCAATGCAGCAATTCCCTCGATGCGGACCTGACGTTCTAACTCTGCCCAATAAAACAGCAACGCTACCCGTGGATTTGCTGCAATATCGCGAGCTTTCGGACTTTCAAGATTGGTGTAAAAGTGCAGCCGCCCATTCTCGATGCCTTTCAGTAACACCACGCGCGCCGACGGAGCACCACTGGCATCAGCGGTCGCCAGTACCATAGCGGTTGATTCCGGAACTTCAGCATGCAGTGCCTCTTCGAGCCAGTGTACAAGCTGCTCGATCGGGTCGGCTGCAATACTGGATTCATCCAGGATTGCCAGACGGTATTCGCGTCGTATAGCTGCTATGCGCTCAGAGGTAAGCATCGTCCATCCGGCAAGTAAATATCGCAAAACTACGCAGCACACTCAAGGCAGACATTAGTCGTATTTTGTGAAAGATACATGACAGCGACACATAGCAGCCGAACATGAGCAAAAACGTTCGATTGATCGGGTTCCCCTCGGATCTTGGTGCTGGACGGCGCGGTGTGGACATGGGACCAAGTGCACTTCGCATTGCTGGTATAGCAGCCATGATCGCGTCGCTCGGGCATCGGGTCAGCGACGACGGTGATGTGCCGGTGCGAGGACAGGAAGTACAGCGTATCATAAACCCGAAGCTCAAATACTTGTCAGAAATTGTGCGAGCATCGCGGATGCTGGCAGCGCACGTGGCAAACGCACTCTACGAAGGAGCCTTCCCGATTGTGCTTGGCGGTGATCATTCACTTGGTATCGGCTCCGTTGCCGGCGTCAGCGCGTATTGCCGCGAGCGTGGTAAGCGAGTCGGGGTTATCTGGATTGACGCTCACGCTGATATGAACACACCCGAAACAACACCTTCTGGTAACATCCATGGCATGCCACTGGCAGTTGCGATGGGATTAGGCAACCATCGGTTAGTTAGCATTGCTGGGTTCGCACCGAAGGTTGCCCCAGAGCACGTCGCGCTCGTCGGCGTGCGTTCGGTGGATCCCGGCGAACGCGAGCTGATCGCACGACTGCCAATGTTGGTCTATCCAATGCCGGACATCGACAAGCGAGGCATCCACACCGTCATCTTAGATGTGCTCGACCATTTTCGGCGAACCGTCGATCACGTACACGTTAGTTTTGATCTTGACAGTGTGGACCCATCGCTAGCGCCAGGAGTCGGCACACCCGTTTCAGGTGGCTTGACGTTCCGTGAAGCACACCTGGCCATGGAGATCTTAGCTGAGTCTGGTATGGTAGGTTCGTTGGATGTCGCCGAAGTCAATCCCATTTTGGATGTGCGAAATGCGACTGCGGTATTTGCTTCGGAAATTGTTGCGTCGCTTCTGGGCAAGCGCATTTTGTAGTCTGCTATTACTTATCCCAGCATGGGCGCAGCGAGAATCGCCGCCGATTGTGCTCGCTGCCGGTGGTGGTATTGCACTCGGTGTCGGTGCCAGCGAGTTCTTTGACGGCTACCGTGCGGTGACCGGACTCCGCGCCAATGACTTCGACGTGCCCACAGTGGTAGCGGGAATGCTACTCATCGACGTTGGCGGTGTCCGCATCGGCACAGCAATCGAGCACTTTCGGGCGCGATTTCTGGAACGTGGTTCGCCACAGACAGCACCACAGCGCGTGCTCGAAGAAGATGCGCAATTGCAAGCAACCCCACTTTTATTGACCGTCGAATGGGAACCATGGCGGGACCAGTTCCGCACGTATCTTATTACTGGGGTTGGCGCAGCATTTGCACGCTTCCAGTGGTACGAACGCGCGTGGACGGATGGTCAACTACAGCGCAGCAGCGTACTCGTCGATCTGCAACAAACGGTACCAGCAGTACGGCTCGGTGCAGGTACGTATCTATTTTTCGATACCGACCAAGCAGCATCACTCCGCGGCGGACTGGCCCTCCAGCTGTGCTACACGTATAGCCCTGTTCGGCTGGCTGTGTTCGACCGTTACGCCAATGGGACAACCAATCAATCGTGGCAACAATGGACTGGCGACATTACCGTCGGAGGAAGCGCACTTGTTTTATCGCTCAGCGTGCGCTTCCAAATTGGTCATCAGCGATAAGTTTCTCACTCAGAGGAATTCTGCCATGAAGCTTACCATCACATCCCGGCACTTTAAAGCCGGCGATCAGCTCGAATCGCTCGTGCGTGAGGCACTCGACCATGTGCGGTCGTTTCACGACAGTATCATCGGTGCTGACGTCGTGCTTGAACGCCACAACAGTCTGTGCAGCGCCGAATTCGTTGTCAATGTCAATGGCAAAACACTTGTCGCCAAAGAAAGTGCCGAAGATTTTTTCAAAGCAATCCACGGTGCACGAGAATCACTAGTGCGACAAATCCGCAAGATGAAAACCAAGGAGCAGCGCTGGTAAGCCTCAGCAAATCTTGACGGCAACCGTCATACCATCTCCACTGGGGATGAGCGCCGCACGCAAGCCAGGATGTGCAGCAACACGTCGGTTGTACTCCTGCAGCGCACGGACATTCTCCGGCTCGAAATCTGGCTCACTGTCGGCAATATGCCCCCAAGCGAGCGTGTTGTCTGCGACAATGAGCCCACCGATTCGCACACGCTGATAACAGGCGTCAAGGTAGCGGGAATAGCTTGGTTTGTCAGCGTCTATGAATACCGCGTCAAAAAGCGGCTCGTTAGGCATTGCATCGAGCAACTCAAGTGCACGCCCGCACCGGACCTCGATGCGATCGTTCAGTCCTGCACGCAATGCTTGACGCTCGATAAAAGCGCAGTAATCGGGATTGATTTCCAAACACACGATTTTCCCTGACGGCGGCAGCACGCGCGCCATCGTGATGGCACTATAGCCCCCGAGTGAACCTATTTCGAGCACGCGCTCAGCCCCAATGACCTGTAGCAACACCTGGAGCACAGCACCTTGTGCTCCGCTGATGTGGATTGGCGGCATTCCCGCCTGCTCGGCTTCACGGCGAAGCTGGCCGAGGAACTCGTCCTCGGCTGAAAACAGCGATTCGATGTATGCTGCGATGCTCTCGGTGACAGGCGTAAATGTGGCGGACATCTTAATTCTATGGTCGTGTTCCCAATCGCACATTGACATTGACCCCGTAGCGGCTGATGGTATCTACCAAACCGCCGATACGACGAAGGGTTGTATCAAGATTGGCTGATAGTTGCTGGTCGTAGAGTAGTTTCCCAAGCACGCTTCGCTGCGACCGCAACTGCGTCAGCATTGTGTTCAGCTCACCGAGCGTTGTATCAGCACTTGTTGCCAGGCGCGAGGCCTTGCCGGCAAGCGATTCGAGTTCTGCGCTGGTGCGATCGAGCCGCTCCAGTAATCGCTCGACGGTCGGGCGATTGCTCTCGATGGCATCGCGTAGCTGGTGAGCAACAGCCCCAGCATCGTCAATAAGCCGGTCCACTGCGGAGTGATTAGTTTCAACGAGCCGGCGAAGCTCAGTGACAACTGCGCTGGTTTGTTCGAGTGTCTGGCGGAGCTGCTCTTGGACTGTGCGATCGGCAACGATTGCATTGGCGGCTGCAATAGTGGTGTCGAGGCGATCCAGCAACGTACTAGCTCGTGCGGCAATCCTGCCCACCTGGCTAAACATGCTCGCAAGATCGCCGCCCGTCTCAGCACGAAGCACTGTGCCGTTCCATCGATCGGGACGTGATCCGGGGAGAATGTCGAGCCGTTTCCCGCCGGTGATTTCGAGCATTGCGATGCGTGCACGAGCATCGGCACGCAGCACTGAAGCATCGTCAATACCAGCAACGATGAGCACCGAGTCGCCGTCGGGTCGGACACTGAGAATGCTGCCACGCTTGATACCGTTGATCCACACTGGTGCGCCGGCTTCGATCCCGTCAGCCGATCCCGCACGAATGCGAAGCTGGACTGGTGCCGTCGAGATATTCACACCGCGCCCAATTGTGATCCCGATGAGAAGGAGCAGGACCGCTACAAGAGTAATTGCACCAACTTTGGCGTAGGTTCGTTGTTCGGAGCCGTACATGCGGGGAAAAGATTCGTGGAACGACACAGTGCTCATCCCATGCTCAGAATGTGTGTATCTGAGCATTGGCATCGTGCAACGGCGAAATTACGCCGCACCAGATGTACGCAACCTCTACAGCTCCGTCTGTTAGAACGGCACGTCTTCGCTTGACGACGATTCGCCTTCAGGTGGGGTATCAGATTGCGGTGATTGAGTGTCCGCCTCTTTTCGCCCGACGAGCACTATGATTGAATCAGCCTGAATCTCATATGCTACTCGTCGTGCACCACTGGCATCTTCGTAGGTTCGCGAACGGATACGTCCCTCGATGAATAGCCGCGTACCACGCTGTATTTGGCGCTCGGTCAGTTCTGCAAGATTGCGCCATGCAACGATCGTGTGCCATTCCGTTGCTTCCTGCAATTGCCCTTCGCTATCGCGCCAGTACTCGTTGGTTGCTAGTCGGAACTGTGCAACTGGCACTCCTGCAGGCGTGTAGCGGATTTCAGGGTCCTTGCCGACGTGGCCGATGAGCAAAACTTTATTGAGGCTGCGAGCCATGCCCGTTCCTCCCGATCGGTCCAACATGTTTCGATGGGGAAATTACGCAATCGGGGTAGAACCACGCAAGGCTCACGTGCCCATTGGACTACTGCTATCGAGGTCGCGCAGTAATCGTTGGGCAACGGTCTGGAGAACTTGCGGCGAATTGTAGAAACCCGAGTCGAGATTCGCCTCGATTCGTTGGCGTTGTGCTAATTCGGGATTGCGTAGGAGCTCGCGCGCCCGTTCGGACAGCTCGATACTGTCACTCGGCTGTGCCGGGGATGGCGATGCGTTTGTTTGCTGTTGTGGCGATCGAGCGTCGCTTGGTACAAGCTTCGATAGTTCCGAATTTCCATTGACCGAGCGAATCATAAGTCGCCTCGCTGATAAATGAACAACGCTTGATGTGCCGTCCGTTGCCGGAGTCGCTCACTAGAGTCAGTGACGAGCACCCCGAGCTGTTTGGCGCGGCGTGTGTCGCCCTCGCGGAGACGCTGGAGAGCATCCAGCCAATCGCGGCGTCCTCTGGCAACCGTCCGCTTGTTCTGGGGCGAACCGAACCACTGCACTAATGTATCAATAAGCGTGCCACGAGAACGCATTGTCTCTTCCAGGACACGCAGTATCTGCTCTCGCGTCTCACTGTCGGTAGCAGATTCCCACGCATCCAGCTGCTCATCGAACTGGGTACTGAGACGTTCGACCTCGCCGATCAGTGCAAGAGGGTCCAGCATATTAGATGCGTTCATCGGTCACCGCGCCACGGTCAGATACTAAACGGCTGATCATGCGTGAAATACGCAATGCTTCGTCAGGTGGTATTTGGCGGACAACTTCTTTTGTCTGGGGATCGACAATTTTGATAATCGTCCGCCGCGTTTCTTTATCCACCACAAATTGGATCTGCCGCTGCATTGCATCGAGGAATGTCGCTATGGTCCTCTCGGCATTCCCCTGTTGCGCCGGCTTGCCGTTGTCGTTCTGCTGACCGCTATCTCCAAGCGGCGACCGCTGCTGAGTAGCCGAACCACTACTGGACTCCACCGTGCGCTCCTGGAGTAATGGCGTCTCGATCGGGCGAATCGCCATGCTCGGGTTGACGCTACTGATTTCGTTCATCGTTACACCTCAACGCAGTTGTGGGACAAACCCACGAGAGTATCGAATTCATCGCTTTCAACCTTGCAAGTACGACGAGTATTGGCTCATCTGTCCCTGGAGCGAATAGAACAGCTCTTGCAGCTTGGTGTATTCGCGCCGTTGCTGTTCGACCTCGCGCTCAATACGATCTTGCAATGCTTTCTTTTGATCGCTGACACGCTTGATTTGCTGACTAAGGGAACTCGAACGTGACTGCAGAAGCCCATCACTGCCAACTAAACCAGTGATTTTGCCCATGATCGAGTCCGCAAAACCACCGCTGGCGGTAAAGAGCGAGGCAACTGCTGTCGGGTTCGTTTCAAGCTGCTGCTTGAGACGATCCTTATTGTCGATCGAGAGTGTACCATCGCTGGCTATCTTGATCCCGATATCAGCAAGCGACGAGAGAGAACCAGAGAATACTTTTGACGACAACGACCGCAAGTCGGAATGGAATCCACGTAGGGCAGCATCGCCACCAATTGTCTTGATGTTGTTTTTGATGTAGTTCAACACGTCGTTGTAGGCGTCGAGCAAGGGCTTGACCGTGTCGGCGACTTTGTCTGTGCCGACAGCAGTCGTGAGGTTGACAGGAGCTTCGCCCGATTGCTGGGCTTTGAGCAACGTCAACGTTGCACCGCTGATCGCGTCCGTGATTGTGTTCGATGAGCGGCTCATCGTCACTCCGTTGACAGTTAGTGAAGCGTTGAGATCGTTGGCAGTGCCCAGCGAATATCCACCCCCCGTCGAACTGGCTTTCGTGCGCTCATCACGAAGCGTTTGCGACGCTATACCGATTTTCGAGAGCACTCCATCAACATCTTCAATCACCAGTTGCCCACCCGGTGAGGAATTCGAAATCACCAGTCGAGATTGATTGACTCCAGCACTTTGTACCGATGCTGTTGCACCAGCGCCGCTGGCTCCATTGATTGCTGATGCAATTTTATTGAGTAATGTTAGCCCAGTCTCCGATGAACGAGAATCGAAGCTACCGGTGGTGGCCGGAATGTACACGAACAGATCTACGCCATTGACGCGAAAACGCTTGTATCCGCTCGATTCGAATAGAATCGTGTCGGTGTTGGTAACAGTAGCACTTTGTGTCGAGAGTGTTGTTGTTCCTGTTGTTTGTTTGATGCTGCTGGTCAGTCCGAGTGCCGAGAGAACTCCATTGGTATCAGTAAAAGTGATTGCCCCGTCGGCACCGGTCGTCTTAGCCGTCAGCGACAGCCGCCCTGTCGTGCTGCTGTCCTTGACCAGCGAGGCTGTCACTTTTGCACCGCTGTCGCTACTAATTGCCGAGACGATTTTGCCAATGAGCGTTTCGTACGTCTCCGTGCC
>JAOAEV010000018.1 GCA_026416585.1 Chlorobiota bacterium | reverse complement strand
AGTGGAGCCATCGCTCGGTTTTCTCCGATCATGAGGGAAGTTGTGCGTTTTGCCGAACGTGGAGGACCTGTGCTGGGAATTTGCAACGGCTTTCAAATCCTAACCGAAGCACGACTGTTGCCCGGAGCATTACTCCGCAATGCATCACAACGGTTTGTGTGCCGTACGGTCTGTGTACGTGTGGAACGTTCTGATACTGCATTCACTAATGCATACCACCGCGGCACTGTTCTTCGCATTCCAATCGCTCATGGTGATGGTCGCTACTACGCACCACCAGAAACAATTGCAGAGTTGGAGGATAACGGACAAATCGTGTTTCGCTATTCGAGTGCTGACGGACATCTTACCGAAACAAGTAACCCGAATGGCTCTACAGCTTCGATCGCCGGCATTATGAATCGTCGCGGGAATGTACTCGGCATGATGCCACATCCTGAACGGGCATGCGATCCAATTCTCGGTTCTACTGATGGTCGTGGTGTATTCGAGTCTCTGGTGCACTATTTTTCGAGCGTCGGTGTCTAATCACCTGAAGTTTCACGATCGCTGAAGTTGTCGCCATGTTTGGTTTACCGGGCGGAATGGAATGGCTTGTTATTCTACTGGTAGCATTACTCATTTTCGGCGGGCGAAAAATACCCGAGCTGATGCGGGGTTTGGGCTCAGGCATACGAGAGTTCAAACAAGCTGCCAGCGGAGAGACGCCATCTACCAATAAAACGCAGAGCAACAACACCGCAGAATAAGCGATGTTTGATATCGGTGGCGGTGAACTGCTGCTAATTGTGCTTGTGGTGTTGATTTTGTTTGGTCCCAAGAAAATTCCTGAGGTCGCTCAGCTGATCGGTAGAGGTGTACAGAAAGCTCGTCGTGCCCAAGAGGAGTTTATCGAGCAGGTGCGTACTATCAACTCGACGCTCGATAGCGAACTCAAACCAATCGCTGACGAAGCTAAACAGGTAGGCGGGACCATTGCGAGACTAGCATCACCTCAACAGGATTCCGCATCACCGGATCAGCAGCACTGACAGCCTCATGCGGTCATCTATAACGAACCAGCCGTAGAGCGTATAGGCTGTTTTCGACCCATAGAGTTCGATCTACCAATACATCTTGGAGGATGGTCAGTCCAACGTATTATCAGTTTCGGCAGCGTGTTCTCAGTGGCGAAATAACCTGCCGCACAGAAGTAGAAGCGGCGATCCAACGCATTAATCAATTAGCTCACCTTGGTGCGTTCATCACAGTATGCAGCCAAGAAGCCCTTGCTGCAGCAGATCGCTGCGACCAAAATTTTCGCAATGGCAAAGCTCGCCCACTAGAAGGACTGATACTCGCAGTCAAAGACAATATTTCCACCCGAGGCATTCGCACAACGTGTGCCTCCCGAATGTTAGAGCATTTCGTGCCAGTATTTACTGCAACGGTTGTTGAACGATTGATCTCTGCGGGAGCCATCATCATCGGGAAAACGAATCTCGATGAATTCGCGATGGGATCGTCAAACGAGAATTCCTTCTTTGGGATCGCTCGCAATCCCCACGACCCCGAGCGTGTGCCGGGTGGTTCGTCAGGTGGCTCAGCAATTGCCGTTGCAACACGTATGGCTCACGTCGCGCTGGGATCGGATACAGGTGGATCAATTCGGCAGCCAGCGGCATTCTGCGGTGTTGTTGGATTCAAACCGACATACGGGCGCATCAGTCGCTATGGGTTGGTTGCATTTGCCTCCTCCCTCGACCAAATAGGACCGATAGCAAGCGACGTCGCCGATGCAGCACTCGTTGCACATATCATGTCTGGCCACGACCGGCATGATAGCACCAGTGTAACACTGCCACCGATTGCAGCCGACCTTATTCCTTTTGCTCCCGGTAAGCGACCACGAATTGGTATCGTTAGCGACGATGTCTTGCATGGCTGCGACGTGGATGTACAAAACACTTACGCAGCTACGATCGCTCGGTTGGACAGTGCAGGATACTCTACTGTCACCGTACATTTTACTTCGATGGAAGCATGGATACCAACTTATTACATTTTGGCAACCGCTGAGGCATCCTCGAACCTGGCACGGTACGATGGTGTGCGATATGGTTTCCGTGCTGACAATCCGAATGGTGACATGATGACCGCAACACGGACGCTTGGCTTTGGTGTAGAAGTCAAGCGACGGATCATGTTGGGTACTTATGTGCTGTCCTCGGGATACTACGATGCATACTACCGCACAGCACAGCGAGCACGACGATGGATTTGCGAGGATTACCGACAGATTTTTCGCCAATGTGACGTCCTACTTCTCCCGACCACACCAACGCCTGCATTCCGAATCGGTGAAAAAACTACTGATCCGCTGGCGATGTACCTCAACGACGCACTGACGGTTGCGGCAAACTTGGCAGGTATTCCCGCAATAAGCATCCCTGCAGGGAAGAACTCTAACGGTCTCCCTATCGGCATCCAGCTACAATCGCCGTTTGGGAATGATGAGCAATTACTGCAGATCGCATACGATATTGAACAATGCGTCGCTGGCAACGCTTCGTAATAGTGCTATTCGTTGGTATCGCCGTAGCTTCGGGCTGCAAACAGCGCAATGACTATCATCCGTTACGTCCTGCACATGGCGAGCCGAACTTCGGAGGATTCTACCGGATCAACATGATTCGCGGTAACCCCAACGGACTCGACCCCGTTCTCATCACAAGTAAACTTGCTGACGATATTGCTCTGCAGATTTATGATCGCCTTGTCACATTCGATTCGCTTCTCCGACCACAGCCGGAATTGGCACGAGCCTGGACGATTTCCCCAGATGGTCGCCGCTATACCTTTCATCTTCGTACTGATGTACACTTTCACGACGACCCTTGTTTTCCGGGCGGTCGTGGACGGCGGATGACCGCCGACGACGTTGTGTATTCGCTCACGCGTGCATGCGACCCTCAGGCACGCACTACTGCATTTTGGGTGTTTAAAGACAAAGTCCGCGGCGCAGCACGCTACTACGCTGCACGTTCACAAGGAAATGCTACCGTGCGCACTATAGAAGGCATCCGTGCCATTGATGACTCCACTGTTGTGATCGAACTCGAACGTCCGTATGCACCATTTCTGCTGCAGCTAACCAATGCATTCGGCTGCATCATTCCGCGCGAAGCAGTTGAATATTACAACGAGAACTTTTTCCGCCACCCAGTCGGAACTGGTCCATTTCGCTTCGTATGGTGGAAAGATGACTATGGTATGTTACTCATTCGCAACCCATATTACTGGCAATACGATCGCTGGGGTAATCGGCTACCGTATCTCGATTCATTACTCATAACGTTTGTCAAAGACGATAAAATTCAGCTACGCCAATTTCTCGACGGTCAGCTCGAGGAATCGTATTCGATCCCTACCGAGTTGTTCGATGCGATCGTAGAGCCACGTACACGACGGCTTCGTCGCACCATCGGTGCACAACTGCAAAGTTGTCCAGCACTGCTGACGTGGTTTCTCGATTTCAACTGCGCAGTCGAACCGTTTTCAGACCCACAGTTGCGGCGTGCTATTTCGTGGGCAATCGACCGCGAGCGCTTAGTGCGCTACGTACTCCGCAATTCCCCGGCTGCACCAGCATATCATGGCGTTACGCCCCCTGTTTTGCCGGGTTATAGCATCACAAAAATTGAAGGATATCATTTCGACCCAAGACTTGCACAACATCTGTTTGCCCAAACATCATTTGCCCGAAGCGGCAAGCGCAGTATCGTGTTGCACATTTACCCAGAGCCACGGTTACTCCAAGTCGCCGAAGCAGTTCAAGCCATGCTCGCTGAACATCTCGGCTTGGATGTTCGACTCGAAACGATCCAACTGGCAGAATTTCTTGACATGGCTGAACGCGGTAAATTCCGACTGTGGGGCACCCGTTGGTATGGAGACTACCCCGATGTTGAGAACTTCCTCAGCTTATTTGATGGAAGATACGTTCCATCGGAACCAAATGCACCGAGCTATCCCAACAGCACTCGGTATGTCAACACAGCTGTCACCAACCTCTTGGAGATTGCCACAAACACTGACGATACGCAGCGACGTTACGCGCTATACTTGGATGCCGAACAACGCATCATGCGTGATGCACCAGCAGTTATACTTTTTTACGAGAATCACTACCGACTACTCCAGCCGTACGTACGGAATTATCCACTTGACCCAATGGCGCGTCCAGTACTCAAGCGTGTTTGGTTTTCTCAATAGCTCTCCCCAATGGAGACATTGCATTTAAATGCCCATAGCCAGAAAGACATCCATCGTGCAGCTGAGTTGCTACGACATGGGGAACTTATTGCTATTCCCACAGAAACGGTCTATGGCTTAGCTGCTCGCTACGACGATGACACAGCAATTGCACGGATCTATCGTGTCAAAGGTCGTCCGCAGGACAACCCGTTAATTGTGCACTGTGCATCTGTGGAAGATGTGATACACGTCGCCGATAATGTTCCGCCAGTGGCATGGGCACTGCTTGAGCGATTTGCGCCAGGACCTCTGACGCTTATTTTGCACCGAAAACAGACAGTAAGCCCCATTGTAAGTGCAGGATTGCCAACTGTTGCAGTTCGGATTCCAGCATTAGACGTTGCGCGGCAGCTCATCGCTGAGGTTGGCGTGCCTCTTGCTGCACCATCTGCCAATCGGTCGGGACGCCCTAGTCCTACGTGTGCTGAACATGTTCTTGCCGATCTCGGTGGAAAAATTGCTGCAGTGCTCGACGCAGGACCATGTTCCATTGGGATCGAATCAACGATAGTGATGGTGACCGATCAAATTGCGGTCGTTCGCCCGGGCTCGATTACCCCGCAGGACCTCGCGGAGGTGCTTGGTAGTGAACCTCCCGTTCTAACACCGGATCGTCCGCTTGCGCCTGGAACAAAGTACAGACACTACGCACCGCGCATTCCCGTAATTTTGATTGAGTCAGTCATGCAGCTTCCTGCAGGCGATGAGCAAAACATCGTTGTTCTGACAACCCAACGGCCAACTTGCAATGCAGATATCCGTCCACTCGATCGCCGAACGTTATACGAAGAATTTCGGCGTGCCGAGCATGAGGAACGCACAGCAATTTATGTACTTGTCACCGACGACGTCCGCGCTGACGTTGCGCTCATGAATCGCTTAGACAAAGCAGCAACGTCGAGTATTAAGTCATCCACACGCTGAGTCGAACATCGAAATGATGCACGATCTATGTCTGAATGCACAATGACCGAACGAACTGTTGTCGTTCGCAACCGTGCTGGATTACACACACGTCCAGCTGCTATGATCGTCAAACTCGCAGCCCAATTCAAGTCCGACATCTTTCTTGAAAGTGATGACCATGTTCGCATCAATGCAAAGAGCATCATTGGTGTGATGACACTGGCAGCAGCACAAGGGACAACGCTCAAAGTAATCGCATCTGGACCCGATGAAGAAGAAGCGGTGCATGCCATTAGTGAGATAATAGAGAGTGGATTTGGAGAACCAATTTAGAGCATCACTGCAATGAACGGCAACGATCCTGGCGGTTCTGGTAGTGGCTCAACACCCATCCGGTATCAGCTTCAGGGAACAGCTGCATCGAGAGGAATTGCCATTGGGAATGCCCGCAAAATTTTGCCCAATCTTGTGCAGCTGATACAGTGGACACCTCTCGCTCCTGCCGAACGACATTATCACATCGAGCGCTACGAACACGCACGCCGAGAATTGGTCGAGTCTTTTCGTGTCGGGCTTGGTAATGCCGCATATGTCCCCGATACCAGAGCAATCGTCGAAACCTACGAGATGATAGTCTCTGACCCAGATGTGGATGCAGCGATTCGCCATCATATTCTTACAAGCGGCATGCCTGCCGAGGTCGCAGTTACGACAGCATACAATGCACACATTCGCGCATTATCGCTGGCAGGAACACCAGAATTCCGAGAACGACGCTTCGAACTAGACATCATCCGGCAGAAATTGCTTCAGTTCTTGTCAGGCTCACAGACACGGAGTTCTGACATTTCTGGGGCAATTATCGTCGCTTCCTCCCTGCTTGCGTCCGATGTAGTTTATTACCATAGTTGCGGTATCGCTGGCATCGTTACAGAAATTGGAGGTATAAGCTCACATGCTTGCATTGTCGCACGATCGTTGGGCATACCAGCAGTTATTGGTGTAAGAAAGGCGCTGTCGGTTATCCCCGACGATGCTGTCGTGATCGTTGATGGCTCGCAAGGTGAAGTTATTGTCTCGCCAGACGCTACGACTCTCGAGCAGTAC
>JAOAEV010000014.1 GCA_026416585.1 Chlorobiota bacterium | reverse complement strand
ATTGCGGAGTAATGCTCCGGGCAACAGTCGTGCTTCGGTTAGGATTTGAAAGCCGTTGCAAATTCCCAGCACAGGTCCTCCACGTTCGGCAAAACGCACAACTTCCCTCATGATCGGAGAAAACCGAGCGATGGCTCCACTGCGGAGGTAATCGCCGTAGGAAAAACCACCTGGCAACACTATGCCGTCAACATCGGAGGGCAGGATGGCATCCTTGTGCCAGAAATACACAGGTTGCAAGCCCTCGACGGATTCGATCGCGTGATACGCATCGCGGTCGCAGTTCGAACCTGGAAATACAACAATCCCGAGTTTCATTGTTGACTCGGTTCGACGATGATGGAATAATCTTCGATAATGGTGTTTGCCAGCAGTTGCTGGCTCATCTGATGACATTGTTCGATCGCTGCGTCGTGCGACTCAGCGTAAAGTTCCAGTGTGATGTGTTTCCCGATGCGGACATTCTCTACGGCAGTAAATCCGAGTGCGTGCAGTGCATGTTCGACGGTCTTTCCCTGAACATCGAGTATTGAGGATCGAAGCATTACCGTGATCGTTGCGCGAAAGTGGGGCATTAGTATGGTCCTCAGTCGTCAAAATCGTCAAAGTCAAGTCGTTCCTCGCGGCGTTTACGGTATAGGCGGATGCTGTGTGCTGCAGCGCCTACGACGATGTAAAGCGCCATAATGGGAAATGCGAGAGTGCCACCGCTGACGATAACAGCGAGAATGGAGACAATGAATGCCGTGCTGAACACCGGACGCTGAGACAGCGATCGTCGTGTCGGTCGGGGAACATTATCGTACCGAATCGTACTGATCATCGCCAGCGAAACAATCACCGTTACAAAATTAGTGGCTATGTGCCGCCACTCGGGTGGTACAATGCCGCCCCATAGGTAGAAAACAACATACGATACAAGCGTCAATGCTCCTGCCGGTATCGGAAGTCCACGGAAGTACAGTTTGTCGTCGAACGAGGTCAGCTGTACGTTGAAACGTGCTAATCGATATGCACCTGCGATCGCAGGAAATCCAGCCAGAAGAAGACCCGCCGGACCTTGGTCGTGGTAGTGTGCAACGTAGAGCATAACGGACGGCGCGACTCCGAACGAGACAACATCGCAGAGCGAATCCAATTCTACCCCAAGCTCACTCGATGAGTGCGTCAGCCGTGCCATAATTCCATCGAGCATATCAAACAGCGCAGCAGCGAGAATGTACTGTGCACCAATCAGCAAAGAATGTGGCTGTGTCAGCCCGTGTGCAAAGTAGATAATTGCCAGAAACCCGCTGAACAGATTGCCGATGGTAAAGAGGTTGGGGATTATCGAGCGTGTCACGCGCAGCCGCATTGCTTCCATCGTTGGATAATCATGGCAGTCTTGCTATGATTGATTCTGCAGCACGGACGCGATCTCCTTCGCGAACCAGCACTGTTGCTTGTCGTGGCAGAAGAACATCCATTCGCGAACCAAATTTCATCATACCGAAGCGCTCGCCTGCTTGCACGACTTGACCAACCTTCGAATCAAAGACAATACGCCGAGCAATGATACCTGTAATTTGCCGAAATGCAATTTTCCCTCTCTCGGTACGGATGCCGATAGTTGTTCGCTCGTTGAGGGTCGAGCTTTTCGGGTGCCATGCCACCAAGTATTGACCCGGATGATAACGAACGTACTCGATGACCCCGCCAATTGGATAGCGATTAACATGAACATCGAGAGGAGAAAGAAAGATACTTACTTGAATGGCTGTATCAGCGAGGTATTCCTCTTCGGCGCATTCGGTGATTTGCACGACTCGGCCATCGGCTGGCGCAAGAACATGTCGGCCGTCCAGTACTTGGAGTGGTGGCATTCTTTCAGGGTCTCGAAAGAACCAGAATGCAAAAGCAATGATGAGCGCACCAAGCAACCCAAGCACGACACTGATCACCGCATGGTTGCGTGCCCAATATGCAGCAATTCCGAGTAGAATACTGATCCCGAGCAGTACAAAGAAATTGTCGTATCCGTACCGGGTAATCAGGCTCACGTGGACAAGCTTACCGTAGTGTTCGTAATTTGCATTCCCACATGCAAGCCTCGTTCGTCAACCGTGCCGGGCAATACGTAGGACGAAATCGAGCTTGGAGTGCAGGATGCGTCTCAAAACTACGGTGACCAGCTTGCACATCGGAGGATGTATAATTACTCTGCATACAATCATGTACATTGCTCATGCGACGATCTCTGATTTATCGAGCGCTATTGCACACGTCATGCCGGCGGTTCCGCCGAAGTCCACGCTCTTCGTGCTTGAGCATATCAGGCTCTCCGCTGATGGTGACCGTATCGAGTTGACCGGGACCGATACCGAAGTCGTCATCACATCGCATCTACCAGCTCACATTGCATCGCCTGGTGCTGTGCTCGTTCCTGCACGCAAATTGCACGACATTATTCGTGCTTTGCCCGACGATCTCTCGTGTGAACTTTCATGTGCCGACAATAAGCTCGTGCTCAAAACAAGTATTGGTCGCTATGAGCTTCCCACACTTAACGCAGCCGAATTTCCTGATCTGCCGCAAACAGAGCATGCAACATCCGTTGTCCTCGCTGAAAATGATGTCCATGCAATTGCCGATTACGTTACATACGCAGCGTCAACCGAACAGTATCGCCCTGCTATGACAGGCGTCAAATTTGAAATTGGTTCAGAACTTATTGCCGTCGCAACCGATGGCTATCGGCTTGCAACCATTTCGGTACCCCTCGGAGCATCGCCCAGCAACACCGCTGAAGCAATCGTACCAGCGCGCATCGTTGCACTCCTTGCGAAGACAATGGGTGATGTAACGCTCGGACTGAGCCGTACACACGCTATCATTGCCAGCGACACAGTGCGCATTGTTGCACGCCTCATTGACGAACAATACCCGCAGTGGCGAAACGTGCTACCATCGTCGAGCGACAAGCAAGCGACTATTGCTCGGCAGGACTTACTCCGGGCGATCAAGCGCGTCGCACTTTTCACCAGTAGTGCGAGCAATCTTGTACGATTCCGTTGGAATAACTCTGGTGTGGTCTTGAGTGTGACGGACTTGGATACCGGGGCTGGTGCTGAGGAAACGCTGCCCTGCGAGCTGATCGGTGATCCCATCGAAATTGGATTTAACTACACGTACATTGCCGACGCATTAGCACACATGCCAGGTGAGCGTGTGACGTTTGCGATGACATCGCCATCGCGTGCCGTCCTCATTACACCCGCTGACGAGACGGGATACGCAATCACAAAACTTGTCATGCCAATGCGGATCGGCTGAGCGCCGATGGAAGCATTAACTGCAATCGGGTTTGACGTTGGGGGGACACGGATCAAAGCCGGCGTTGTCCGATACGATGCAACGCACCGCATCGCTGAACTTGCCGATGTGGTATCAGTTGAAACAATTTCACTCAGCTCGATCCAGGAGTTTGTCGCGCTCATTGGCAAGCTGATAAACTCGTTTAGACATTCATTCCCAGGCATCCGCGCTGTGGGTGTCGGTTTCCCCGCAATTGTTGACTGGCATAAAGGCATACCTGCACATCCACCGAACATACCGTGGTGGGGGCAAGAGCGATTTCCTCTCCGTGATGTTCTGATAGAGCAACTTGGCATGCCGGTATCCCTCGACAACGATGCAAACGTCGCTGCGTATGCCGAAACGATTCTCGGATATGGGCAACAATGGTCATCATTTCTGTTTGTGACGCTTGGTACCGGTGTTGGTGGTGCGATTGTCCTTGGTAACCGTCTATATCGTGGCGAACGTGGTTGTGCTGGTGAGCTTGGTCACATTATCGTGGATATTGCTGCACCACTCGAAAGTCCAACCTTCCGTAGCGGAATTTTGGAGCGTGCTGTTGGGCGTATCGGGATAATCGAGCGTGCACGACAAAAATGTCAGCTGTACCCAGACTCTGCGCTCCTTACATATGGTCAATCGTTAGATGTCGAACACATCGGCAAGGAAGCGCAACATGGCGATTGTGCCGCGATAGAGACGCTGACCGAAACAGCACACATTCTCGGTGCCGGTATCGCATCAGCACTTGCAGTAGTGGGTTTGCATCGTGTCGTCGTTGCCGGAGGAATTGCCAATCTACCAGAACCTTTTTTCGACGAGCTACAAGCAACCCTCCGTCAGCGTGCGTTGCCGCCTATCGCTGCTGAGGTGGCAGTTGTCCGTTCACAGCTTGGATCGTTCGTTGGGGTGATTGGTGCTGCATTACAGGTTCTCGCGGAATCTCAAGGGAACGGTATTTTCGAAACTTGCTGTTAGACTTTGCAGCCATTAGCTGCTTGTGATGTTATGTTGAACGGATCATTCTCCAACGAGTGCCGAGAGTGTCTCGATACGATAACGATTGTTGGAGCACGAGAACATAATCTCAAAAACATCTCGCTTGAATTGCCGCGCCAGCGATTGATTGTTATTACTGGCGTGTCGGGTTCTGGCAAGTCATCGTTGGCATTCGATACACTCTATGCCGAAGGGCAACGCCGGTATGTGATGTGCCTATCGCCATATGCACGGCAATTTCTTGGCGTTCTGCGGAAACCTGATGTCGATAGCATCGAGGGAATTTCACCAGCAATCAGTATCGAGCAAAAAACCAGTGGATTTACACCCCGATCGACTGTCGGCACTGTAACCGAAGTTTACGATTACCTGCGATTGCTCTATGCAAAAGTCGGGGTCCAATACTGTCCTGAATGTAATCAACCTGTCCGCCGTACAACCAGTGATGAAATCATTGAACAATTGCGGCAACTACCGCCAGATACGACTGTCGAGATATTAGCGCCTCTTGTACGTGGGCGTAAGGGACACTACCGCGAACTCTTTGCTACCTTACTTCGTAGTGGCTTTACACGCATCAGAGTAGATGGTCAATCGCTCGAATTGAGCGACGGAATGATGCTCGAGCGGTACAAAGTCCATACCATTGAGTTGGTTATTGATCGGTTAGTTGTAGGGGAGGGAATCCAACGACGTCTGACCGATAGTGTTGAGCTTGCACTGCGGCATGGGCAGCAACAAATGATCGCGCTGATAGGTACTGACAAGAAGGAAATTACCTTTAGCACCACGCTGTCGTGCCCATCATGTGGACGAGGGTTCGAACCGCTTGCACCGAACTCGTTTTCGTTCAACACTCCGTACGGGTGGTGTCCAACCTGTGAAGGATTGGGTACGTTTGACGATTTTCTCCTGGAGCGGGTTATCCCTGATCCACAACGTTCAATCACCTCGGGTGGCATTGAGCTTCTTGGACCGAAGCGTGACACACTTTTGTGGAAGCAAGTCATTGCTTTCTGTCGCCAGGAAGATATTCCGCTCGATGTGCCCATTGCGAATATTCCGGATCACTTGCTGAATCTGCTCCTTGAAGGACCGCGACGCAATCGCTCGATTACCGTCATGCTTGATGGCGATGAAGAGCTCTCGATCAAACATGAATTTCACGGTATTTTACCGACCTTTCGTCACCAACGAGAGAAAACATCATCGGCGAAAGTGCGTTTGTGGATCGAATCGTTTATGGGACCGACTCTGTGCCATGCGTGTAACGGTGAGCGCCTTCGTCTCGAAAGTCGCACGGTGCGTGTCAATGATCACCGTTTACCTGAAGTTGTCCAGTGGGATGTTCTGCGCTTACGTGAATGGATTGCGTTGTTGCTTGACAAGCTCTGTGGCAATTCTCGAACAGTGGCAGAGCCTATCATAACCGAAATTGAACAGCGGTTGGGATTCTTATGCAACGTGGGACTGGGGTACTTGACACTGGGTCGTTCTGCTCGCTCGCTTAGTGGAGGTGAATCGCAGCGCATTCGCCTTGCATCACAAATTGGTTCGCAGCTGGTCGGTGTCCTTTATGTGCTCGATGAACCGAGTATCGGTCTGCATCCCCACGATAACCGTGCACTTATCGAGTCGCTCCAAACGCTACGGGATGTAGGTAACACGGTCGTTGTGGTGGAACACGATCGTGAGACGATGGAGTCGGCTGATGTCATCGTTGACTTAGGACCTGGTGCGGGGGTGCATGGTGGGGAAGCTCTTTTTATTACGTCGCCGCGGGACATTCACCGACTTCCACGCGAGATAAGTGAGCGCTCGTTGACAGCACAGTATTTGCTTGGTATGCGACAAATCAGCGTCCCTGAACAGCGCAGGAAAAGCCAACGATGGCTCATCATCGAGGGTGCAGCCGGACACAATCTCCGTGATGTGACTGCTCGTATTCCCTTGGGTACGTTTGTGTGTGTAACAGGTGTATCTGGTTCCGGTAAATCGTCGTTGATTCTTGACACATTGTTTCCCCTTGTAAGCAACTTACTGCATCGCACAACACTGCCAGTGCTGTCGTATCGTGCAGTCAGTGGCATTGAGCATCTTGACAAGGTCATTGAAATTGATCAAAGTCCGATTGGTCGTACCCCTCGATCCAATCCTGCTACGTACACTGGAGTCTTCACACTCATTCGCCAGCATTTCTCCATGCTGCCTGAAGCACGCATACGCGGCTATACCCAAGGACGTTTCTCGTTCAACGTTTCAGGGGGGCGTTGTGAAGTATGCCAAGGTGCCGGTGTAAAGACGATCGAAATGAACTTTCTGCCAGAAGTTTATGTGGTCTGTGATGAGTGTGGCGGCAAGCGTTACAACGACGAAACACTCAGTGTAAAGTACAAAGGTAAAACCATCGCCGATGTCCTTGATATGACCGTCGAAGAAGCGCTTGATTTTTTTGCGGATATACCACCGATTCGGAAAAAATTAGAAGTGCTCGCGCGAGTCGGGCTCGGTTACATTACACTTGGACAGCAAGCACCGACCCTTAGTGGTGGTGAAGCACAGCGCCTCAAGCTTGCGACGGAATTATCTCGCACAAGTACTGGAAAAACACTCTATGTGCTCGACGAGCCAACCACTGGGTTGCACTTCGAAGACGTTCGCATTTTACTCGACCTTCTCCATCAGTTGGTTGAACGTGGTAATACTGTTGTTGTTATTGAGCACAACTTGGACGTGATCAAGAATGCAGACTGGGTAATTGATTTGGGACCAGGGGGAGGTGCTGCTGGCGGGACAATCGTTGCTGAAGGTACTCCCGAAGATGTAGTTACACGGACTGATTCGCTGACGGGGCGGTACTTACGTGCCGAGCTGGCCAGCAAACGCCCAGTACCATCGAAACGGCGGTCACGACTGCACGCGGCGTAGTTTTGCACTTGTCATTGGTCAACAACATTCATCACGTACGATGAACATACTCGTCTGCATTTCGTATGTACCTGATACCGCAGCAAAAATTGGTGTCAGCGATGATGGGCAAAAACTGTTGCTCGACGGTGTCAAGTACATCCTCAACCCATACGATGAGTTCGCAGTCGAAGAAGCGCTTCGTTTGCGAGAAAAGCATGGTGGCAAAGTCGTTGCGCTGACGATAGGTAGCGAGTCCGCAAAAGAAATTCTCCGTACAGCGCTTGCGATGGGTACCGATAGCGCTGCACACGTTGCAAGTACCACACTCGATTCATATGGTGTGGCCGTCAATATTGCCGCATATGCCCGCGCAATGAATGCTGATCTTGTTTTACTCGGACGCCAAAGTATCGATCATGATTCTTTCCAAATGGCAAGCACCGTCGGTGCCTTACTCGACGTTCCATCTATCTCGATTGTTTCGAAACTTGAGATAGAAGGGACTCTTGTACGTGCTGAACGCGATATCGAGGGAGGAAAAGAAATTCTTGAAGCGGAATTGCCGCTTGTTATCAGTGTGCAGAAGGGCATCAATACGCCACGTTATCCGAAGCTCCCGGACATCATGAAAGCTAAGTCGAAACCAATTGAAACAGTTCAAGCTCAAGAGGTAACTCCGTGCACGGTGTTTCGCAGTTATCAGGTTCCCCAGCAAAAACGTGCAAATATCATACTGAGCGACAGCGATGCAGACATCGCTGAATTCGTTCGCTTGTTGCATGAGCAAGCAAAAGTCATCTAAAAAGTCGAAACCACTACAGTTGAAACATGGCAAGCATTGCAGTATACATTGAACAACGTGCAGGTACCATCAAGCGTGCATCACTTGAAGCGCTTACAGCAGCCCGTGCCCACACAACGGACGTAGTTGCCTTAGTAGTCGGTCAATCAGATACGGATGTGCTTGCGCGATACGGTGCAACAAAGGTTGTTCAACTCGTGCACCCATTACTGACGGAGTATTCGTCGCAAGCTGTCGCACGAGCAATTGCACAACACGTCACCGCTGCTGGTTATTCAACCGTCTTCATTGGCGCTACTTCGCAAGGCAAGGAATTAGCGCCTCGGTTTGCTGCGATATTGAACGCGGCGTACTTGCCCGATTGCATCGAGCTGTTACCGCGTCCGGATGGAAGATTCAATGTTGTTCGACCGCTTTATGCTGGGAAAGTGCGTGCGACGGTTGAGCCCCTCACGGAACGCATCGTTATTGCGTTGCGTCCGAACATGTTTACGGCACGCCCTGTTGATGCACCGACTCAGCTGACTGTGACAACGTTCGAGCCGACACTTTCAGAGTCTGATCGGCGTGTTGTTGTCAAGTCAATCGAGCGCAACGAAGGCAAACTCGATGTTCTCGAGGCTGACATCATTGTCTCCGGCGGGCGAGGAATGAAAGGTCCGGAACACTTCGCACTCGTCGAAGAATTGGCATCTGTACTCGGTGCTGCTGTAGGAGCGTCGCGTGCAGTTGTTGATGCAGGCTGGCGTCCGCATGGCGAGCAAGTCGGACAAACAGGCAAGACTGTCTCTCCGAACCTCTATATCGCATGTGGAATCAGCGGTGCAGTGCAACACTTGGCAGGTATGTCTTCCTCGAAGGTGATTGCTGCAATCAACAAAGACAAGGATGCACCAATATTCAAAGTTGCCGACTACGGCATCGTCGGCGATGTGTTCGATGTGTTGCCGAAGCTCACTAAATATATCAAAGTGCTCAAGCAGAGCGCAGCATCGTAAATTCGCGATGCGTTGATAGCCTCTGGTCCAAAAGCAATGGCAAAGATTCCGGTTGAAATTCTCGGCTTGTCAGCCAGCACCGGCAGTAATGGTGCTTACGCGCTTATCCTCAAGGAATCCGGTGGTGAGCGCCGTCTGCCTATTGTCATCGGTGCACCGGAGGCACAAGCCATTGCCGCGGAACTTGAAGGTGTGCGCCCAACTCGGCCGATGACACACGATTTGCTGAAAAACATTATCGAGCAAGCCGGGGGCACTGTTTCGGAAGTTTGTATTGTGGATTTGCGTGAGAGTATTTTCTACGCGCAAATTGTGATTGAAGGGCTTGAACTGAGTGTGGATGCACGACCGAGCGATGCCATTGCGCTTGCTGTGCGCTTTAGTGCGCCAATCTTTGTGGCAGACTCTGTTCTTGATGCCGCCGGCATTGTTCCTGAGATGGACGAAGATGCTATCGGCGACGATGGTGACGACGATGACGATGATGATTTGATGCGCTTGCTTCATCAGTCCGAAGAAGAAGACGAACCCGAATCGCCACCGGTGCGGCGCACGCCAATGTCACGTATCGAGCAACTTCGTCGCGAACTTGATCAAGCAATTCGCGAAGAAGATTACGAACGCGCCGCACGAATTCGAGACGAACTCAAACGACTTGAAGGCACAGAGTACTGATCATGTCTGCCGAGGTAGCTCAGTCGGTTAGAGCAGCGGAATCATAATCCGCGTGTCGGGGGTTCGAATCCCTCCCTCGGCACTTTGCACTCGCGTTATCGTGTACTGCGCAAAGTGACCACACCCGATGTTCTTCAGCTAAGTATGCCAGTCCTGCAGCCTGCCGAGCAGTTGGAACATGCCTTTTTTACATCGTATCACTATGAGGGGCGACTCGTTAGTTTTTTTGGTGATGCCCATCCGTACTATGCCGGAAGCGTTGTGCGAGCAATGGCGAGTGCCCGGAATGGCTACCGCGATATTGCTCGCCTATTCTCGGAAGACGTTGAACGAGCCGAACGTGGTGCCGCTGCGGATCCAACCGCTCTTTCCGCATTTTTCGAAAGCCTGCGGCGTAACTATCGTGCGCGTGTCGAGCGCGTCGTTCGGCTCACTCCGACAATCGTTGAATTAGTGGTGCGAGCACCTGCAGCAGCGCGAAAATTTCAGCCTGGTCAGTTTTATCGCTTGCAGAACTATGCAGCAACGGCGCCGACGGTTGGAGAACGCAAGCTTATTATGGAAGCGTTGGCAATGACTGGTGCGTGGACAGATCCCGATGCGGGACTGCTTTCGATGATTGCCTTGGAGGTCGGTGCATCTACGCGAATGATTGCACATTTGACGCCAGGGGAGGAAGTCGTCGTAATGGGCCCGACGGGTACACCGACGCATATTCCTGAAAATGAGAACGTACTGCTATGTGGGGGTGGCTTAGGTAATGCCGTTCTTTTTTCGATTGCACATGCATTGCAGTCGCGAGGATGTCGTGTCCTTTACTTTGCAGGCTATCGTAAGAGTGCGGATATTTTCAAAACCGATGCGATCGAAGCGGCAACAGATCAAGTCGTTTGGTGCACCGATGCAGGTGAGCCGGTAATTCCACGTCGTCCACAAGACCGCCATTACCGCGGGACGATTATTGAAGCGATGGTAGCATACCACCAAGGGCTGCTTGGTGAACCGCTTGTGCCTTTCGAACAGGTACAGCGAATCATTGCGATAGGGAGCGATGGCATGATGAATGCTGTCAAACAAGCTCGGCACACAGTACTACGCTCAGCATTTGGTCCGCACGTGGCAATTGGTTCGATCAATTCGCCAATGCAATGCATGATGAAAGAAATCTGCGCGCAGTGTTTGCAAAAGCATTATGATCCTACAACCGGATGCGAGGTCACTCCAGTTTTTTCCTGCTTCAACCAGGATCAGGAGCTTGATCGGGTAGATTTTGACAACCTTCGTGACCGGCTCGCAATGAATTCAGTCCTTGAAAAACTGGGGAATTCATGGCTCGAATACCTCCTCTCCTATGAACAAACAGTTGGTTGATTGTGCAGCTGAGCACTATGTCGGAACCGGCTTCCAATTGTCGTCGTGCTTACGATGACGCGCTTTCCCTGATGCGAACAGTCAGCGATCTGACGTCAGCGGCTGCGCTATTAGGATGGGATCAAGAGACATACATGCCGCCCCTGGCAGCACAGGCACGTGCTGAACAAATAGCGACGCTCAATGCACTGGCACATTCTATGATGACAGACGAGCGTGCAGTCAGACTTGCGGAGTACTTTGAACGCGAGCTGCACTCATCAGCCGAAGAACTGACGATACTCGAGACACGTATTGCTCGAGTGTTTGCACGCGATGTTCGTCGAGCGCTCAAAGTGCCAGAAGAGTTCGTTCGTCGGAAATCTCAGGTAGTTGTCTTGGCGCAGGAAGCCTGGAAAGAAGCGCGTGCACGTGCGTCATTTGCAAAATTTTACAATGATCTGCGCGCACTCGTCGAGCTGTCGCTCCACGAAGCAGAACTTCGTGGATATCAAGGTCACCCATACAACGCACTTGTTGACCTCTACGAACCAGGCATGACAGTCGAAACACTCGATCCTCTCTTCGATCGCCTGGAGCAGGAGACACTACGAATACTTGACTACGTCAAGGGCCTGTCGCCGGCATCGAATGCGGCTGTACCGCGTGTATCCAGCACAGGGCAGGAGCAACTCCTGGCTGCACGCACTATCGTTGAAGCGATCGGGTTTAATTTTTCTGCCGGACGGGTTGATATTTCCGCGCATCCATTTTGTACGTCGCTCGCGACATCTGATGTGCGGCTAACAACACGCACTGCTGACGATAATCCGATTTCGTGTTTACTGGGACTCATCCATGAAGCTGGGCATGGTCTCTACGAGCAGGGTATCGATCCAACATTGGAGCGCACTTTTGCGCGCGACGGCGCCTCGATGGGCATTCATGAATCTCAATCGTTGTTCTGGGAAAACATCATCGCGCGATCGGAAGAATTCTGGGAGTTTGCACTTCCAATCATCGAGAGGTTCATTCCCCAATTTCCAACTATGACACCGACAATGATGTTCTACGCACTCAACCGGGTAGAGCCATCTCTGATTCGAATCGAGGCTGATGAGGTGACCTACAATCTGCACATTATCATCCGCTATCGAATCGAAAAAGAACTTATGGCTGGGACATTGAATGTTGCCGAGATTCCAGAGCGGTGGAATGTGCTTGTGCGTGAACTTCTGGGTTTAGATGTTCCTGACGATGCTAATGGTTGTCTTCAAGACATCCACTGGTCGCTTGGAGCATTCGGCTATTTCCCTAGCTATACATTGGGCAAGCTTTATGCTGCGATGTTCCGTTCAGCACTCTTGAAGGCAATGCCCGATACATTTGACCATGTTCGTCGCGGTGAATTTGCTGCTATTTGTCAGTGGCTAAAAGAGAATATCCATCATTGGGGGCGTACACTCTGTCCACTCGAGTTGGTTGAGCAAGTAACGGGGCGCTCGTTGGCGGAAAAAGATTTTCTCGAGTATGTGTGGGAAAAAGTCATGCGAGTTTATCCGTCGTCTTGACAGTAGGCAGACGAGTTCTGTATTTTTGCGCCTGGTTGCCAACATAGCTCAGCTGGTAGAGCAGCTCACTCGTAATGAGCAGGTCACCGGTTCAAGTCCGGTTGTTGGCTCTTATCGCCCGAAGCGTAATGGTTCGGGCATTTTTATTTTGTGATGGATGTGACGTAACATTCTTGGAACGATCGCGTATTCGCACAATGCCTTCATCATAACGTATTCGATGAACGCCGATCGAACTCCGAGTAAACATAATTTTTCGATGCTGGTATTTATACTTGCGCTGGCATCGGCAGTTGTGCTTCATCTGGTACTTGTGTCGGTTATTGAGTGGGTAAAGGAATGGCTGCCGGAGTGGCTTACGTTAGTGGTATATGTTCTTGATAGTGCGGTAGCTGTAGGGATAGTTGGCGGAATAATTTGGCTAATTGCGCGGTTCAGTGGATCTGTACGGGCGGTACCGATCGAGCGCTTTCGAGTATGGCTACGGTGGAGTGTGGCAGCATTATTGGTTGCCGTGGCGATGCCCTCGCTTCTACCAACGGAACCTCTCGGACCAATCTGGCGTGTTGGTGGAGGAATTGTATTGCTGATTGTGGGAGGGTGGTGTGCTCTGCTGGTATTCAGGGTTCTTCAGTTCTATCGTGTAGCCAGAACACCGCTGCTTTTACGCAGCAGCATGCTCGTATCTGTGGCGACGTTACCTCTGGCATGGATCAATGCGTTGTTTCCTTCGAGTACTATAGAGTTTGTCTTTTTCTTCAATGGTGTTATTATCTGTGTGCTGACGATCCTGGCAGCACGACGACGACGTTGGATCCAAGTTCTCGGTCGCCGAGTGCGCTGGAGTATCGGATGGTGGAATCTATTGGTGGTAATTCTGGCAATACCGGCAGCGAATGCGGTCTTTGATCATACGACGCCTCAATCGTTGATTTTGCACCGATGGCTTGCCGGAATCGAGTATGTGGTTGGATATGCCTTTCTGATGGTCGGTACCTATGCTGCTGTTGTTGTCTTTGCGATCATAGGAAGCGCAGGAACTGATGAACGAAAAACATACGAATTCGATGTGATCACATTCTTCAATCGTGTTGCTGCTGATCACAATGAACCCCAACGATTGTACGATACGATTGTGACACTATCCGTTGCGCTGTCTGAATCAAGTGGTGCTGCACTGTACCTGTGTTCCGAACATCGCAAATGGGAATTAGTTGCAACAGCTGGCATTGACCATAGCCGAGCGCTGGCACTCGATATCGAACGGATTGAGCCGGGTACCATCCAGCACGAGACAGTTATCATACCATGGTTGAAAGAAGATGAGCGATTTTTCTCGATTGCTCGTTCGGTAGAATCGTATGCACAGTCGTTGATGGTCGTCCCGCTTGGCGAAAGTAATACCTGCTATGGTGCGATAGTCGTGGTCAATCCTCATCCATACGCATTTGAACATGTAGATGCTCAATCCTTGGAGGCATTTGCTTCGGCAGTAACCATCGCACTTGCCAATCGGAGGCTGATAGAAGGTGCACTCGAACGCGAACGATTGCAGCGTGAGTTGATGCTCGGTCGCGAAATCCAGAGGCGTCTGTTGCCAGCAGTTATTCCAGCATTCAATGGTTGGGAATTCACTGGATGGTCGGAACCGGCATATGAAGTTGGCGGTGACTATTTCGATTCGTTTATACTGAAAGATGGAAGCCGATGTATCCTCGTTGCCGATGTCAGCGGTAAGGGTATCAGTGCTGCGTTTTACATGGCGAAGCTCAAGGGTATCTGTTTAGCATTAGCTCCGATATGTAGTAGTCTTGCTGAGTTCGTAACACGGATCCACGCTGCGCTCGACGGTGTGCTTGAATCCCGGGTGTACATCACCCTCGCAGCGGTCAGTATTGGTGTCAATGGGCAAATCAACGTTCTTCGTGCAGGACATCCTCCACCACTTGTGGCTACATGCACGGGGTCTGTATCGTTCGTTTCTCCTCGAGGTGTAGCAATAGGCATGGTAGGAACACGTCGCTTTTCGTCGCTGATTGAAGTACAGACCCTTCGAAGCTCCGATATTCGCGCACTGGTCCTCTATACCGATGGTGTGTTGGAAGCAGGGTTACCTGATGGTGCTGAATTTGGTTTGACAGGTTTACGTACCGTGCTCGAACATGTAAACACATTGGATTCTCCGCATCACATTGCCAGAAGTATACGTGAGGCAATGCTGGGCGTGCAGCAGTCTCCAACGTTGTACGATGATATGACAGTTGTTATTATGTCCCGTATAGCTTAGAGATGGATTAATGCAAAACGGATTTCGCAGCACACTCGCGACAGACCAATCTGGTGTGACCATCGTTGAATTGTATGGTTACCTCGATGCACACACGGCTCCGCAGCTTGATGATCAGCTTACACAACTGATGGAGCGGGGTTGTGTTCGTGTGGTGATTGATTTCTTGGAGTTAGAATACATTTCCAGTGCAGGTTTGGGTGTGTTCTTGGCCCACATTGAATCCTTCCGCGCAGCAGGTGGTGATCTCAAGCTGTCGAATTTGAGTCAACGAATTCGCGTGATCGCCGAAATGCTGGGATTCCAATATGTTTTCGAAATTTATCCGACCCGTGATGATGCGTGTAATGCATTCACCACATGCTGAGACCGGTTCGGGCTCAGCTACGTGTGATGAGATCACGATAACGGC
>JAOAEV010000126.1 GCA_026416585.1 Chlorobiota bacterium | reverse complement strand
ATGTTGCCGGCAGGTGTGTACACGGTGATTGTGCGGCAGGGTGAGATGGTCGCACGGCAGACGGTGACGGTGGTTCGGTAATCGCCGGCGCCAGAACAGCTTCCGCTGCAGGGGCAACCAATCAAGGTTGCCCCTGCATGCTTATTAGCATGAAAGCTGCTTGTGTGCGTACTCATCTGATGGTGCAAAGTGTAAATGGGAACGGCAAAAATTCAAAAGCACACAACGCCAATTCCGCCGAGAGCAGGGATATACTACCGCCACGGACCAAGATAGTTTCATCAAGGAGGGCGGTGTTGGCTTTTTGTAGAGATAACCGCAGTTCGTTCCTGCGACGAGATTGAAAATGCCAGCGCTGGCGATGTGTCAACATTCCACGAAGGAATTATTCTGGGTCGAGGACGCACTCGTTTGCAGGAACAGCTGCATGTGCGCCGAAGAGTGTGTAATGCACCAGGTAAGCACCGTGTCGGCTATGTTGGATGAGCAACGCGGGAAGGCCACCAGTAGGACCGTACAGATATGCAAGTTTGAATGCCGTTTGGTGGCGCGTTAGGCATGCTACTGCTGCAACCGCGACAGCATCGCACAGGTGTAATGGCAGTACATTGAGCCACCATGTGGTCCTGCGCTCGACAAGCACGCAAGAATGCCTCTGGCTGTCCAGAGAAGCTTCATCCCAATTACCCCAACGCGCCAAACCCGACTCTACTCCGAGAGGAGCAGCGGCACGAGCACAAGTGCCGCAGTGATGTCACGTCACAATGCGTGAATTCCCTTCAACGGTGCAGATGATGCCATCGGCGACCTTCGAGGATACGCAGACTACGCGAAAATCGCAGCGATACATGATTCGCTACTAACTTTGCGTCCCTACTCAACGCAAAAGGTAATGCCGCGCATCCAGGACCATCTGCGGAAACTCTCGTGGATCGCAGCCGACAGATTCTTGTTGGTTGGATATGGTCTTGTAGCTCTTCTACAAATCCGTGCACTATCACCATCCGAGTATGGACTCTATGCACTATTAGTTAGCATCCAGACATGGATTTTTGTGGTGGCTGATGGGCTTGTCCTACAGAGCATAGTCCAATTCGGTGCAGAGCGGAGCCAACGTCCGGTGCTCGATGGGACAATCGCAGTACTCTATGCGGCGGCGATTGCGTGCATCGTATGTTGTATTATTCTATCGGAACCGGTGCTGAGTCTATTGTTCGGTGAGCCACGTTTTGCCAATGTAGTGGCGTTGGAAGCTATCCTATGTGTGGCGACTGTGCCGCGAACGTACTGTCTGCGCCTGTTGCAGCGTGATGTTCAGACCCGCCAGATGTTCTGGATTGATGCTGCCTGGGTTGGATCGATGAGTGTGGCAACAGCACATGGGATTACAACTGGTTGGCTGAGGGATTTCGAGTCACTTGCCACAGTGGCTATTGGTGGGATAGCACTGAGTTCTATCACCGCGCTGTGGCTATGCCGGGGGATCTTGCGGTTTGCAAAGCCGAGTAGCTCGATGATGAAACGACTTGTTACATTCGGTCTACAACAAATGAGCGCTGGCGCAATTCATACAAGCATTCGGCAGCTCGACGTTACCGTTGCGCAGGCATTTTTCGGCACAGCAGCAGTGGGAACCTATCAAGCTGCAAAGACAATTTTCCGTCTTTTCGAGGTCGCTCTCGATGCTGCGGGGAGTGTGGTCTATCCAGCAGTAGTTTCATTCCACCACACCGGTGATCGCGACGCGCTTTATGCAGTCGTCAGTAAAGCGATCTCAGCGATGTTTGTTGTTTCCTGTGCCATGAGCATCGGAATTTGGGTAGGCGGAGACATTATTGGTACTGTGCTCGGCGAGCGTTATGCCGCAGCAGTTGGACAACTACGTATTCTTGCTGTGGCAGGGGTGCTCATGCCATTCATGCTCAGCAGCATCGTGCTGGTAGCGTCTGGGCGGAGCGTACTTCACACCGCAATGGTTGTCTGCGGTGCTCTTGTAGGTGTAATGTGTTTTATTGCATGTGGTGTAGTAGGACAAACAGGATTGTTCCCACTCGGTGTTGTTGCATACTACGCAACGGTCAGTACAGGCGATTGGTGGACACTGCGTCGCACGGGCGTGCTTCGACTCAGTGGGGCGGATCTTTTCCGGAGTATTCCCGACGCACTTTCGTTTTTGAAAAGGTGGTCGAAATAATTTCGTAGCTTATGGAACAACGCCGACCCAAATACAATAACGGTGCACCGCATGTTGAACTTTGCTACATAAGAAGCAGATGAAGAAGGCGACATACTGTCTGCTTCTTGCACTTGGCGCACTTGCGATGGCGCAGCCAATTCAAGTGACGGTAACGTTGCGGACACCAGCGCCAGGTGCATTGCCTATATGGGCATCTGATCCAACGATTGTTCAGGTGTCCCTCCGTAATACGACTGCAACGCTCTATGATGGTGCCGTTATCTCGTTTCTGATTCGTCGGCTTCCGGCGGGTACCACAGTAGCGCGCAGCAAGGATTTCCATCCGCTCCAGCCACGCATTACGGTTCTGCCCAACAGCACACTCCTACTGACAGGACCGCAAATAATCCACGAAAGCGCCGTCAAATTCGAAGATGAAGCTCTTCGCCAGCAGGCACAAGCGAGTGGGCAGCTTCCGGAAGGAGAATACGAATTCTGCATGCGGGTGCTCGATGCACAAGGGCGCGAAATAGGGACGACGGGCGCCTTTTGTCCCCGTACGCTGGTCATGCTTCCTGATCCGCCGATGCTGATCAATCCACGCAACGATAGCGCCCTAACCGTTGGTGCAATGCCGATGTTTCAGTGGGCACCAGTGGCGGGCTCGGCAGTACCAGTGACCTATACGCTCCGTGTCGTACCGCTCTTCCCGGGGCAAGCGCCGCAGGATGCGCTTACGGTCAATGCACCTGTCCTGAATCTCAGCGGACTTGCCGTGCCACTGTACCAGTATGTACCGACCGACATTCCGTTTACTGCATTTCCTCAGGCGATCGGCTTTGTTTGGCAAGTATCGGCCGTTGATGTGGAGGGACGTCCGGCGACACGTAACAATGGCAAAAGCGAAATTTTCCGTTTTCGTTTTGCATCGAATAGTGCTACCGGGACGTCGGCTCGTGGTGACACAATAACCGTGCAGAACCAATCCAATACGTTGGCGCAGAGTGGTACGGCGATGCCTGTATCGCGAGGGGATGGGAATCTGATTCGCCGTATTGCAGTGCCACACGGTTTATCGATCGTGCTTCGGTCGGCGGTGGCGTGCACGAGTTCAACATGTACAATCAGCGGTAGTGGCTCACTATACCTTCCAATCCTTCACGACTCAATACACGTAGCGTTCAGTAATGTCACGGTTCGGCAGCCTGACGCTCATGGGGAAGCACCACTTGTGAGTGGTATGATTCACATGCCGATCAAAGCGAAAGTAGAGTTGGGTTTACTCACACTCGCCATCGAACAATTGAGTGTAACGCCAACAGCGGTTACCTACGACGGAGCGTGGCTTGCGTATTGGAGTAAGTGGGATTGGAGTTGCCGCACTGTCGATAGCGTGCCAATAAAGGCAGCACCGTTCTATGCAGGAGGAATACCACGCCAGATAATCCCACTACCGCAACCGTGGATATGCAATGGTGATGGATTACTCATCGGTCCATGTGTTGATCTGCGGTTCGATACGCTCGATGTGGGTGTTGTTGTGGACACCATGGGGCGCCAACCAGCGGTCGTGCCATCGGTGTTTGTCATGGGGGAAGTAGCAATACCGTGTATCGTTGCTGGCGGTAGTTCCGTCAATGGCCGTTTTGCAGTGCGGGCCGATCGCAGAGAGGACCTTCTCACGGTTATTCGTATACGTCTGCGGGATGCGCGCGTGTTGGGGATGCAACACCTGCGTTTTGATGCTGATACGCTCATTCTGGATTTGTCGAGTCAGGCAAATCCGCGTAATTTTCCACCTGACTGGCTGTGTGCAAATGCAGCAGGGAGTGAACCGCGTTGGCGTGGCGTCTATGTTCCATCGCTACGGGCGCGATTCCAGGTCGGGGATGACACTGTTTCTATTGCCAGCACAGCTGTTCTTGAGCAAGGTAACGGTAACCAATTCGCTGTTAGTATTGCAGGAGTGACTACAACTCCTGACACGCTCAGAGTCGGCAGTTTTGGGGTTCATGCTGATTCGATAAGTGTGCATATCTGCCAGAGCACGTTGCAGAGTATGTCGGCGCGCGGAGTTCTGCTAATGCCACCGGGTCTGCAGCGACTTCACTCGTGGGGTGGGCTCGACAGCATCGAAACTCGACTGGCTGCATACGACGATGGCACCCGGTGGCGATGGAATGCGACGCTTTCCCTTCCTCCAAGCGGACTAAAGTTGCATGCTGGTCAGTTTGTAGAAGTGGCACTCGCCAATCCCTCCCTGGAAACGATCGAGCCACCACGAGGCAATCGGTACGGATACATTGAATTCGGCAGTGTTGCTATTCGAGTTCCAGCATCGAATATAGACCCCAACGCGACGGTCTCTGGACTGCGCATTTGGAATACTGGAGACATTGACCTAACAGGAACTCAGGCGACGACGCTGCCTTATGCATCCAGGGGCGTACCGTTTGATTTTGTCAATGCTCCAAACAGCATAAGCACTCTTCTGCGGTGGGGCATGCAGCCAATTCTTCCACTCTCAGTTGAGCGCGATTCTTCGCTTTTATTGCATTTGGCTCTCGAAAACACTGGCACTGAGTCAATTCTTCAGGGGATGCCATTCGATCTGAGAGTCTGGGTGTACATCGAATTGCCGCAGGGAGGGCGTCAGCTCATCGTTGAGCAGCAGCGGTATATTTTGCCGAGAGCACTGCAGCCCAAGAATGGCATTCCTGTATCCCATTCTCTGTGGTTGCCGAAGGGGGGCCGTCTTCTTGGTATTCGTGTGCGTCTACATCCCTGCTTACCAACGACTGAGGGTGATGGCGAGGGGAATAACACCATCGGTAGCGGTCAATTGCCACCATTTAGTGAGGTGGGGCGATGATCCGCATCAGTATTGCGGCGATGGTGATTTCCATGGTGTCGCTGGCAATGAGTTCGGGAAACTCGATCCCCTTACCGCTGATGATCGAAGGCAAAGGTGAGGTCGGCCAGGCACGGTTGCGTTGGATGAAAAGTCCATCGTCCGAGGTATGGGGTTATGAAGTGGCGCGATCGATGTTCCTCCCGGATTCGGGACTGACGATCGTATCTCTCGAACCAGTCACTGATACGACATTTGTCGAAACGCTTCCACTTGCTAGTGTGCCGATAACGTACTGGTACCGTATCCGTGCTGTTGATCGACGCGGTAACACCAGCCCATGGAGCTTACCGGTACGAGTAGTGCTTCCCGATGTAGTGCCACCGCAGCGCCCGCAGTTGGAGGAAGCGGTTCCGGGCGATGGGATCATCACACTGCGATGGTCACAGCCACAACCGGAACGCGATGTTGCTGGCTTTTTTATTTACCGTCGGGATGACGATGGGAACGACGTTTTGCTGACCCGCACAGGACTGCCCGCTACTGCGCGCATCTACGCTGATTCGAATGTCCGTGCGGGAGTTTATTACGGCTATGCCGTTGTTGCATACGATAGTGCCGGTAACCGTTCAAAACCTTCCCGGCGCATTACGGCAAAGTGCTACGATTTACGCACGCCGCCGGTGCCCGAAGTCGATACGCTCATTGTTACTACCGATGGAATTACGATTACGTGGCATTACGTCGGCTATGTGCCGGAGGGTACGGTCGCGATCGTCGAGCGAAGTTCGAATGGTGAAACATATACCCCAATCAGTCCGTTACTACCAGCGACTGTATGGCGATATACTGACGGCAGTGCAGAAATCACTGAGGCCTACTACTATCGCATCGTCCTGCGTTCACCTGCAGGCATCTACGGCAAGCCGTCGGTGGCACGGGCCAGTGCAGCTGCGCGGCGGACACAACAACGCCGATAATCATTCGTGCGAGAGCGTTCCAATCTGGTGGGAATGTTCAACAATTATGGAGATCTGCTATGCTGTATGCAACGAAATACGGAGCATTGCTCCTGTGTGTTACCGCTTCGCTCATGGCACAAATTCCCTTCACGGCACGGCAGGGAATCGGCGCAGCCAAAGAATTTGTCGGCACAACTAATACACCATCGGCACTCGGTACAAGCATCTTTCCACCAGGTACTGCAGCTACCGGGAGGTCATTGATGTGGATGTATGCATTCATGCTCAATGATCAGGTGGTTGGTGTTCAAGTTATCCAACCAACGAATGGGTCCTTTCAAGCAAGCTCCCTCTCAACTCCAGATACGAGCACCCTCCCAATCTATATCAACGCTGTTCCACTTCCCGAAGACTTGATAGATAGCGACAGTGCGATGGCAATCTTCACAGCTAATGATGTCTATCGCCAGTGGACTGGGCGACACTCTGCTGGGCAGGTACTCTTGATGGCAGGGCGGATGCGGGATCAAGGACCACTACCACTGGGGACACCAGCCTGGGTATTTAGTGCTACTGATATCGGTAATACCTCTGAGCTATGGTGTTGGTGCAAGTATGACGGTTCGATGAGTGGTTGTCAGATGATGGAGCAAGGTGGATATCCATTTTCTGCTCATGATGGGTTGGAGTTTGCCCAGGGTGCCGCTAATACTACGGAACAACCCTGTCTTATTGGCACGGCGGGCGCGGCGCATCCAGACACCAATGGTCTATCCCCTGCATGGGTCTATGTTTTTCCTTCAGGCGATTCTGTTGTGGCGGTATATACGCAAGGTCTGGCTCCAGGCATCTTCCATGCTACGAACGTTCCACTGGATGACACCTCCAGTAATGACATGCCATTTTATGTCCGTGCAACAGCATTCCAGAGCGGCTGGATTAACAGCACTGCAGCAATGGAACGGATGCGGCAGACGGAAGCATATCGGATGCTCATCGAAGAATTCTATCTCGATACTACTACTGCAATGCTGTTCGGCGGTCGAGCGCGTCCCCAACTGGCATATGTCGGAGTGTCGGAAGGAACTGCGATTTGGTTATTCACTGCTATAGGGGTCAGAGATGCTAATACTGCTCAGCTGGTCTGCTGGTGCAACATGGAGAACACCACCACACCATTTGCAAACTGTCTGCGAATCCTCAATAGTGCTGTAGATAGGGCGACCGGTACTATACTTGTGCTGGCACCCAATCCTACAACCGATGGTGCAATAATGCAAACCAACGACGGCCAACCCATCGAACAAGTGACAGTATATGATGTACATGGGCGTGTTCAACTGGTACCACTGCTCAGTTATGGATCTACTGCGTGGCTCGATGTGCAGTATTTGTCGAGTGGCACATACAGTGTCGTTGTGAAAGCAGGTGGGCGGTTCTACCGGCAGCCGTTGAACGTGGTACGATAGACTCTAGTCCGACAACTCTGGCGCACTTGATACATTCATGCCCCAGGCGGACAATATCCGCGAAAGCGCTCGTGTTATTGCGCGAGGGCGACTGGTGATGCAGTGCTGGAGTGTGCTATTCGATTATGCTCACGCCAGCAGCGTTCAAACGCAGCAGTAATTTCAGTGACAAGTGATTCCCATTGCCGGTCGGCGAGTGTGCGGAGCTGATCTTCCCACATAGTGGAAAGCAATGATAATGATGTCGTTTCATCCAATCGGCGACGAACAGTCTGCAGTGCTGGCAAGAGCTGTGCTGTGCAGCGGGCAACGACGGGAGAAAACCAATCCTCGGGGGTGGGAGTATGGAGCAGATGACGGTTCTGCTGGAGCATTTTCAGCTCGTTTTGGGCAGTGACCATCTGCTTGAGCAGCTCGCTTAATTCATTTTGCAGCGGCATGGTGCTATCGATTAGTTCGGGTGCGTCATGTGAGAAGTCATTGGCTTTGGCTTGTTGATGGAGCTGCTTCATGCGCTCGCGGTAGGTCGCGAGTTCTGCGGTGAGAGTAGCGATCCGGGCATCGAGTTGTTGCAGTTCGCTTTGGCGCAAGTGTGCTTGACGGCGGAGCTCACTGTGAACACGTACCGAAAGCTCCGGCAGGCAGTTAGTCAGAAAAAATTCCTCGCGCGTATCGAGCTGCTTCCAGAGCTTGACCCCATGCATACGCATTTTACGCTCGATACTGCTGACAATGCCCTCGATGATGCTGCGGGCTCCGTGCTGTTCTATACCCCATAAGTCCGGCTCGATTGCCAGCCACCACTGCGCAGCGAGCGCACGAACCGATGAGATTGGCATACTTGGCACGATGGAAAGCTGCTCAACCAGTGACTGCTCGACAGTTTGCCATACCATACGCCCGTACTGCATCAGCAGTGGACGAATTCGCTGCCACCACTGATCGAGCCAGTAGTAATAGCGCATCTCGTGCATCCGGAGGCTGTGGGCGGATCGGACGGCGTTCTGCAGCATCTGTGCTGATGTGATGCGGTCGTCGAACCGAAGGGAACCATTGTTGCCGACCGTCAGAGAGGCGAAATCAAGACTGATCTGTGCATAACGTTCTAATACAGAGGCAAGGTCTGTGTGCTGCGGTGCAGATTCGCCGAGCAAGACGGTTGCATTTTCTGTCGGCACCCACGATAGCCAGCTACTTGTTACAGTGCCACGCCCGAGAGCTTCGGTGAGTTCTTCGATACGGTCAAGCGACAGTTCGCCTTCAAGTGTTCCAATCAATGCGCGACGGCGAACATGCACGGATGCTGTTGTCCGCAAAACGACGAATATCCAAGCTGGACCGCTACCGCATTTCCACTGGATGAGCGCTTCGATCCAATCGCGTTCGAGAGCGAGGCGGAGTTGCGTGCTCCACCATCGTTCAAGGTGAAGCAGGGGGAATGCCACGAGTGCCTTGCCACCTTGATGGAGTAGCTGCCAGCAGTTTTCAATGTAATCGTCGGAGACGGCATCAGCGATAGCGACAATTCGATCAAAGCGGAGCGAGGACATTCCGCAGGCAGGGAGAGAGTCAGCAAGCGTAGTCGGCACTGCCGTCGGTGCGATTGCCGCAAGCATGCGTACGAGTGCTTCTTGCTGCCGATCACAATCGGCAACAGTGAACCGAACCGCTGCTGCTGCTGGTGGTGAAAAAGTCCCGAGAAGTGCCGTCATGTTCCACAGCAGTGCACTGTGCATCCCACCCGCTTCAAGGAATGCAGCCCATGGTGGTGGCTGCAGCACGCGGTAGGCGAGCATCGCCAGTGTTTGCGGAAGTCCTCGCTTCGCCAATTCGACGCTGGCAACATACTGTGCAATCCCGGTGGCAAACGCCCGCGGTTCAAGTGGGCGAAGTGACGTTACCAACTGCACTGCCTGTCGGATGCAGTGCGGATCGTATGCCTCTCCTGAGGAGCGCACACCAAATTGCCACGCTGCATCAAGCCCCTCCAGTCGTTTGTCGAGCGACGACAAACGGCGCAGTGCACCGGCGATATTGCTGGCGATGACTGTCAGCGATTGACGGTGTGGTGGCAGGCGATCGAATCGCTGCAACGTAATCAATGCGACTGTGTGCAATAGCGGTGCAAGACTGCTGGGGTGCTCGCCCTCGGCAAAACAGGCATGAACCTCGAAGCACACGTCGGCTACGCGCTCAGGACGCACCATCCCAAGCCGCGATCGGCTCTCTGGTGACATATCGCTTACGCGAAACAGTGGCTTGCTAACGGAGCGCGTGGTATGCTGCCTTCCACACGCATGTGCAAATTACACTAATGCTCCCTAATCATGCAAGAAAAATTTTTCCCACACTACTGCATACGCCGAACGGTGCTGGCTTATGGGGAATTCTCACCGAGCCGACCGTAACCTTTGTATCGGTCCAGCCGGGCGTTGTAAAACACGATGTTGAGATGCTCGTCACGAAGTGTGCCACCCGACGGCGAGTAGAAAAACGTTCCCATGCGGTCAGTCGGTGTGCGGGATGGACGCCCATGCTCGTCCACGTAGAAGTGAACGGTGTAGTAGCCCAGCTCGAACGGTGCACTGTCAAGCTGGCGGAGCAAATTCTCAATACTGAACGCGTAACGCTCGTCGTTCATACAGTGCCGACAGGAGGTTCTGTCTTCTGTGCATACTCCAGTGCTGTTTGTAACAGTGGATATACCTGCTGTAGGTAGAGTTGCTTGCACGGGAGCTTGGGGGTACCAATCCACCGAACGATGAGAACTGCGTATGGCTCGACCAATTGGGGACGCTGGCGACACACGAGTCGGATACTTTCCCGTAACAAACGCCGCAATCGGTTCCGTCCAACTGCATGTGGGCAAACCGAACGGGGAATGATCACCCCAACAGCAAGCCGCCCACTCCGTTCTGCTGATAACAGAGCGTAGAGTCGCAGCATACCACTGCTTTCTCTGATGCGCCGCCCGTGACGAACAACGTGACTGAACAAGGATCGTGATTTGAGCGGCACTACTTGGCAGGGGTTCACCAGTGCCGTTCGTCGCTGACGGTCAGCTTGTGCCGTCCTTTTGCACGGCGAGCAGCAAGTACTTTCCGCCCGTTTTTGGTTGCCATGCGCGCGCGAAAACCATGAGCAGCACGTCGCCGTCGCTGGCTGGGTTGATAGGTGCGTTTCATCGAAGCGCGTTCAACTGTTGAGACAAGCCGGATGCAAAAATACAGGAGGGGGCAGTGTCCTCTGCTGTCTCGAGGTGTGGTAGCGCCTCACGGCTTCCCCGAATTTTGACGCCAACGTCCCGATGCTGGAGCACGTTCAGTATAAGCGTAGGCGATGAACACGTTCAGTGTGACAAGCGGAAATTCTCGCTGTACCGTCTCCCTGAACTTCTTTCAGAGTTCCCTCAGCAACGGACTTCCCACAGTGTTGGCACATCAGTTGCGGCAAACGAGTACATCACTACTCAGAATGAGCCACGGATGGCCCAACAGCAGGCATTGCCCGCACCCATAAACCCATCGTTGCCACGAAATCTCGATGCACTCCTACGCAACGTTGATCGCTATCGTGACTTAGCACTCGTTGTCGGTATTCTGGGTGTGCTTGGGCTATTGATAGTCCCTCTACCACCATTTATGCTCGACCTGCTGCTGGGGCTCAGCATTGCACTATCGGTGCTCATCTTGATGGTGGTCGTGTACATCTCCTCGCCACTCGATATCAGTACATTTCCCACAATACTACTCGTGGCGACCCTCTTTCGGCTCGGCATGAATATCGCTTCGACACGGCTGATTTTAAGCGAAGCCTCAGCAGGCAAGATCATTCATGCGTTTGGCACCTTTGTTGTCAGCGGCAATTTCGTTGTCGGGGTCGTCGTGTTCTTGATTTTGCTCGTGATCAATTTTGTTGTGATTATCAAAGGCTCGACGCGCATTGCCGAAGTTGCCGCGCGCTTTACGCTCGATGCATTGCCGGGCAAGCAGATGAGCATTGATGCCGATTTGAACGCCGGATTCATTGACGAAAAAGAAGCCCGTCGCCGGCGCGAGCAACTTCAACGCGAAGCGGAATTCTACGGTGCAATGGACGGTGCCTCGAAATTTGTTAAGGGAGATGCAATCGCAGGGCTGGTCATCACGGGCATCAATATACTCGGCGGATTTGCCATCGGGGTGCTCCAGCGTGGAATGGATATCGGCGCTGCCCTAAAAACCTACACCATTCTGACGATCGGTGATGGGCTGGTCTCGCAAGTGCCAGCATTACTGGTATCGGTTGCCGCTGGTTTGATTATCTCACGGACAAGCTCGGCGACTTCTCTCGACAAGGATTTGAGCATACAACTGACCGGTAGAGCTCGCCCGCTGCTGGTTGTCGCTGGTGTTACGATGGCACTGGGACTGTTGCCTGGGTTCCCGTTTTTTCCATTTGCGCTGCTATCGCTGTCAATTGGGAGCATTGGTATTCTGCGTCGTCGCCAGCTGCGGATTGCCGAACGCGAAAAACTCCGCGAAGAACTCACGCAAGCAGAAACGATCGCGAAGCCTGCTGAACAACCCATCGAGGAGCTCATCAAAGTCGATCCGGTTGAGGTCGAAATCGGATTGAACGTCCTGCCGTTAGCTGACGAGCAACACGGAGGTGATTTATTCCGCCGCATTGCGAACATCCGTCGCCAGCTCGCAACAGAACTCGGCGTGATTTTGCCACCGGTGCGTGTGCGGGATAATCTGACACTCGAGCCAGACGAATACGTCATCAAATTGCGAGGTAATATCGTTGCCCGCAATCGGCTGTACGTTGGAATGTTACTAGCGATGAATCCTGGTAACGCTGAGGGTACACTCCGCGGTATCGAGGTACAGGAACCAGTATTTGGGTTACCCGCAACATGGATCCCGCTTCACGAGCGCGAGAATGCGGAATTGTCAGGCTTTACGGTCGTCGAACCTGCCACTGTATTGGCAACACATTTATCAGAAATTCTCCGCCGCAATGCCGACAAGCTTCTGACGCGGCAGGATGTGCGGCAACTTGTGGAGGCACTCAAGAAGGATTACCCCGCTCTTGTCGAAGAGATTACGCCCGAAACACTGCCGCTGGGAACTATTCAGAAGGTTCTGCAGAACCTCCTCCGCGAACAAATACCCATCCGCGATCTGCCGACGATTTTGGAAGCATTACTCGAGTACGTCAAGGTTACCAAGAACACCGACGTACTGACTGAGTATGCCCGCCACCATCTCGGGGAAACTATCAAGCGGTTGTTCCAAGACGTCAACGGTGTTGTGCACGCTGCCGCACTCGATCCGGCAATCGAAAATGTCCTAACAACGACGCTGCAAAACAACCCATCAGCACAGTCAAGCACGACGCTTGGTTTATCGCCAGACTTAGTGCGGTCGATTTTACGGAGTGTTGGGACAGCGCTTGACCAATTGACGATGATGGGGTACCAGCCGTTGGTCATCTGTTCGGCGCCAGTGCGTCCCTACTTACACCGCTTGATTCGGTCGCAGTATCCGATCGCCAACATTATCAGCTACAGCGAGCTTCCACCGGAAACTGACGTGGACATCGTGGCCCGCATTGCATTACAGGAACATGCTGAGTCCGTCACTGCTGAGCAGCGGTGAGTCACTTACCTGGCGCAATACCCATGGCGATGAATGCCACTGGTAATTGCCCCGCTAAGTTCGTCGAAGGAGATGGAACGTCCACAGACATCCTCTAACGTAGCGCTCCGAGAGGATAAATACGCGGCGACGGTGTCCGGGTTGCTACATGCGCGGAGGTAGTAAGGCAAACGCTCATGACCAGTACCGAGCAGCAGTGATCCATGCTGGAGCAACACCGTACCGTACAGGCGTTGGGCACTGCCGACAAGTTTCCGACCACGCCAGAGTAGTTCGAAACGTGCACTTGATGCAAAACAGAGCCAGCGAGTTGGCTCCTGTCGTTGCAACTGCGGGAAATCCGGTTGCGTTCGGCTGTACACGATGCCATCGGTGCCGAAGTGTGTTCGCAGCACCGTAGCGAGCCATTCGTGCCAGAAGCGATAGACGTGTCCATGGGTCAATCCCTCGCCAAGCCGCAGGATCAGTGCATAGGTCAGTTCACGTGCATGGAGGATAGCACGTCCGCCAGTGGGACGACGGACGACGTCTATGCCATCGGCATGTGCGCGGTCTATGTCAATGTCGGTTTCAGCTTGGGTATTGCCGAGCGAAATGCACCACGGCTGCCATGCGTAGAGCCGAATGTAAATGCGATTATCGTCAGGTGTGTCCAGTAGTGTAGCAGCGTGTGAGGCGTCTCGCCTCATGTTCTCGGCGCCATTACACATTCCATCGATGGCGACTGTGCACGCAGCAAGCCGTTCGAAAAAACGGTGGCGGAGAGATTCGACATTTGCATTCATGGTAGCAAAAATGCATGTATCCACTGTCCGTCTGTCACCAAGCATGCGGTTCGCCAAGCAGTGCTGCTCTGTATTTTCGCTGTACTAATTGTTTACCATGCAGGTTGAGCGCTGTGTACATCGCAAAAGACACTGTTGCCGATTTACTGTCGCCCATTGTCGGTAGCAATCTGGAAACATACGAACATCACGGGCAACTCTCGGTTATTGTCGCACGAGAAGAGCTCATAGAAGTCCTGCTTCAACTGCGTGACCATCCTTTGTCTCGCTTTGACCAATTGCTCGATGTAACAGCAATCGATTGGCTCGACCGCAAGCCTATTCGGTTTGAGACTGTGTACTTGCTGTACTCGATTCCACTCAAGCATCGGTTACGGGTCAAGGTCCCTATCCCTGCAGAAGACCCGGTAGTGCCAACAGCGACGGCTGTCTGGGAGAGTGCCAATTGGTATGAGCGTGAAACCTACGACATGTACGGGATTCGCTTCGAAGGGCACCCCGACTTGAGGCGCTTTTACATGCCTGAAGACTACGTGCATCCTGAAACAGGTGAGCCGCTCTATCCGTTGCGGAAAGATTTTCCACTGATGGGTATTCCCGGTGCGGCCCCGCTGCCAGACTTTCCCGAACGTCAGCTCTGGCTACAACGTCGGCAGGAATATCTCGAGAAGCATCCGCCTAATCCACTCGATACGTCGTACACGTTCCCAGCAGAATAGGATCAGTTGCGCGGAGCAGCGTTTTCTGGGTAAAAGCTTAAAATGCGCCATGCTGAAGACACGGTAGTCCTCGTGCTGAACGCCTTCCGGCTGTTGAGTGCGGAGTTGCTTTTGAGCATCTTTTTGGGGTGAGACGAGTGCCCTGAAACCAGGTTGATGAAGACAACGCAATGCATGGAATGATGGCAGTGCGCTATTCAAAAAACGGGTGATACGACACTGCCACAATAGCGTCCCTCCGACAAGATTGTTATGCATTTCTGCCATGCTGACCGTTCAAAGATGATTGGCACGATTCCTGTGCATAAGGGACGCACTATGTAGAACATTTTTGTAGAGACAGTGATGGGTAAAATCATCGGTATTGACTTAGGCACGACGAACTCCGTTGTCGCCGTGATGGAAGGAACGCAACCGGTTGTGATCGCCAACAGCGAGGGCAGCCGCACGACACCGTCGGTCGTTGGGTTCACCAAAACGGGTGAGCGACTTGTCGGGCACGCTGCCAAACGTCAAGCAATCACCAATCCGCAGAACACGATTTACTCAATCAAACGCTTCATGGGGCGCCGGTGGGACGAAGTCACCGAAGAAGCGAAAATGGTGCCCTACAAGGTTGTCCCCGGTCCCGACGGCGGAACTGTGCGCGTGGAAATAGACGGTAGGCTCTATGCGCCGCCGGAAATCTCGGCGATGATTCTGCAGAAAATGAAGCAAACAGCCGAGGACTATCTTGGGCAAAAAATTACCGATGCGGTGATTACTGTCCCAGCGTATTTCAACGACGCTCAGCGGCAAGCGACAAAAGAAGCCGGTGAAATTGCTGGTCTCAACGTACGCCGCATCATCAACGAACCGACGGCAGCGGCGCTGGCGTATGGTTTGGACAAGCGCGGGAAAACTATGACAGTTGCTGTTTACGACCTCGGTGGTGGCACGTTCGATATTTCGATCCTCGAAATCGGCGAGGGTGTTTTCGAGGTTAAATCCACCAGTGGAGATACTCACCTTGGAGGAGACAACTTCGATCAACGGCTCATTGACTATATCGCCGACGAATTCAAGCGCCAAGAGGGCATTGATCTCCGCAATGATCCGATGGCGCTCCAACGGTTGCGCGAAGCAGCCGAGAAAGCGAAGATTGAGCTATCGCAAATGCTGCAAACGGAAATCAATTTGCCGTTTATCACAGCAACAGCCGACGGTCCAAAACACCTGCAAATGACAATCACGCGGGCTAAGTTTGAACAGCTCTGCAACGATCTGTTTGAGCGAACACTCAAGCCTTGCGAGCAGGCGCTCCAGGCGGCAAAACTCACACCGGACAAAATTGACGAGGTTATTTTGGTCGGTGGCTCGACGCGCATCCCGCGTATCCAAGAACTGGTACGCACCTTTTTCGGTAAGGAGCCATCGAAAAGCGTTAATCCCGACGAAGTTGTCGCCGTCGGTGCTGCCATCCAAGGTGCGGTACTCAGTGGTGAAGTGACTGATGTGCTACTGCTTGATGTGACTCCGCTGACGCTCGGCATCGAAACACTCGGCGGGGTTATGACGCCAATGATTCCCGCAAACACGACAATCCCAACACGGAAGACCGAAATCTTCTCGACAGCGACTGACAATCAAACATCGGTCGAAATTCACGTCCTCCAAGGCGAACGTCCGATGGCGCGTGACAATCGCTCGCTTGGACGCTTCCATCTCGACGGCATTCCGCCGGCGCCACGCGGTGTACCCCAAATCGAAGTGACTTTTGACATAGACGCCAATGGTATTCTGACGGTCACCGCACGCGACAAAGCAACCAGCAAGCAACAGGACATCCGTATCACAGCGTCGTCCGGCTTGAGTAACGAAGAAATCGAGCGCATGAAGCGCGATGCACAGGAACATGCTACCGAGGATAAAAAGCGGCGTGAAGAAATTGAGTTGCGCAACCAAGCCGATCAACTCGTCTATCAAACCGACAAGCAGTTGCAAGAACTTGGTGACAAAATCTCTGCCGAACATCGGTCACGCATCGAGCAGGCAAAAGAACGGCTTCAGGATGCCATCAAGAATAATCCCAGCGACATCCGCCCAGCGATGGATGCGCTGACAAAAGCGTGGAACGACGCGAGCGCTGCGATGTATCAAGCATCTGGCGCAACAGCGGACAGTACCAGTAGTGGTCCCTCCGACAGTGGTTCGAGCACACCGGGTGTCGAAGACGCCGAATTCACTGTCGTTGACGACAAGTAATCACGGCGCACCATACAGTAGCAAAACCGGCGCAGAGGAGCTCTATCCTTTGCGCCGGTTTTCGTTTTTGGTGCTGGTGGTTAGCCAGGCGCTGAATTTAGTCTTCTCCTTGAGCTTTGGTAAAGCCTGGTGCGCCGTCAAATTCGGACAGTTTTTCGATGTGCATCCAGCGATGCTCCGAAGCCACCCGCTGGAGTAGCGCGTAAATATCTTGGTCGCTGATGTCGATGTTTGGATCGCGTGCGATGAAGCGGCAGCGGTAGTGGTCCACGCAATCGATCATCGTGCCTTTGTCAGGATATACCTGTGTACCGCGATTGGAGATCATTTTGAGTTTGAGGGCGGTCCCTTCTGCCAGTGCCTCCAATGAAGGACCGATCTGGTTGGGTAGCAGTGCACTTTCGACGAAGATGTCCACACCGACTACACGTCGCGTTGCCGGTCGCACGGAAACCAGGTCAGAGGAAATGCGCGGAATTTCGAGCGGTTTGTAGTGGCGCACTGCTGTTGTCGAAGGTGTCCGCCCAAAATTGGCGATAATAGCGTCCGTGTACTCACTGGTCGAGGCTGCCAGTCCTGAATTGTAGCCGACTACGTCGCCAGTGCGATATTTTCCTTCTTCGAGTGTAACAAACAATGCGTTCTCGATTGTTGCTGCTGCCTCAAATTTGCCCAGATAGCGCAGCATCATGATCCCACTCATCAGGACGGCGGTAGGATTGATGACGTTCTTGCCAGCGTACTTTGGTGCGGTACCGTGTACTGCTTCGAAGATTGCCACCTCGTTGCCCAGATTCGCACTCGGTGCAAACCCCAGACCACCAATGAGCGCACTGGTCAAATCCGAGAGAATATCACCGTTCATATTTGTGGTGACAATGATGTCGAATTGTTCCGGTTTTTTGACCAACTGGTGGGCGCAATTATCAACGATGATGTGCCACGCTTCGATATCGGAGTAATCCTTGGCAACCCCTTCGAATGTACGCTTGAAGGTGCCCTCTGTCAGCTTCATGATGTTCGATTTTGTTGCGCACGCAAC
>JAOAEV010000066.1 GCA_026416585.1 Chlorobiota bacterium | reverse complement strand
GGTACTCCCAAGACAAGCACCTCTGACACAAAATCAGCAATGCGTTTTGGCGGGAGATTGACTACTGCAACTACAAGTCGCCCCACGAGTGTCTCCGGTTGGTAACGTTCGGTAATTTGTGCACTTGACTGCTTGATGCCGTACAGGGCGCCAAAATCAATCCAGAGCTTGTAGGCAGGCTTGCGGGCTGCTGGAAATGATTCTGCTCGCACAATGCGTCCAACACGCATCTCGATTGCCTCGAAGTCAGTCAGTGTTGCCATGGTGTGAATGCTATTGCCAATTCAATTCGGCGCAAATATCGCGCGAACGTCTTTGCACTGTATTTTTGCCGACCGACTGGTCAGTCAATAACGAGAATGTATGGCACGCCGACCCCAAAGTGATGAGCAATGGAACGCTAAACGCACCACAATTATCGCAACGGCAATCCGCGTTTTCGCTCAGCGCGGATTTCACGCAACGAAAATTGAGCATATCGCCGAAGCTGCCGGCATTGGCAAGGGTACCATCTACGAATATTTCTCGACCAAAGATGAGTTATTCTTGGCGGTGTACGACTACTGGATGGATGCCTACGAAGCTGCGATGCGACGTGCTGCTGATGAGAATGTGAACGACCCACTTGCTACTGCTGATGCGCTGATTGAAACAGCGATTGCCTTCTACGAAGAGCATGCTGAGTATGCACCGATACTCCTCGAATTTTGGGCACACGCGCTGCGAAGTGATGATCCGCATTTCATCGAGCGAATCCAGCAGATGAAAAAGACGCTCGGCGCCATCGGTGCAGGGGTTACTCAGCAACTCGTCAAAAAGCGGGCGTTCTCACCAGTTGATGTCGAATCGTTTGCACAGCTGGAGTTGGGTATTTCCGATGGTATTTTCCTCCATTGGGTGCTCGATAGGCAGCGGTACTCGCTTCGTGATGCCTACCGTTTCCGCCAGGCAGTTATTGGTGCAGGGTTGATGCGTCCGATGCTCCGCAAACTGCTTGGTGCCAAAGTTTCTAAACGACTCAAAACAGGATTCCTTTCACCGAACAACACAAAACGTTCTGCCTAATGTTTCATCATTACTGTTGGATACGTATGCGTACTGGATTGCTATTATTTGCTTGTTTTGTTCCCATCAGTATTACGCTTGTAGCCCAAACGATCGAAGGAAAGCTTTGGACACGCGACGGCGAGCCAGCCAGTGGGGCTATCGTATCGATCGAACCCCCTCGACTTCGCACGCTCGTGCGTTCTGATGGTACCTATCGTTTTGAGAACATTCCACCGGGACAGTACACCCTTGTGTTTGGAGGTATCGGCTATCAGCGTGTGCAGCGCAGCATCGCACTCAAAGCTGGAGAGACGCTGCGGCTAACCGATACCATCGGCATCGAATCCCGTACCATGAACGAGGTTATTGTCTATGGTGCATCGCGTCGGCTGGAAAAAATTACAGATGCGCCAGCAGCAGTATCGGTGGTGATGCCGCAGGACCTCGAACGTGCCAGCACACACGGACAGTTGCCAAAAGCACTTGAACACTTCCCCGGTGTTGATGTGGTGCAGTCTGGCATGAACGACTTCAACGTCAATACACGTGGTTTCAATACTTCGATCAATCGTCGCGTACTGGTACTCATTGATGGGCGCGATCCCTCGACACCACTCCTGAATTTGCTCGAATGGAATTCGCTCCAGCAACAAATGAGTGATATCCGTTCGATCGAGGTCATTCGCGGTCCAGGGTCCGCGCTCTATGGTGCGAATGCGTACAATGGGGTGATCAATATCACTACCTACTCGCCACGAGAAGTCCTTGGCACCCGAGCCAGTATCACCGGTGGAGAGTTCAACACCATGCGTGCAATTGTCCGTCATGCCGGTGCAGTCGATCGGCTGGCATACAAAATCGCTGCGGGTGTGTCGTTCCAGAATCAAGACTGGGTGCATTCTCGCGATACAACTGCCGGTGGGCGATTGGAATATCCGGGTCTGGCACGCGATGTAAGGGGGCAGCTTGTTTTCGGGCGGCGGATTAACAACATTGATTCGCTTATCAATGCCCACCGACGAGCTTTCCTTTACGCCGTGACTGCACGAGCCGATTACGATGTTTCGCCCTCGGAGCGGGTTGTTGCCGACGTTGGCTACTCTCGCTACGGCAACGAATACTTTGTCAACCAAACCGGACGCATTCTGATACCGGATGTCGAAAAGCCATATGCACGCTTAGCATACAACAGTGAGCGATTGAACGTGCAGGCATATTGGACACGGCGTGTTACACCCTACCCGCAAATCGTGCTCAATGCAGCAGCAACCTCAGCGGAAAAATCCGATGTTGCTGTGGTCGATGCGCAGTGGAACGATGCATTGTTCGACGATCGCCTCCGGCTCATTGTGGGGGTGCAGCATAGCTACGAGCATGTTCGCACAGCTGTCGCCGGAGCATTAGCGATCATCAATCCAAGCGAATTGCACAACAACTTTTCTGGCTTTTACGGTCAGGCAGAGTGGATGCTCCTGCAAACAGTGCGTCTGGTTGGTGCACTCCGCGTTGATCGCTCGACATTTTTCGAGACGCAACTATCCCCAAAAGGTGGCATTGTATGGTCACCGGTTCCTGAACACACCTTTCGGCTAACAGTGAACCGATCATTTTTGAGACCGAGCTATCCAGATCTTTACCGTCGGTCGCCAGCAGGAGCACCGGTAGCCTTTGCGCGGATTGACTCAATGATTGTAGCGCAAACGGGGGTGACACCATTGGGTGTTTCATCGCTGTCGCAGTGGAATCTTGGCAATCCCCAGATTGGCGTTGAATCAGCAGTGTCCTACGAGTTTGGCTATAAAGGCGTCCTGGGGCGTTCGCTGTTTGTTACGCTCGATGCGTACATCAATCAGCGGCGAAACTTCATCTCTGTGCCACTTGGCGGTCTGGCGCCAGATGTGTACCGTCCTGTTCGGTATGGCGATCCCCGGGCCGACTCGATCCTGCGAGCTGAACTGAACAGACTCAACCCTGCATACTTTGACCGCCTGGCGTATGACCGCGACGGTACACCAGCGCTCATTATTACACCGACGAACATCGCTGAGGTCATCGAACGAGGCGTTGAACTTGGGGTTAACTACTACCTGAGCGATAATCTAATGCTTAGCGGCAATGCAGCATGGCTCGGTTACAGTGTTGTTGAAAACAAAGTCACCGCGCAAAAAATTGTGCCGAACACTTCGCCACGTCGTTACAACCTCGGGATATCATGGGTAGAACCACGCCGATTCGATGTCAGTCTTACACTCCGTTATACCGATGGTTTTACCTGGGTAGCTGGTTTGTTCGAGGGATATGTCCCTGCCTATGCAGTGGTCAATCTTAATGCGGGATACTATGTCGCCGACGATTTGCGTGTGTCGCTCAACGTGTTCAATGCGCTCGACCGTCCGCACTACGAAATCTTCGGTGGCACGATTCTGCGGCGCTACGCCACAGCAGCGCTATCCTACGAGCTGCGATGAGTATGCTGCTGAGAAGGATCAGGTTCTATCCACTGGGGCGGACGCTTGCGGAGACGACGATACAGCTCTGCGTCGTGGCGTTTGTTGACGATGCGGCGTTGGATGCCTTCGCTTGAGCAGACAATCACAACCGCATCATGTGCACTGATGTCAGGAGCCCCTATCAAACGACCTGGTGCGGGTGAAGGCTGATTCCACATAGTATCGAGCACCATGAACGATACTGCCAGATCCCCGATGTCAATGCCGAAGGTATCGGCAAAGCGTGCCCACTGTCGGCTGGTGAATGCTGCCGTTGGTGGGCGAACGTGAAAATGACACCAATGCAGGTGGTTTGTCGGTTGTGTCATACCGCATTGTTGCTGGTGTGGGCACGGAGCGACGACTGTCATGTGTTGACGTAACTGCTCGTGCAGCATTACCACGCGCGTGCTTGCATGTCGGGTACCCGGCTCGACAACAAGTACTGCACGAGCTGCGACAAGATGCTGGCAGAGATGTTTTATGTCGTCGGTCGTCATTTCGGTCAACACGTGACTGATAACGACAATGCTGCCGGGCGGAACAGTTAGATCGGTTGTAGGTTTCACCAGTAGAGACGGGAAGAGTTCACCCAAACGGCGTGCGGTGAATGCAGCGGCACACTGGGAGCGATCGTTGACAATGACAGTGGATAGATGGTCGGTACCATAGCGCTCGAGCATTATTTCGGTTGCGATGCCAGTTCCGCAGCCAACATCGACCAGGGTTACCCCTGGCGCAGGGTGCCACCCGCGCTGATCGAGTTCATCGAGCACAGCATGCCATTTCCATGCGATACGTTGCGCGAATGTCTCGTGGTAAAGCATCAGCATTCGTTCGGATTCCCAGTAGGGTGTTTCTCCGGCATGACCGCTCAAGAAGCAGGCGCGGAGTCGTTCCAAAAGCTCGCGATCGGTTCGGTCAAGGTTCATTGCTGGCCGCACTGGAACTGTTCCCACTGGTCGAAAATTCCGCTGATAGCAGCTACTCCATCGGTGAGTGCTGCTGGACCAGGTTGTAAAATGATTGCCGAATGAATCTCGTAGAGATGCTTGTGGGCAACAGCAGGAATGGAGTCCCATCCAGGACGCTGACAGACGCGATCGGGCTTGAATCCTTTACCACACCAGGATGCAAGCATGATGTCAGGTGACCGGCGCACAACCTCAGTGGGATCGGCAACAATACGACGTTTTGCATCGGGATACTGACGGTGTTCGGCGAACACGTCGTCGCCGCCACACAGCTCGATAAGCTCGCTGACCCAACAGATCCCGGTGATAATCGGGTCGTACCACTCCTCGAAGTACACGCGCGGCCGAACGCGCCGCTGAAGTCCGTGCTGTCGGTGCTGTTCAAGCTGGTGTTGGAGTGCTTCGATGTATCGTTCGGCAGTATTGAGCTTGCCGATAAGTGCTCCCAACCGCAGAATCATGCTCAGGATGCCATCTACCGTGCGATGATTGAAGCAGATCACCTCAAAACCTTCTCGAACCAACTGCTCAACGATGGGTGCTTGCAGGTCCGACCATGCGAGAATAACATCAGGTTGCAGTTGGCGGATTTTTTCTACGTTTGCTTCCAGATACGTGCTCACTTTTGGTTTTGTTTTTCGTGCCTGTGGTGGGCGAACAGTGAAGCCGGAGATTCCCACGATCAAATCACCTGCACCGAGAGCATAAAGCGTCTCAGTGGTTTCTTCAGTCAGGCAAATAATTCGGCGTGGCAACGATGGCTTATACATGGCTTGGACGTTTAGGACATCGCAAACGAACATACGGAATACCCTTTGCCACGCAAAACAGCTCTTGATCGGTGTGCTCAGTGAACCACTGTTGTTCGGATATGACATCAATAATGTCGAAACCGCCGTGTTCGCTGAGCAATTGTCGTTGATAGGCGTCAACATCCGGGACATCGGTCATCAAATACAGTGTGCCTTCAGTGCACAGCATCCGATAGATTTCCTTGATGAGAGCTGGTGTGAAGGCTCGGCGTTTGACATGACGCTTTTTGAACCAAGGGTCAGGAAAGAAATAGGTAATGGTACTCAGACTTTCGCTCTCGATGAAGGGCAATCCATTGGCTACCGAATACCAGAGCACTGCTGCATTGCCGATGTGCTCTCCACAAAGAACGTTGGCGATCCATTCGACGGCTGGTTTACGCACGTCAACGCCCAAAATGTTTTCGCCTGGATGTGCAAGAGCGTATTCGATCACAAAGTGTCCCATGCCGGAGCCGATGTCGAGAACGGTTGGTGGGCGACCGTTGGCAAACACCGTCTGCCAGTCAATCTTCTCTATGAGCGGCGGATAATTCGGCGGTACAATCCGCAACTGTCGAAGCGGAATGTACACTTGTGGATTGGCGTGGTGACGGATGCGCGGTTGTGGGTACTTGCGCAGGTCAATAGTGCGCATTGCTCTGCGAGCGGAGACAATCCAACAGCATAATCATGTCCTGCCGCTGCTGGGGTGTCAGAATAGTTGCGAGCTGATGAAAGTCGCGCACGACTGGATCAAGTGTAGTGAGCAGTTGGTGACCACGTTCGGTCAACTGCACTGCGATCCGACGTTTGTCGTGAGGATCGAGATGTTTTTCGACGAGTCCTTTCTCGATGAGGCGATCGACGATCCGTGAGGTGTCGGATGCGCGATCAATCATCCGGCGGCGAATGTCGCACGTTGAGAGTGGCTCATTGCTGCCACGCAGTATGCGGAGAACGTTGTACTGCTGCTGCGAAATACCAAAGGGTTTGAGGACCTGCTCAAATTGCTCACACACCCACGCGCTGGTACGCATAATGGTCACGATCAATCGCTCCTTGTCGGATCGAAACAGTCGCTGCTGCAAAAGATCTTCTTCAACACGACCCATGGAGACAGTCACATTGCACCAAAAAACAACGCAGACGCAAAGATAGCGCCTGCGTTGTCAAGTTGGCGTGATTACTGTGAGTTGATCAGCTCGATTTGATCAATTCGAGATTGAGCCGAATGCGTACATCCTTACCGACCACTAATCCACCAGTCTCGGTCAGGTTGTTCCACTTCAACCCAAAGTCAAAACGATTAATGGTCGTTTCTGCGACAAAGCCAGCACGTGTGTTGCCCCATGGATCTTTCGTCTGACCTTTGAAGGTAACATCCCAGGTGACTTTCTTAGTAATGCCGCGTATAGTTAGATCACCGGTGAGCTTGTACTTATTATTGCCAACTTTACGCAGACCTGTTGCTTTGAATGTAGCTTTTGGATAGTGAGCCGCATCGAAGAAATCCTCGCTGCGGAGGTGGTTGTCGCGTCGTTCATTGTCAGTATTGATCGAGTTGACATCCACCGTAAACTCAACCAATGCATCCCCCCAATCTGGTTTGGATGCTGTCACTGTTCCGTCGAATACCTTGAAGTAGCCTGTCACTTCTGAAATCACCAGATGATCTACCGTGAACAGCACGTTCGAGTGGGATTGATCAACTTTCCAAGTTGCTTGTTGAGCAACTAAAACACTGCTGGCAAGTGCCAATACAGCGAGCATCCGCATAACACATGCAAGAAATGGTGAAACAAACAACGACGAGTACCATAGACGCAGCGAGTAACATTTTTAGTGTTTCAACATCAATAATTCTATTCATCTGTATGTGTATGTTTGTGCTGTGGGTATGTTGAACTCTTCAGTGAGGCCACCATGCGAGTGCTTGGGATTGTACTCTGTTGCGTTGTTCTTCTGGGTGCGGATGGGTTGGCTCGACAGCCAGACAGCGCCAAAGTCCGCGTAAAGAAAAAAGCAACAGCCGTAGCTCCTGCAGCCAAGCAGACCGCCCAACCTACGGTTGATTCATCCGATCCCCGTGTGGGAACGACACCAAAAGGCCAGGTTGTCTATCGTGGCAAAAAAGGCGCTTATTATGTGCTGACACCGAGCGGGCGGAAGCGCTACATCAAAGAAGCCAACATCATTTTCGATAACGGCAAGTAGCGAGGCGATACGCTGCGTGGAGTCACCGAGTCATCGGCAAGCAATTCTGTTCCTAACAGCAGCAGCGCTGTTGTGGAGCAGTGGCGGTGTTCTTATCAAGCTTGCTGAGTGGTCGCCGATTGGCATTGCCTCGGTGCGGAGTGCAATTGCTGCGCTTGTGATCGGTGGGATGCTGGCACGGCAGCGAGGACAGCTCCCGAGATTACTGCCCTCATCGCTGCTTGGCTGGAGTGCGGCAGTCGGTTATGCAGGGACTGTTGTGCTCTTTGTCTGGGCAACCAAACTTACCTCTGCTGCCAATGCGATTGTGCTCCAGTATAGCTCACCGCTCTATGTCGCTGTGGCTGGTCATCTGATCTGTGGTGAGAAAGTTCGCCCGATCGAGTGGGTGCTGCTGGCTATAATGCTTGTAGGAATTGTACTGTTTTTTGCTGAACAATTGTCGCCTGCAGGCATGCTCGGCAATGCTATTGCCGCAGCCAGCGGAGTTGCCATGGCGGTAATGACACTGTCGGTCCGCTATCAGCGACAAGGATCGGCACTTGATGCATTGGTAACAGGGAATGTATTGGCAGCGCTTATTGGTATTGGAACGTGGAGTGATATTCCCACCCTCCCGCCTGGAACACTGGGTACGCTGTTGTTACTGGGAGTCGTCCAGCTTGGTCTGCCGTACATCCTCTTTGTACGGGCGTTATCACGCGTACGAGCGATCGAAGCAGTAATGCTCACCATGATCGAGCCTATTGCCAATCCGATATGGGTCATGCTCGCCACTGATGAACGCCCAAGCGTGTGGTCGCTTGCTGGCGGAGGATTGGTGCTCAGTGCAACTGTTGCGCGTGCACTGCTGACTTACTGGGGCTCATTTGATGCTGCTTCTGCTGATCCTTCGTCGGGATCGAGTGGTGGAACATCGTCGCCGAGCTGCTGATGCCGTACCACTTGTGCGTTCGATAGAAAAATCACGTTCTCAGCGATGTTTGTTGCTCGATCGGCAATGCGTTCGATGTTGTGGAGACCAATGATCAATCGTGCTCCACTGCGGACCAGCGCTGGTTCCATTTCCATTCGGACGATGAGCGCCTCCGACAAATCGCGCTCGAGACTATCCACAACATCGTCGGTAGCAAGCACGTGTTTTGCCAGGTCAGGATCATTGCAAACGAATGCATCAATGCTGGCTTTGACCATTGTGTATGTAGCTTTCGTGACGCGTTCAAATCCAAGCTGCTCGGCAAGGCGACAGGCGTTGTCATCGAATGCCAGGCGTGCGACAATAACGGCATAGTCCCCGATTCGCTCGAATTCGTTGTTGATTTTGATGGCAGCCAGCAACGAACGCAAGTCGCGAGCGACCGGTTGGGTCAACGCGAATATTCGCTGCACCTGCTTATCAATTTTCAGGTCGAGCTTGTCGATCTTGTCATCGCGCTCGATGACCAGCTGTGCCACAGCCGTATTGCGTTCCAGGAGCGCACGAAACGCCAGTTCAACCTGTTCTTCCGCAAGCGACCCCATTCGAATGAGCCGCGAGCGAAGCTTGTCGAAATCTTCTTCGAAATGGCGATACATCGAATCTTCACTCCATTGGTGCATCGTTAATAATCACACAGTGGCACATGCAGTAGTGCCACACACACGCAAAGTGGGTCATCGCCGGATCAACCGAAACGACCCGTGATGTATTCTTCCGTCTGACGCTTGGACGGATTGGTGAAAATGTTTCGTGTTTTGTCAAACTCGATGAGGTCGCCCATGTACATGAACGCTGTGTAGTCGCTTACGCGTGCTGCTTGCTGCATGTTATGCGTGACGATGACGATCGTGTACGATTTTTTCAGATCGTAGATCAGTTCTTCGATCTTTGCTGTGGCAATAGGGTCGAGCGCGCTAGTCGGTTCGTCCATCAGCAAAACTTCTGGTTCGATCGCTAAAGCACGCGCAATACAGAGACGCTGTTGTTGCCCGCCAGACAGCGAGGTTGCTGGCAGACGGAGACGGTCCTTGACTTCGTCCCACAGTGCAGCACGCCGCAGGGCATCTTCGGCAATTTCAGCAAGCAACGA
>JAOAEV010000029.1 GCA_026416585.1 Chlorobiota bacterium | reverse complement strand
GAGCTTTGGTTAGCGCTCGACTACAATCTTGAAGCTATACCGACAAGCAGTCCACTACTGCGTGGTCTATTACGAGTGCTCAATCTTGTGCGGCTTCCGTCACCATGTGTGCGGCTAATTCCTACAACAGCTGTGTTTGGGTTCCGCTGGTAGCATCTGCGATAATTGCCTGACGCAATCCACCAATGTTGCCATTGCTCAAGAGCAAAAGCACATCGTCTTTCTCGATCAGAGAACGAAGTAACACAAATGCTTCAGAGCCCCATTGTTCGCTGCTTGGAATGACGTAGCATTCAACACCACGATGACAAAGTTCATCACACAGCCGGATACGGTCAAGTCGTTGATCTGGAGGATAACGCTCGTCCCGATACAGGGGACAAAGGACCACTCGGTCTGCTTCAGAGAACGCATCAGCGAACTGCTCCTGAAAGATCGAACGAGCTGACGTATTCGACCGCGGTTCAAAACACACCACCACGCGACGATCTGGATATCGTAGACGTGTCGCTGCAATTGTTGCACGAACGGCAGTCGGATGATGTGCAAAATCATCCACGACGATTGCACCGTTCCATTCACAGAGAACTTCGAAGCGTCGTTTTGGGGGCACAAACGAGGCAAGGGCATCGACAATCTGCTGAAAATCAAGCCCAATTGCATGCGCAATTGCGATGGCGGCTGTGGCATTCCGAATGTTGTGTACCCCATGCATCCGAATGAATACATCTCCACAGACTGCGTTCCGATGCGCGATGCGAAATGTTGTGCCTTCAGCATTGATACCACGGATTGTTGCCTCCCACTCAGCCTTGCCGCCGACGCTGTATTGTTCGACAGGTGCTGGTGCGGAGTTGGTTGCTGCCATTGCTCCGGCATCGTCGGCACATGCCACAATAAGCCCATTGCGTGGAACAAGCTGGACAAGTTTCTCGAACGCTGAAAGTACGCTCTCGTATGAAGGAAAGATGTCCGCATGGTCATACTCAATGCTCGTAATCACCAGCAATTGTGGCATTGAGTGAAGGAACTTGCTACGCTTATCGAAGAATGCTGTATCGTATTCGTCGCCTTCGAGCACAAAGTAACCACCCGTGGGTGCAGGACGGCAACTATTGCCAAGCTGATCTGTGATGCCACCAATTAGATACCCAAGCGGTTCGCCACACCGATCGAGAATCCACGCAATGAGATTGGTGGTTGTAGTCTTCCCGTGAGTCCCACTGACGACGATACGATGGCTCGATGTCATAAAACTCCATCGTAACAATTCGGGCATCGAAAGCAGCGGGTAATTCTGCTCTAATGCAACCTCGAGTACGGGATTGCCACGACTTATCGCATTGCCAACGATGATTGCATCTGGTGCAAATGCGACCATGTGTTCTGGTGAGTAGAGCGGGGAATACAAGATGCTATATCGTTCCAACATTTGGCTCATGGGCGGATAAACGCCGCTATCGCAGCCACTGACCGTATAGCCAAGTTCGTTGCATGCAATTGCAACGGATCCCATTGCGATACCACCGATACCAAGAAAGTATAGACGCTCTATTTTTTGTGTGGGCGGAGCAAGAAAAGCCATGGAGAATTCGGGTCATCAAGTTGAACCAAATCAGTACGCCGGAGCAGATCGGCTGCTTTCGTGCGCTTGGCGATGAATACAACGTTGCACGGAACATCTCCATCGAGTAGAAACTGTTCCCATTGAGCCGCAGGGATGCCAAGACCTCGCGGGCTGCGCTCTGCTTGTCGCCTGCCGTAGAAAAGATGGACGTATGTTTTGAATCCGATAGGTTGGAGAATTACGTCGCGCTGTACGTATGCACGACAAAATTCAACGAAGCGACGCTGTGTAAAGTCCTGGATCCGTGGTGCAACGATTCGCAAGAATGCCGAGATGCCTAGGGCATTCCCGATCAAAAGTACCACAACCGCAGCGCGCGGCATGCGTTTGATGAAAACAGCAGCGATGACGACTGCTGTGGCTACCAGGGCACCGGCAGCCCATTCAACACCGCTCCAGTGGGGAATTGTGGTCTCGACGATACTCCGCGCAAAATCGTCACGTACCAGGCGGAGCAACAATGCCTGATTCGATAGGACAAGCGGAGTTGCAATGAGTGCAATAGCCAATAGAGACGAGCCAAGTATTGTGACAAACAGTAACCACCGCTCGGTGCACTGATGCCACCAACGGCTGAGCACTACTGCTGCGAAATACGTCAAAGGGTAGTATGCCAGCGAAGAATAGTGCACAATCTTGGTTTGAACAATCGAAAACACAACAACCACTGTTATGAGCAACAGTCCCAGTGCCTGTGTCTGTTCAGTAGGGATATGGTGGCGATAGCGTGTCCGTACCGCAGCCAGTGCAATCCATGATGCTGGAATACAACCGAGCAGCAGCACAACGACGTGATAATACACCGGTCCGCTATGCCCGGCATCGCCTGTTGTGAGTAGCCGTAGCTGGTATTCAACAAATGAACGTACAAACCATTGCCCATACTCACTTCGATCGCTGAGGAGCCATACCACAAAAGGTAGTAGGCTTAATACGAGTACCGTTGCACTATCCCCCACAGCTCGTTTCCATCCATTGCGCTTGAGCCACACGATTATCAGCGGCAAACCAACCAATAGCATTGCTACAGGTCCCTTAGTCAAGATAGCCAACCCAAGAGAGATGCCGGAGAGTGAAAGCCACAGCCATCGCCGTGCTGCACGTTGGCTTTCGAGGGCAAAAACAATTGTTGCGAACATCGCAAGATTGAAGGTTGGGTCAATCAACCCTGAATGCATGTAGAATTGTGGCAACAACGAGCCGATCCACAGCAGCGCCCACACTATCCCGAACTGTTGGTCTATCCATCGGCGTCCAACCCAGAGGATAAAGAGCACATTGATTATCCCGATAAGTGCATTGGGGAAGCGTGCGGCGAATTCATTAACGCCGAACATGTGCATTGCTGCCGCTTGTAACCAAAAGAACAGTGGCGGCTTTTCCCAGAACGGCATGAAATCAATTGTCGGATGAAGATAATCACCCGTGGCAATCATCTCGCGGGCGCATTCTGCAAAGTTCACTTCGTCCCAGTCAAACAGATATGCATTCCCTAACAATGGCAGAACTGTTACAATGACAAAGGCTGCAAGTAACAAACCAGGTTGTCGAATCCAATGCTTCATCGAGCTGTCCATCGTCGTAATGTGATAAGAGCGTTCGCATAGATGAGCACCCACAACACGCGGTATAACACGGTGAGCGGGAGATTCTCGATCAAGCGGCGGTGGCGAGCAGGTTGCCCATTTGCAGTACGGATAATGGGATTGAGCGCATACATCGTCTCACCACTGAAAATCTCTGCACGGATGTAGTGCAAGCGATGATCAATGAAGCATGAAGCGCGGTTGGTGTTGTGTGCTTGTGCTACTGTACGCCCGCCATCAGAGATGAATCGAATCGAATCAGCATTGCTTTGCGCTTCGACAATCAGGCTATCGCCCGCGATGCGTTGGTGCGGTACACCCACTGGAAGCTGCGCATGGCGGGTTCGTACAGCGATTGTTCGTCCCTCACGATAGGCTTGGTAGAGATTCTGAGGTATCCAGTGTTGCGGCACTGCTACTACAGTCAAACACACGCCTGTTTCGCCTTCACGTGTGACGTCGTGGCAATCATCATTGCCTACTGCCCAAACGATGATCCCGCTCGATAGTGCTGAGTCCCAGTGCGCAAGGGATGTACGGTAGTGATTGAATACCTCAAGGCAATCATAATTACTGAGCAGTGTCATATCACTCAATCGATAACTCGGACGTCCAAACGAAGGATGTGCAGCGATCAGTACTTCGGCTGTGGGGCGTAAAAGATCGAGTATCCACTGTTTGACAAAGACCGACTGCGGCAACAGACAATCGAACCAAACCACCGAACGTGCTCCGAGGACAAGCTGATGCGTCTTTTGAATGTTGTAGCCGTGTTCGTAGCAAGGAATGTGCGGCCAACGATATCCAAGCGAATCTATCCGCTGGTAGTTCGACAGTGCCAGTACGGTGTACCCGAGTGCACGGTATGCTGAATCAATTGCCGCAATAGAGTTGCGTCGCCCATCAGTTGTCCCGAACCAAGCGTAACTGTGGAGGTGAACATTTGCCTTAAGCCATGTGCTATCAGTGCTGGAATATGGATTGAACCATTGAGATCCTGCTTGTGGCTGTAACGGCACAAGATCGTAAACGGGAGTTGCCGCATACGGAAAACTCAGAATGATTACGAGAGCAGCGAGCAGCAAAGCGAAGGCACGGCGGAGCATTAGTTGAACGCCGCGACGATAGACAGTGTATGAAGGAGTACGGTCGTTTGACCACGTGCGAGAGCATAGTCGAACCGCATACCGTTGGGAAGGCTCAAGGATATGCCACCGCTCAGTTGTGAACCCGGAAACAGACGGGGTACACCATTCGAGTCTCCATACATAGCGATGCCCGTACGGACAGCGAAAAGTTTATGGATGACCGCATCAATGCCGCAAACAATTGTCGGCGTTGTTGCTTTTGCACGCAGATGTGCTTCCATGCCGAGGAGGATACCCTCAATGCTTTCAATAACGACGGTATCCGCTGTCGCCAATGTTGGTGAGACGACCTCTCTGCTGTGTGTCTCGAAAGGGATTCGAGTGCACACTCCCAATCGGAGGAGCCATGGAAGGGCGAAACGTTCACTCCCGATATTCATCACACCGAGATTTTGGATAGTGATGCCAACGGTAGCTCTATCGAGAAGCGATGTGATATATCCAACGTCGAGAGCCGTCCCAATCCCGCTCTGGGCAGGATCTGGTGCGGTGGTTCCAAGCAGACGCAATGCAGAGCCAACGCTCGATTGCTTGCTGAACAGATACGAAAAAGCAAGACTACCGTACCCTTGCCAAATACGACTTGTGCCGAGTTCAGTACCAAGTGCATCACGTCGTGTGACGGTCCCTGCATTGAATCCGACGATGCCAACACCGAGTTGGAATTCGTTACCCATTCCAAAGGCAGCGGCAGCACTGATCTGTGAACGGCCCCAGGACATTGGCGTAATTGCTACAGACATCGTATTTGCTGTGGCAGTGTAGCCAAGGCACGCTGGATTACTAAACAGGGCAGTGGGGTCATCTGCGCAGGCTACTTGCACCCCTGAAAGTCCCGCAGCACGTGCACCAACAGCATTCAGTACAAACGACATCGGTAACAGCGATGCGCGTTCCTGGCACCATACCCACGGACAAGCAATAGCCAGCAGGATTAACGACAGCGGGACATTCACAATCGTTTGACTACCGAGAGATAAACACCTTATCTGCTAATCGCACGCTCGGACCCTGAACCGTGACGATGTACAAGCCGTTCGGTAAGTCGCTAATGTTGACAGAAAAGTCTCGACTCGTCTCATCCGCCTGAACTGGTCCACGAAAGACTTCCTTGACACGTTTACCGAGCATGTTGTATAGCGCTACATCAAGCCACGATTGGCTGTCGGTGATTTCGACTCGGATCGTCAGAGCATCACTGGTTACGTCGAGGGAGGTTCCTACAATTCGCGAACTGCGCCGAACCGAGTCGTTGACAAGCTGCTTCGATAGCCGTGTGGCCTGGAAAGCAAGTCTCAACGCTGCTTTACTGTGATTGGTTACGGCAGTATGGGAACTGCCCGCTGCATATATGCACGGTACCAGCTCAAGTACTGATGCAACAGCAATCCAACCTATGAGCAAAACAGTCGTGACAATCTTCATCGTTGTAACTTATCAAGTATTTGTTCACTAAGACAAAGATAGCCTATCGAGGTTGACTACCTGCATTCGCGTCGCCGTCGGCATCAAATTCTCGGCTGAGTTTTTCGAGCATGCGCAGCAAATCACGCTCCTGCTCCGATAGCGGTGCCGATGCTGCTGTTGGGGATTCTGAACTGAGCTGGTAATTTGCCTCTGACTGATAGAGCAGTCGTTCGTCTATGGCTGGTTCGGCGGAGTTTTTTCGTTTTTCGTGCTCGATGTAGGTCTCATCGTCAAAGTCGAACAGTGCCGACTGATCGTCAGTTGTTTGCTGTTGGTTATGCTGAGGTGTTGCGTGTACGGTGTTGACGAGCTTAAGCAATTGATCGAACGTCGCCGCATCAGCCGACGCGGAACCTTCTTGCTTCTGTGTTGCGGTTTGAGTTGATGCTTGCATCGTATGAATGGCAGTAGAGAGCGTCTCGATCCGCTGGTTACGCCATCGCCGGTAACTACGCAGCAGTATTACGCCTGTAAGCAGGAGTAGTGCACCACCAGCAAGCAGAAGTGTTGTAAATCCGCCACCCAGACTTCCCGCAGGTGAGACTACAGCATTCGTGGTGTCAGTTTTCCGTTGTTGTAGTTGCCGCAGTTGCGCAAACAAATCACTATCAGAACTGACGGTGTTCGAAGTAGGAGGTGTGAGGGGCGACGCAGGATTCGCGGGGCGAGACTCTTCGATCTGCTGTTGGAAAATGTCCACAAGAGACGGTGCGTTCGATTCAGTTGATATGCTCTGGATTATCGGCGCTGCTGGCTCTATCGGTTGCCGACCGATTGCTTGGAGATAACGAAGGCGATGCGGTGCCGCATTCTCTTCTCGTCCTTCAGCAGCGAATGCGATTGCTCGTGCAGCATCAGCATCAGGCAGGAGAGTATTCGCACTGGAAGTGCCGAGTATCTCCAACGCTTCTTTATATCGCCGTTGAAGCGCCTCAGCGATACCGAGCCAAACAGCGGCATCCCTTACACCACGACCGAGAGCTGAACGCCAAAAACGAAGTGCTTGTGCATATTGACCACTTTCCCATGCAGCAATACCCCACGCCATATAGCATTGACCTGGGTCATTCCAGTCAACAGCTCGTATGTACAGTGTCTTTGAATAAGGCAGCACAGCCACAACATGACCAACTGGAGATTTGCATTCGATCAGCACGAGACTACCGTTCGACTTATTCCGCAGATACATGGATGAGAATACCGAACTGCTTGGGAATGTAACTTCACGAATCGAGTCAGCGGGGTGCATGCCAAAAAGTTCGATCCGAATACGGCCAGGCGGTGAAGACACATCCTCCCGATAGCGCAGTGTCGATGCTGTGGGAACTATCAAAAGTTCCTGGGAAGAAATCTGGATGACACGAACGATGCTGTCGCCTCCCACTGTAGCGAAAGCAGCGGTGCATGCAAGTGCAATCGTGAGTACTGACCAGCGCACCATTTGAAAAAAAGAGTTTGGCGACTATTGGTCAACGTAAGCAAATATCGCTAATCATGCTGCACAAGTAGTGTGCCAGTGCTCTGTGTGAATAATTTTGTGTCAGCGAAACCGAACCTCTCGTGTGCAATATGCCTATGACCACATACAATGTCGTTGGCGACTGTCTTGGAGCTGAGCAAGTTATGGCAGTGGTTGAAGGTTCTACTGTCACTGTTGAGGGACGACGCTTCACCATCGAACCGACGAACATACCTCATCTCTGGCAAATCAAAGATGGAACGGTCGCAATCCCGGTTGTCGTCGAATGTACCCCAACCGGAAAAGTTCATTTGACCATTCGGGGATACACGTTTGAGATTCATTGTTATCCTGAACGCCTTGCAGAATTCCGGAAACGCATTCGACGTAGCTCACGGGCTGATCATTCGATCCTACAAGTGCGGGCACCGATGCCGGGTTTGGTCAAAGCTGTCAATGTTGCTCGTGGAGCAACCGTCCGTCGGGGCGAAAATCTTATTGTGCTCGAAGCAATGAAAATGGAGAATCTCTTGCGTGCTCCGGCAACAGGGATTGTTCGTGCAGTCAGCGTCACCGCCGGGACGGCGGTTGAAAAAGGAGATGTGCTCTGCATAATAGAACTCGATGGTATGCAGTAGCTAAATGGCTTAGCGTGCCGGAATGATAGGAGTCGAGCCTGCCGCTATGCATGGGTAGTCACACGACACGCTGCCACGCTCGATGCGCTTGAGTCTGTTTTTGAGTAGTGTACGACGCATTGGTGAGATACGATCGAAAAAATAGATGCCATTGAGGTGGTCAATCTCATGCTGGAGAACACGAGCGAGCATACCCTCGGCTTCAATCCGATGGTGGCTCAATGCAAGATCATCGTATTCGACCGTGACTTTATCGGGGCGAAAGACAATTTCGCGGATACCCGGTACGCTCAAGCATCCTTCCTCGTATTCAACGAGCTGATCGGAGCTGACGATTATTTGTGGATTGAGTAAACACAATGGTTGAGTCGTTCCATTCTCTTCCAACTGTCCGATATCCACAACAATAACAGCCCGACGCGAACCGACTTGGTTTGCAGCAAGCCCGATTCCGTTGGCATTGTACATCGTCTCGAACATGTTCGACACGAAGGACGTTAGTTCATCATCCGTTTCTTTGATGGCTTCAGCTCTCTGTCGAAGGATAGGATGATTGTATAGATAGACTGGTAAGATCATCGTTCCTATGTCCGAGTGTTGATCGAGTCAATAACGGTCAATAGATCACTGATGTCGTCGAGCACAAAATCAGCAACCACGTTTTGATTGCCAAAGGCATCACCGTATTTGGCAAATGCCGTGAGCATCCCGACATTTTTTGCACCGACCATATCGCGTTCTGCCCAGTCACCAACCATGATGGCGTTTTTTGGTGCTATGCCAAGTTGTGCCAGTGCTGCCAAAAATGGTTTGGGGCTTGGCTTCCTCTCACCTGTGTCGTCGTAGGTTACGACTGCTTCGAACAGGTGATGATAGTTGATATAACAGAGCCGCAGCCATGCTTCGCGTGCTGGTGCATCAGAAACCACACCAAGTCGAATACCACGACGAAGCAGCGCCATCAGTGTTGCAGTTGCATGCGGATAAGGTTTGAGCGCAGCTTCTCGTGCACGCCGATATGCAATAATTCCGGCTGAAAGAATGCGATAGTCAACTCGACCGAGACACTCCTGTAGTAACTGGTCAAATACTCGTTGGTATTCAATGCCTTGCTCGCGATAAATCTGGTCAATGTGCGATCGAATTTTCTCGAATGTTAGATCCAAACCTGCGTCTATCATGGCTATCACGGCAGCATCAACGGCTTCGCGCTTCATTGCCATGAAGTCTACGAGTGTATTGTCCAGATCGAAAATGACTGCTTCGATCATCGCTGCTCTGTTGAAAATCTGCGACGCTGTATTCGGCGGATGTTGTCGACTCCGACAAGTGCAAGTGCAACGGCCAATGCTGCTGCTGTGATCAGAGATCCTGCTGTAAAGTGCGAGCTTTCATAGCGGAGTTCGATTGTATGTTCTCCAGCAGGGACTGCAACGGAACGGAGACAGTAGTTGGCTCGTAGCAGCGGCGTTCGTTCACCGTCGAGATAGGCATTCCATTCGGGGTAAAAGATTTCGCTCATTACTGCCAATGCTGGTGCAGAACACCGAACACGGTAGCGCACTGCAGCATTGGAATAGGCAATGATAGCGACACTATCGCCTGATGATGCTGGTTCGATTCGGATGGGAGGTTCGTGTTCTATGACGGCGGTGGATCGATAATTCAGCGTCGTATCATGCTGCATGACCTGAGCGACTTGATCAGGAGTAACAATACGTACATCATGAACGAGCCACACCATCGGGTACGCTGTCGAACGAGCCAAAAAAGACCATCGTCCGATCGAGTCTTTGCCAATTGCCCATCGAATAGCTAAGAGGTCAGCTACTGTCTCGGCTGACGACACCGCAGGATGACGACGAGCCAGTAAAAGCTGATTGTATCCCTCGAAAAGCATGATCCCATCGACAAGACCTTGATTGCGCTTGAGAGCAATGATCTCCGGTCGGCGCATCGAGACACGAAAAATGTCTGATGGTGGTTGAGGCTCCAGAATACGCCGCAATTCATCGGAGAGTGCAGCACGGTACACTGCGCTCGGATCTTGTCGTCCATAGCTGAATGATGCATGTGCTGTGAAGAGATCAGCGAACACAACAATCGCAACAACGAAACCCAACCACGTCGTACGCACACCACGCGTCGCCAGGATTGCAGCGGTTGCAATAAGCAACAGAAAAATGAATTGCCCCCATGCTTCTGAACGAATGATCGCTCCGATTCGCTCTGGAGCGGAAACAAGCCCGCCAAGACCAATGGCACTGACAATAATAGCAGCAATTGATATAATCGCATAAAGCAAGCGTTGTTGAGTAGGTCGCAATGATGTTCGCAGGCGGTCCCATCCGTAAGCGGCAAGCAACGATACAGCGAACACCACGACAAACATCATGCGTGCTGGGATACGTACCTGCCCAAAGAAAGGAAGATGATAAATCAGCGAGTACAGGAATCCATTCGAACCCAGCGCAAAAAGGAATGCTGCGACACTCGATATACTCAGGAAACGTACCAACGTACTGTCGCGCCAAAATGCTATTGCTGCCCACAAACCCAACACAAGAATTCCGATGCCGAAATAAAACGCTGTATCCCAGTATAAGTACGCTTGCTCGGAACCAAAGTATGGCGTCCGATTAGGTGCTCCTGGTGGTGTCACAATGCCAAATGCTTTGGGAACAAACGCCGTCAGCAGCGATGAGTACTCGAGCGAACCTTCCGTTGCTTGCTCGTAGTTCAGAGTTGCCCGTTCTGACTGACTCGCAAGCAGTCGTGATGGCAGGTACTGAATCCCAAAGACTCCAACCGCGATGACAAGCGCTATTAGTGCTGAGATGAGCCTGGTGACTCTAATTTTCCAACGATCATTCGACGTGATGCTCCACCACAGGACATAGAACGTAGCAAACGTCAACACATACAAGCTCATCTGTGGAGCACCCGAAAGCAACATCATGCCACCGATAATTCCTGCCCAACCGATAGCGGCAATCGAGCCTGTCTGCGAAATACGAAGCAGTAGTACAAGCACAAGTGGCAGCCACGCCAGGTGTTCGATGAACATCGGATGGTGGGTGTGTAAAGCCAAGGGTGCAGAGAAAGCGTATGCAACAGCTGCGATGCCGCTTGCGGTAGGGGAGATTCCGAGCCGCCGTGCCAGCGTGTACATTGTCAACTGTGCAATGACAAAGTGGAGGATGATGAGCAGTTGAAGGTAATAAGCACCGTTCTGATTATGTGCACCGATAAACCGGTCGAATAGCATGTGTGGTGGGTAGTAAAGCGCCGTTTGAACATCTGCTTGAAAAGGCATTCCACAAAAGCTATAAGGGTTCCAGTGCGGAAATTCTCCCTTGGATAACGATTTACCAGCGTACACACGGTTGGGATACACTTGCTCGATAAAGTCATCCCAGAAATATGCCCGGTGGAGAATGTTCGGACGGAAGAAAACAAAGGTCGTTAGCAAAAAACAACACGTCGCACGAACGTATTCGTTTCGAAGAAAACTGAGAATTGCTTTCACGCCATGTTGGTGGAGTGTTGGTGCCACTGCGAAATTAGGGCGCGTTCTTCGCGTAGAGCATTCGTACAAAATTGAGGATGCGCCAGTCGGGTGTATGCCATCGTAACGTTCGCCCCGAAAAAAGTGGAAGCTGGTCACTTGGGTATTGTGCAGCTTCCTCGGGTGAAAAGTCCAGACCTGTATTGATTGGCTCGGTTTCTCCAAACTCACTTCCACTGGTGATAAATGGCACTGTTCTGTGTAGGTGCGAGCATACCGATACCGCAAACAACGCTACGGATAGACCCTGTTGTGCGATTCGTGGAGTGTTATGCGTGTCAGCGGCAGCGAAACAGGGGAGTATGTCCGTTCCGCAAGTCTGCAATGCATACTGGCGAAGATCAGATGGGGTCCGAGCATGATGCCACACATCTCCCACAATAGCATCATAGCCAAGGGTTCGCGCAGTCTGGGTGGTCCGGTCAAAACATTCCTCGATAAGAATTGTGTTGTCCGTTACGCGGCGTACTGATGAAAGTATCTGCTGATGTAACTCAATCGGAAATGCATGCCCCATGTCGAGCATAATGCCGTCGCAGCCAGCATGCCGAATGAACGTGGTTGCCGCGGATGCGAGATATTCCCATAAAGAGTGATTCTCCCAACCACGCAATTCCTCGCTGTAGTAGCGAACAGTATTGTAGGCGATGTAGTTATATGCTGGATGGGTGTGGAGTCGGAAATAGGTGATGTCCGTCCAGAGGGGTTGGGTATCGTCAGGTGGAAAATCAGCAAAGGCATTGGGTACAGTACACAAGAATCCATCATTCGTTTGACCGACAAATGTCCCGTCGCTGCGTTGCCAGACACGTTGCGGTGGTTCGACAAACCGTTCCCTGTATGATAAAGCAGGTTCCGGTAGAGAATGAAATTCATTTCGTTTGATACATTGATGAATCGTTGCCAATTGCTCTGATGAAAATGTTGGTGGCACTAACACACCATCATCATTATCATCGAGTCGGACCCAGTAGAACCACTCCGGATGTTCAGGAATAAGATGGCAGTCAAGCGCTGCTACACGCAGTGCAAGCTCGACGATGACGTGAATGTTCATTCGATGGCACGCTTCGACGAATGCTGCAAACTGGATTGATGCATCAAGGTCGAGAATTGGTTCGGCGAGTGTCTCTTCCAATGCGCAGTGATTGCGCGGCGCATAGGGAGAGCCGAGCGTTCCTTTTACTCGTGCGCGTCCATGTTCGGTCGGCGGCAAGAGCAATAGCGTTGTCACGCCAAGCCAACGCAAGTATGGCAGCAGTGCGATAGACTTGAGAAACGACCCTGTTTGCCGCCAGTGGTCGCGTCCGAGCGTGTAGCTAATTGTGCCACTCAGATCGTGATCCCAGGCTGTTGTGTGGCGGATCAACATTGCATAGACTAGATCGTCACGTCCGAGCGATCGAGAACGGTCTGAACGTGGCGAATAGCGAAGAATATCGCCGACAATTGCGTGGTAATATTCAGCGGGGCAATGAAGAAGTCGTATTCCACCACACCGGTGAGGGGGAATCCATACGGCAGGAATGTAGTACCGTGCACTGCGTTGGATGTGCCGGAGACGTTCTAAACTCCGATAAACGTACTCCAACGGAGTCGGCATCAGAGTTCCTCGATGATGAAAGCGTCATTGTTACCGTCAGAGCTGAAGTGCGATCGGATACGTTCGGCAACGCGAGGACCCGCAATCGCCGCAATCATTTCCAACGATGCAGTTTTGATATTAGCAACTGACCCAAAATGGCGGAGTAGCTTTCGTGCTGTTGCTTCTCCAATACCAGGAATTGCGAGCAGCTCGGTGTGGAGAGTGCGTTTGGTGCGGAGAAGTCGGTGATATTCGATTGCGAAGCGATGCGCTTCATCACGCAGCTGCTGCAACAAACGAAGGCTTGATGATGTCCGCGGTAGCAAAAGCGATTCAGAGCGGTTGGGAAGAAAAACTTCTTCCAACCGCTTTGCCAGAGCAACGATAGCCACACGACCGGTGATTCCAAGGTTCTCCAGCACAGTCATTGCTGCTGAGAGCTGCGGCTTTCCACCATCAACGACAATCAAATCTGGCAAAGACTGTTGCTCAGCAAGCACACGTGTGTAGCGGCGTTTGATGACTTCTGCCATTGCCTGGACGTCATTGTTCCCGTCGACGGTTTGTAAGCGGTAGCGGCGGTATTCGCTTTTACGGGGTTTCCCGTTGATAAATACGACCAGGGACGACACGTACTCGCTTCCATGGAGATGCGAATTATCAAAGCATTCGATACGGACAGGTGGGCTTGTAAGTGACAAATCGCGCTGGAGTGCAGCGACCGAGCGTGGAAGTGCTTGCTCACGTTTTGATCTGTGCAGAAGATAATCGCGAAGTTGGTACTCGGCGTTTGTGCATGCGAGTGTTACAAGCCGTTTCTTATCGCCAATTTTGGGCACGCTAAGCTCGACTGCGTGACTGTGCTGTGTACTGAGCCATTGAAGGAGAATGTCAGTAACTTCTCCTAACTCGAACGGGAGGACGATTTCATCGGGTATTTCACCAGCTTCAAGATACCATCGCTCGAGAACGACACGCACAATTTCTGTGGAATCGTTCCCGGCTGTAGGTACAATCCATTGGTGTTTGCCGATGAGTTTCCCCTCGCGAACAGTCAACACAACGGTGCAGGCATGCCCTTCCTCTTCAGCATATCCGACGATGTCTCGTTCGACCATATCGGTTGTAACAATTTTCTGCCGAGCCGTATAGAGCCGAAGTTTTTCTAATCGGTCACGGACCATTGCAGCTTGTTCAAATTTGAACTGCTCGGCATAGCGATTCATTTGCTCGGTCAATTCCTGCTCGATTGCTTTCGTTTTTCCGCGGAGGAGATTGACTGCAGCCTCGATATGGGTATTGTAGTGCTCACGACTGATCAAGCCGGCACATGGACCCTCACATTTACCGATGTGGTAGTCCAAGCAAACCTTGAATTTCCCCCGCGCGATAGCATCCTCCGTTAGCGGTAGTGAACAGCTTCGAGTAGGAAATAACGATCGGATAGTTTTCAACAACAAATGCATGTAGCGAGCATCGGTGTAAGGGCCAAAGTAACGGCTCCCATCACGAATGACTTTTCGAGTGGGAAAAATGCGTGGGAATTCTTCGTTGGTTACGCGAATGTAAGGATAGGTTTTGTCGTCCTTGAGCAGAATGTTGTAGCGTGGCTTGTGTTCTTTGATAAGGTTGTTTTCCAGCAAAAGTGCCTCGACTTCGCTGTCGGTCACGATCCAATCAAGGTTAGTGGCTCGGCGTAACATCGCAATCGTTTTTGCATCATGTGGGCGTGAGTTATCAAAGTACTGCCGCACACGGTTACGAATGTTTTTTGCTTTGCCCACGTACAGAATAGTTCCCCGTGCATCTTTGAAAAGATACACGCCTGGCTCATGAGGTAGCACTGCTACGGTCTCCAGAAGAGAATGGTGTGAGTGTTTGGTATCCATTGCTGCAGTGAAGAACGATCAAGCGTGCGGCTGTAGCGTAATTTTGTGTGCAATACATACCAATTTCAGCGCTACAAATGTATACGATTTTGATGATTATTGCGCTCTTAGTGAGCGTGCTATTGATTGCTGTTGTGCTCATTCAACCAGGAAAAGGCGATGTCGCTGCAGGTTTGGGCGCACTGGGGGGGCAATTTGGCTCGATGATGGGTATGCGGCGTGCGGCGGATTTCATCATTAAAGCGACAATCGTCTTGGCAGCGATGTTATTTGTGATCTCATATGCGGTCAACAAATTCTTTTTGCCCGTTGGTGAAGAAAATCGTCCACGCATGCAGGGGGTCGAAGCACCAGCGGACATTCCAGCACCAACAGCTCCGGCGCCACCGGCTCAGAAATAGCGCCATCTGTGCCGACCCGGCGATACAATGACAATCCTGATTATCAACTGGCAAGACCGCACTAATCCCTACGCCGGAGGTGCCGAAACCCATCTGCATGAGATCTTCTCGCGAATTGCTCGACGAGGGCACCGTGTTGTCCTACTGGCATGTCGTTATCCGGAAGCATTGGATGAAGAAATGCTCGACGATGGTATCCTCGTTGTGCGGCGGGGAAGTCGTGCATGGTTCAACTTTATCGTTCCAGCCGAGTATCGGCGTTTGGCAAAACGCTTTGCACCGGACATCGTCATTGACGATCTGAATAAAATTCCATTCTGGACACCTGCATACGTTCGGGAGCCTCTTTTATGCGTTGCACATCACTTTTTCGGTCGCTCGATATTCCGTGAAGTTGACCCGATACGAGGTGCATATGTATATCTGGCGGAGCAGCTTGTACCTCTGGTCTATCGTCGCTGCCACTTTGCTGTCGTTTCGGAAAGCACTCGTCAAGAATTCATCTGGCGTGGGTTTGCGCCAGGGCAACTGACTGTCATTCACAATGGAATCACCATTGAGAACTATCCTTTTCGCGTTGGCGAAAAAGCACCCTATCCACTCATCACATATTTTGGACGCATCAAACGTTACAAATGTCCTGATCACCTTGTGAGGGCATTTGCACAGATCGCAACTATGGTTCCCGAGTCTCGTTTATGTTTTGTTGGCGAGGGGGACTACGTACCGGCGTTACAACGTTTGGCGACTCGTCTTGGTGTTGCCGATCGGGTACAGTGGAGAGGACACGTAACGGAAACGGAAAAAATCGAACATCTGAGCCGCAGTTGGGTTGTGGTCAATACGTCGATGAAAGAGGGGTGGGGTATCACAACTATTGAAGCAAATGCGTGCGGAACGCCTGTGATTGCTGCGGATGTGCCGGGACTTCGAGATGCTGTCGCAAGCGGCGAAAGTGGTTTGCTCTACCGATTCGGGGATATCGATGAATTGGGTCGTGCATTGGTACGGCTTATCACCGATGCGCAGCTCCGCCTGCGGTTATCGGTTGGTGCTATCGAATGGGCGCAGCGTTTTTCATGGGATCACTCGGCAGATAAAATGCTGAACCTGTGCCGGATGATTACAGCAAATCCACAAATGCACCGATAATCTCCAGAGAAGGTTTTTTATTCATGGCCAGTATCGCTGGTCAGCCCTACCCCATCACAACCTTTCTCGATCGGACGATGGTCGGAAAAATCACACAGCTTATCACTCTCCTTTCGCTTGGAGCGAGCGTCTATGCGGATAGCTCGGTATGGGGCACGGATTTCGTTGTTCCATTCGCCGGCATTGCCGATCGAGTAGGCAACGATACACTGTACCTATTCCTGCTTCCAGCAACCCCAACACGCTGCACCATAGAGTGGACTTCCTGTAGCGATAAGCAGTCGTATCGTATGGAACTCGAACTTCCAGATACGCGGCGGAACATGCTTGTCCCGGTACCGCGCGACCACATGATAGATGCGCAAAATGGTTTTGCCTGTGGGGTCGTACGGATACACTCCAATGATCCGATTCATGTTCTCGCACTTGTGGACGACAGTCTCAAAAGCGAGGCTGCGACGATCTTGCCAGTTGAAGCATGGGGGAGAACATACATTATCCCGACAAATCCATTACCGATCGGAACTACCAGCAGAGCAATCATTCGGACGACAATTGTTGCCTCTGGGGCAACGGCAGTTCTCATTACCGCTGCCGACCATTCAGTGTACATCGGAAAAACAACCCTGGAAGCTGGCGAACAGGTTCGTCTTCTGCTTCATGAAAACGAGCAGCTGACTATTGAGTCTGAAGGTGTACACGAAAGCCAGGCGATGGGGATTATCGTGCAATCCTCCCGTCCTGTTGGTGTTATTGCCCACGTGCTGTATGATAGTGCGTGCACAGTTGAACAGCTCCTGGCAGCTGAGTACTGGAATACTCGCTATGTTATACCAACTTACCCAAAACCAGCAGGCTCTGGAGCAGTTGGAACGGATTACGCCATTGTTGCGGCTGTAAGTGATTCGACTGTTGTGAGGCTGACCAACGGTGAAACAAGCGTGCTCAGTGCTGGACAGTGTACGCGCTTTGCTATTGGGGAGGCAACGCTAATTGATGCAACACAACCGATATCACTTGTGGTGGTACACAATCCGGACGATAAAACGAATCGGTATTGTATGACGGTGATGCCACCGATCGGTTCGTGGTTATCGAGAGTTGTCCTTCAATTGCCACAGCTTCGTCGGGGTGTGTACCGAACATTTTCAGAACAGTACGTCGCAGTGGTTGCCGATAGTATTGCATTGGCAACGATGAAATTCGATGGTGCAGCCTGGGTCAGTACGATGATGTCGATCTCAGGAACGTCGCTTGTTGCAGCGCATCGCCGTAGCGGCGATGGTATGCATACAGTACAGAGCGATTCGGGAGCATTTGCACCGTGGATTATCGGGTTCGGTGAGAAATACGCGTATGCTACATGTGGAGATTTCAATGCAGGAAGGTATCCCTACTTGTTTGCCCGGTGGCGAATTACCGATGACACAGTGAGTTCACGAGATACATTCATTGTCCGAATCAGTTTGGAAGACATTGTGTATCCGCCACAGCTGTTGCAGACGAACCCGCCCGAACGAGTCCGTGTGCGAGTTCGATGGAATTCGACAGTTGCGACTCCTCTTGATCGCGCGCTCCAAAGTAGTATGATTGGAAGCTATCATGTGGAATGGATTGAATCGGATGTGCCAGCCGGTGCAAGCGCTGTTGGGATGACCTTAGCAGAACTGCGGCTTTTATCGGCATTGGGCGAATTACCGGCGTTTCCCATCGAAATAGATTCCGTTGTATGGCTTGATGCATCAGGCAATGCTATAATGTCTCGATATGAACAGGTCGGAGGAACGATTGTTGTTAATGATATCTGGCAAGACCGGTGGGGAGTGCGTCTGGTCAGCCCGAATGCGGGCACACTTACTGTGCGTGTCGTTCCTAATCCGATAGACCGATACGGCACGGTCATTCTTACAGGCCTTGGCAAAGGTGAATCTGTTATCATGGAGCTGTATGATGCGATGGGCACGCGTCACTGTGCAATTACACCGACACCGTCAGAACTTACTGACGGGCAAATTCCGCTTGTCCGAGCAGATTATGCCAGTGGTTTGTATTTCCTTCGCATCGTGTCGGGGAAAAGTTCACTTATCGTCCCGGTGGTGTTCCAATGAAGTCGGCAATCCTATCAGCTGTTCTACTGATCGGGCTAACAATAACCTTGATGGGACAGATTGTTATCGACACCACTAATCCCATTCAATTTGGAATTTATGCTCATGGTGCGCTAACACGCCATCGTACAGGAAGTTTTACACAAATAGGAGACGTTGATAAGCCGCCAGTACCATTCGACGATGCGTGGGGGGATGGAATATCTTTCGGGGCATTAGTCAATTCTCCATTGTCGTCGCTCATCACTGCAAATCAAACGACCGCATCGATTCACTTCGCGTTGCGACTTGGCTTTGCCTTGCAATCTGCCAGGCTTGCAGCGCTCGAACAGCAGCGGTTTTTGGTTGCAGGTATTCCGACAGATGGATTTATTGCACATCGGATCACAGCATCATTTGCCTCGTTTGGTGCAAATGCGATGATTGAATACACGCCGCCGTTCCATGACAATATTCGTTTTCATCTTGGTGGGCGTTTGGCGTGGGTCTATGCGGCAAAATTCCGTCAGACTGAATCTATTGAGGTTCCCGGAGCATCAGTTGTATTCGTTGGAGGAGATGTCGTCCGCCGCACTATCGAAGCTGACATTCCCGTTGCCCGGAAACATGAAGCCAGTACGATCGCTGGTGTCTCGTACAACATCCCAATCGCGAAACGATTTGCGATCGTACCGGAAATGTTTATTAACATCCCTGTAGTAGGTCATGCGTATTCGATGAAGTGGCGGTCTTACTGGATTTGCGGCGGTGTTTCGGTCAAGGTTACTATCCCGACGTCAAAACCGACTGTACGCGATACGCTTATCGAGCGGGATACAGTCGTCAAAACTTATCCTGAGCTTGCGACGGATACGGTCCTAGCACTTTCCATTGAATATCGTACTGTGGTGAACGAGACCGACCAAGCACGGTATGAGTTCGTTCATCGGCGAGAACTCTATGAGCGGCGTATTCCCAAACAGAAAGATGTCCAAACTGCGTCGCTGACGCTCGAGCTCTACGAACGCATGCCCGATTCCACGCTTGTTGCACTTGATACCCTGCGATGTCGCGAAATCGTGTGGACAGATTTTCATCCAATTTTGCCCTATCTCTTTTTCGATTACGGTTCAAGCTCTCTTGATCTTCATTACCACCAGTTAACGCGATACGATGCTGACCACTATCAGCCAGTTGTGGATCTCGATCAGATGAACACCTATTACAATGTGCTCAACATCGTCGGCTTCGGTCTGCGACAGAATCCGAATACTAGACTCCGTATCAAAGGCTGTATATCTCGTCGAGAAATGCAACAGATCCCTCATTGGCAGTTGCTGGCACAATCGCGCGCAGAGACGATAGCACGCTATTTTGAAGAAACGTGGGGTATTGAACGGTCACGCGTGAAACTACTACCAGTCGGTCTTCCCCAGAAAATGTCGTCTGAGCGGCATGATGATGGAATCGCTGAAAATCAACGTGTCGAACTCTACTCGGATGACAACGAATTAATGCAGCCAGTTATGATGCGCGATACGATGCTCCAAAGTAGCTCGACACACTTACGGCTTTCGGTGCATGTCGTTAGTCCAACGCCAATTGTTCGTTGGAATGTATCGGTCGAACAAGCACGACGCGTGCTGTATAAAAACAGTGGTATGGAGGAGTGCCCAAAGCTTCTCGATATTGAACTTGATAATGACATGATGCGACGACTTCAGCGCTCACAGCACGAACCGCTGGTAGTACGAATGAGCATTGAGCAGGAAGGAAAAGGTGTGCACGAATATGTTCGAGCGATTCCACTGGCAGTGGAATCGCTCGAACAGCTACGATCTCGGCAAGAAGTGACGGAAGTAGATCGCTACATTATCATGCTCTTCGACGCTGGGAAGGCGACGCCCTCGCCACAAAGTCGTGCAGTCATCACATACGTGCGGAAGAGACTCTCAACAGGTTCTATCGTATCGATCATTGGTTCGACAGATCGAACCGGTTCTCTGCGTTACAACCTCGAACTATCGCAACAGCGGGCGGATGCAGTTGCCAAACTGCTGGAGTATCCAATTGATAGGGCGTTGGGAATCGGACCTGATATGCGCAACTATGACAACAATCGCCCAGAGGGCCGCTTCCATGCGCGAACAGTGAAAATTGAAGTTGAGCATCCACGTCCATCGCGCGCGTACCTGGATCGTCAGTAGTAAGGCTCGATGGTCATCGCGTTCAACAAGCCATATGGCGTGCTCAGCCAATTCACACCGGAGCATCCAACACATCGGACATTGTCAGAATTTCAGTTTCCGCCGAGGGTTTACCCTGTTGGACGTCTCGATCTGGATAGTGAGGGACTCCTTATCCTCAGTGAGGAGAAATGGATTGTCTCTAAGCTACTCGAACCTTCAGAGCGGCACCCTCGAACGTATTGGGCACTCGTAGAGCGATTACCATCAGCGGAAAGTCTTGCTCAAATCGAGCAAGGGATTGTTCTTGGCGGTTATCGAACACTACCGGCACGATCCCGTATACTTGACCCACAGCCTGTGGTCCCGCCTCGTGTTCCACCTGTGCGCATCCGAAAGAGCTTCGACGATGTATGGATTGAAATTGTACTGGTAGAGGGAAAGTATCGCCAAGTGCGTCGAATGTTCGCGGCGATTGGGCATCCGGTCATTCGGTTGATACGTGAGGGGATCGGTCGACTACGGCTCAACGATCTTGCGCTGCCTATTGGGCAGTGGCGACAGTTGTCAGTCTCAGAACTCCGGTTACTGCTTGAACGTTGACCTATGTCGTAATCCCGGTTCCATGGGTGTATTTTTGTGCGTTCATCGTGCTGGTCAACAGACACATGTATACGATTCCACACTTAGTGCTTCCCCGTATTCCTGGTCTTGAGCGAATTGATACATATTGTGCGCATGGTGGCTACCAAGCGTACCGTAAGGCATTGACGATGACTCCAGAACAAGTTATCGAGGAAGTGAAAAAATCTGGCTTACGAGGACGTGGTGGAGCATGTTTCCCGACAGGACTCAAATGGAGTTTTATGCCGAAAGGCAACGATAAGCCAAAATATCTGGCTGTCAACGGTGACGAATCCGAACCGGGATCATTCAAAGATCGTCAAATTTTCGAATACAATCCGCACCAGCTGATTGAGGGTATTCTCATCGCCGGATATGCAATGGGGATTTCAAAAGCGTTCATCTATATCCGCGGTGAATATCACAAATGGATCCGTTCAATGGAGTGCGCTCTCCAGGAAGCATACGATCGCGGCTTTGTTGGAAAAAAAATGATAGAAACATTTGGGGGTGACTACTGGATCGATATTGTCGTGCACAAGGGAGCGGGCGCGTACATCTGTGGCGAAGAGACTGCACTGATGAACTCGCTCGAAGGTGATCGGGGGTATCCCCGATATAAACCACCATTCCCTGCGCAAAAAGGGTTATGGGGTATGCCAACAACGATCAATAACGTCGAAACAATTGCAACTGTCCCGGTCATCATTACATTGGGCGGTGATCAGTATGCATCTATTGGCGCGCAGGGTCATCCGGGTACACTGCTGTATGGATTGAGTGGACACATCAATAACCCGGGTGTGTACGAATTGCCAACCGATGTTCTGCTGACCGATCTCATTTACACATACGGTGGTGGTGTAACTGGCAATAAAAAAGTCAAGGCTGTGATCCCTGGTGGATCGTCGATGCCACCACTTCGGGGTGATGAAATTGAGAATGTGGTTATGAATAACGAGGATCTGAAGAAGTACGGAACGTTCATTGGTACAGCGGGGGTGATCGTTATGAACGAAGACACCGACATACCACGCGTGCTGTTGCGAATTGTTCACTTCTATCACCATGAATCGTGTGGACAATGCACGCCATGCCGGGAAGGGTGTGGGTGGATGGAAAAGATTCTCAAGCGCATTGTTGATGGAGATGCAACAGGAGAGGATCTCGATTTGCTTCTCAGCGTTGCCAATCAAATCGAAGGCAATACAATCTGTGCCCTTGGTGATGCTGCAGCATGGCCTGTTCAGGGATTTTTGAAAAAGTTCTGGGATGATTTTGCAGCTCGAGTCAAACCGCGTCGTACGTTTGTGCCTCTCAACGTTGTTCATGGCCGTCGCGCATCGAAAGATATTCTGCTGCCAACTTAATTACACACACCCGACAGCATGAGCATCCGTGTCGGCATCTTTGGCGGCATGTTCGATCCTATCCACATCGGACACTGCATTCTTGCTGAACACTTTATTGAGCAAGCCAAGTTGCATGTGTGCTACTTGATTCCAGCCTATCAGTCGCCACTACGTGCTGACGGAGGACATGCAACGCCGTATCAACGACTGCAAATGGCACAAATCGTTGCGCGAACTAATCCACGGCTTCGAGCCCTTGATATCGAGATTCAGAGGAAGGATATTTCATACACCATCAAGACCATCGAGTACCTTCGTGTGCGCCGCCCATCGGATCAGTTTTATATGGTCATTGGTGCGGATCAAGTTGCTCAATTTACTCAGTGGCATCGTTGGCAGGACATTCTACGCCAGGTTGTGTTAGTTGTGGCACCCCGTCCTGGTGTTGATCTCGATGCTACCCAAAAGGAGCTGGAACGTCATGGCGGTTGCATCATACGGCTGAATATGCCGCTTATCTCTATTTCTTCCAGTATGATTCGCCAGTATCGCTTAGAGGGTCGTTCTATTCGGTATATGGTTCACGATCATGTGCATCGGTATATCCGTCGGCATCGGCTTTATGCGCTGCAATATGAAAGGTAAATTCCTTCCACTACTCGTCCAAGGCGTGCTATTACTCGGAGCAGTTGCAATGGTACTTCCGTTGGCGTGGATGATTGTTGTTTCGTTGCACGAATATCCCGAACGGTATCGCTCGATTGTTCAGCTTGTCAGTGCACCATGGACAATAAGCAATTATCATGAAACGCTTTCCAGTGACCAATTCGGACTATTTTTTTTCAATTCTATATTGGTCGCGAGTGTGGTGACGATTGGTAACGTTATCTTCTCTTTCGGAGTTGCGTATGGACTGGTGCGGATGCCGCTACGAGGAAAAACTCTTGTGTGGATAACGATCATTGGAATGCTTGCGGTGCCACCTCATGTTCTGATGATTCCCCTTTATCGCATGATGGTGGAGCTTGGTTGGATCAACACCTACGCGGCATTGATTGTCCCATGGATGGTGACGCCATTCGGGATCTTTTTGATGCATCAATACTTGCTGTCGATTCCTGTTGAGTTAGAAGAATCTGCTCGGCTTGATGGTGCATCGGAGCTGGCCGTTATATTTCGAATCGTCGCACCGCTTGCACGACCTGCGATGATAGTTCTGGCGGTGTACACATTTTTGGCGAATTGGAATTCCTTTCTCTTTCCGTTTCTTCTCACAAACGATGAATCACATCGCACGTTGCCGGTAGCACTGGCATTTTATCTCGGCAAACAGTCGGTTGATTGGGGGCACTTAATGGCTGGTGCCAGTATTGCAGCCATGCCGGTGGTTATTTTGTTTGTGCTGTTTCAGCGCACGATAGTGACTGCACTGACAGCTGGTGCATTGAAAGGATAGGTTCAATTACCATTCGATAGACTCCATGAGTGTCAATATGGATACGATTCTCTCGCTGGCGAAACGTCGCGGGTTTGTGTTTCAATCTTCAGAGATTTATGGCGGTCTCAATGGCTGTTGGGACTTCGGTCCGCTCGGCGTCGAGTTACTCCGCAACCTCAAAGAGCAATGGTGGCGTGCCATGACTCTGCGCGATGATGTCGAGGGACTCGACGCAGCTATTTTGATGCATCCACGTACATGGGAAGCCAGCGGGCACGTCGAACAGTTCGCGGATCCGATGATCGACAACCGCACGAGCAAAGCTCGCTACCGTGCCGATACCTTGATTGAAGAGTTTATCGACCGTCTCCGCTCTAAGGGCAAGACTGCAGACGCTGATGCTCTCAGCGAGAAGCTGCGCACAGCCAGTTCACCGGACGACTATTATCGCATCATTGTCGAGGCAAACATTCCTGATCCCGTCAGCGGTACGCGCGACTGGACGCCGGTACGTTATTTCAACTTGATGTTTACTACCCACGTCGGTCCCATTCAAGATTCCAGTAGCATCGTGTATTTGCGTCCAGAAACAGCGCAGGGCATTTTCGTCAATTTCAGGAACGTCCTCGATTCAAGCCGGCGGAAACTTCCGTTCGGTATTGCGCAAATTGGTAAAGCATTCCGCAACGAAATCAATACCAAGTACTTTCTCTACCGCACACGCGAATTCGAACAGATGGAGATGCAATACTTTGTCCCACCAGGTAAAGAGCAAGAGTATTTTGACTACTGGCTCGAGCAACGGTACAAGTGGTTTCTGTCATTGGGGATGAGTCGTGAAGTTCTTCGAATCGTCCCGCATGAAAAGCTGGCGCACTATGCAACAGCAGCGGTAGATATCGAGTTCAAATTCCCATTCGGTTGGGGAGAAATCGAGGGTGTTCATTCACGGACAGATTATGACTTGCGTCGTCATCAAGAGTACAGCGGGAAACGATTGGAGTACACCGATCCGTTCACTGGAGAAAAGTACATTCCATACGTCATTGAAACATCTGTGGGTGCAACACGTTCGCTAATGGCGTTCTTATGCCATGCCTACACAGAAGAGGATGCACCGACTGCCGACGGAGGTAGGGAAAAACGAACAGTTCTGCGATTCCATCCGCTTTTGGCTCCTGTCAAGATTGCTGTCCTGCCATTGGTCAATAAGGAAGGGATGCCGGAGCGGGCACGCGCCATTTACAGGGACTTACTTCGCCGATGGAAAGCCCAATATGATGATAGCGGCGCCATTGGACGGCGCTATCGTCGGCAAGATGAAATCGGCACTCCATACTGCGTCACTATTGATGGGCAAACGCTTGACGATGGAACCGTAACAGTCAGAGAACGCGATAGTATGATGCAAGAGCGTATCCCCACAGAGCGATTGGTTGAGTATTTTTCCGCAAAGTTGTCCCCCAACGAAGACGCATAACAATGAAGCGCACGACCATCGTTGCTGGACTATCTCTGGCGTTGATCCTGCTGGGGTGGGTTAGCTTTGATCAGCCCGGATACTTGGAGTTGAGTCGAGCAGTAGAATTATTCGGCATGGTGGTACGCGAAGTTCATGAGCAATATATCAACACTGTTGAGCCATCCGAGCTTGTGGAAGAAGCGATAGAGCATATGCTTAATAAGCTCGATCCCTACACAGAGTTTTATCGCGAAGATCGCACAAATGATCTGGATTTTCTCTTGCAGGGTCGTTACATCGGCGTTGGGATTCGAGTCGGGAGCGTTGACAGTGTTCTAACAGTATTGAGTGTAACAGATGGTAGCTCTGCACACAAAGCAGGGGTACGTATTGGTGATATCATTGTGGCCATCGATACAGTCAAAATTCATAGGCACGATGCCGAATACGCTCGACGGTTTTTACGCGGTCCCCAGGGCAGTACCGTGACACTCCATCTTCTGCGGGGTCCAGACACACTCCATGTCCAACTGCAACGCCAGGAGATCATCGTGCGGAATGTTACGTACGCAGGGATTACCCCTGAAGGGGTTGGTGTAATACGACTGGAACGCTTTTCGCGTCGTGCTCCGGAAGAATTTCGCACGACCCTCGATTCATTGCTTGGTGCTCGATCCCTCCGTGGTTTGGTGATCGATCTACGCGATAATCCTGGAGGATTGCTTGATGCGGCGGTCTCGATTGCGGAGATGTTTCTTCGCGAAGGTGATACGATCGTTGTTACCAAAAGTCGGAATCAATCGAATGTGCGTGCCTATGTTGCACGTTCAATGCCGTATGTGGATACGGTTCTGCCACTGATAGTCATCGTCAATAGTCGGAGCGCAAGCGCCAGTGAAATTCTTGCGGGAGCTCTACAGGATAACGATCGTGCTGTTATTATTGGTGATACAACACTTGGCAAGGGGCTTGTTCAGTCGGTGGTATCCTTGCCATACAACGCAGCGTTGAAATTGACGACTGCGCGGTATTACACCCCCTCTGGTCGCTCGATTCAACGCGTTGCTAACTTCTGCCCAGATTGCTGGATTCATCGCAATCCTGATGGAGAGACACAGCGGGCATTTACAACTCTTCGTTCAAAGCGTCCGATTTTCAGTGGTACTGGTATCGTTCCTGATATCGTGCTTGAGTCGGCAGAACTCGATAGCGTTCCTGGGGCGATTGGGCAGTCGGCAATCTGGTGGTTTGCAACCCACTTTACCAGTTTGATGCAAATGCCACCAGTCACACTCGATACCGGACGTTTGCTGGACGCATTCATCCGGTTTGTCGAAAAAGAACGTCTTGAAACACCGGCTCTCCTTGCGCGTTCGCAAGAATTGGCGCAGCTGGCACGACAAGAAGGGTGGAGCCTGCGAACCGTACGAACTATCGAACGCCTGCAAAACGATCTCCGAATGGAACGAGCTCGTCTCATTCGTGAACGGTGGCTAGCAATCGCCAAAGTTCTCGAGAGAGAAATTCGAAGCCGCTTTTGCAGTGATCGTCAGTTGCTCCAAATGACCGAATTGTCTGACCCGATTGTCGCAATCGCGACGTCGCTCGTCAATGATTTGTCCTACAGAAAATATCTCAGCAGCGAGTATGGGAAAGAGCACTGATAGCACGACAATCGAAACGCCTTGTCGAAAAATTTGTCGCATCGATCATCAAACGCGACTGTGTATTGGCTGTAAACGGACCCGTACGGAAATTGCGCAATGGCTTTTTTATACACCAGCCGAACGTCGGGCGATCATGCAAAAGCTGTGCTTCCGCCGACTGGATGTGACTCACGAAAGTCGAAACCATAAGCAATAGATGTGCTCTATTATCCGTCAACATGCACTTGCGTAGGGCATTTGTTCCACTACTGCAGAGCAGCGCATGCGCATAACGAAACAGTATACGAACCGTGAGAGCCAGTCGCTGGATAAATACCTCCAAGAGATTGGCAAAATCGAGTTATTATCCTCAGATGAAGAGATCGAGTTGGCCCGAAAAATTCGGAAAGGCGGGGTTGAAGGGGAAGTTGCCCTGGAAAAGCTTGTCAAAGCCAATCTTCGCTTCGTCGTTTCTGTTGCCAAGCAGTATCAAAACCAAGGATTGTCGCTGGGCGATTTGATCAATGAGGGCAATCTTGGCTTGATCAAGGCAGCCAAGCGTTTCGACGAGACACGCGGTTTCAAATTTATTTCCTATGCAGTGTGGTGGATTCGCCAAAGTATTCTTCAGGCATTGGCAGAGCAATCGCGGATTGTGCGTCTCCCACTCAATCGAGTCGGGGCGCTCAACAAAATCAGCAAAAAATTCAGCGAGCTTGAGCAGCGATATGAACGCGAGCCAACAGCAGCCGAAATGGCTGAAGAGCTTGAGATGAACATCAATGAAATTGCTGAGACTATGCGCATTTCTGGACGGCATCTGTCCATTGACGCGCCGTTTGTTCATGGGGAAGAGAGTCGCTTACTCGATGTCCTGCCAAACGAATCGCAGCCACCGCCCGACTCGGAATTGATTCACGAATCGCTGTGCTACGAAATCCATCAGGCTCTGGTAACTCTGCCGGAGCGCGAGGCGGCAGTGATTCGCTACTATTTTGGCGTGGATGGGTGCCCGCAACTGACCTTGGAAGAAATTGGCGAAAAACTTAGTTTAACCCGCGAGCGTGTTCGTCAAATCAAGGAAAAAGCGATTCGTCGGTTGCGTCACGCTTCGCGATCGAGGGAACTTCGCACCTACTTGGGCTGACACGTACATGTCCAATCAGTTCTCCAGTGCAGCAGAACTCTACCGTCGGCTCGACGAGCTAACAGCTGACTTGATGTATCCTAGTGAAACCGATGCTCCAATCGGCGTTATGATGTGGGATACTTCCGAACGTGGTTCCCTTACTGTCGATGCAGTGATGGACTACTTCGGTATCCCGTCGGATAGTCCAATCTCAAAGGTACCACCCGAAGACTTTTTCGATGGTGTGATAGAAACATACCCTTGGCAAAATGAACAAGAACGTCGCCATACTGCACAGTATCAGCAGGCGCGAGACCTGTTCTTTGCGAACGTAACGGCGCCGAAGCATTATTGGATTGGGGAGTACACCGTCGAAGTTTTCCTATGGGGACGCACGCGCGATGGGAATTACATTATACTCCACACGCGAATTGTCGAAACATAGCTCCGTCTCTGCTCCATGCCCATTATGACGTATTTGGAAGCAATTAGTGATGCTCTTCGATACGAAATGCGTCGAGATGAGCGGGTGTTCCTCATAGGCGAGGATATCGGTGTCTATGGCGGTGCATTTAAGGTCACAAAAGGGTTTATCGAGGAGTTTGGTCCTGATCGAGTGCTCGATGCACCAATTTCGGAGGCTGCAATCATTGGTGCCGCAATCGGTGCTGCACTCAATGGACTACGTCCAGTTGCGGAAATGCAATTCATGGATTTTATTACTAATGGCTTCAATCAGATTGTTAATGTTGCTGGCACGACAGCTTACCGCTGGGGAATTGGTGTACCGATTGTTATCCGCGGTCCGAGTGGAGGTGGTGTGGGCGCGAATCCTTTCCATTCGCGTAATCCGGAGAATTGGTTCGTCCATGCAACTGGGCTGAAAGTTGTCTGTCCGGCTTTTCCATCCGATGCCAAGGGATTGTTGCTCGCAGCAATACGAGACGATAATCCTGTGTTGTTTTTCGAACACAAAGGGCTCTACCGCAAGATCAAAGAAGATGTCCCAGAGGGTGAGTATGTGGTACCGCTCGGGCGTGCACGCATTGTCCGCAGCGGTAACGATGCAACCGTGGTAGGATATGGTTCTGCGGTACACATGGCACTCGAGGCTGCAGAACAATTTGCTGCTCGTGGAGTATCGGTCGAGGTGCTTGATATACGTACGCTCGTGCCTTTTGACGAGGAAACCGTGTTTACATCTGTGCGCAAAACGGGGCGTGTGATTATTGCGCACGAGGCTGTATTGACAGGCGGTTTTGGGGGAGAAGTTGCTGCTCGTATTGCACAGAATTGTTTTGAATGGCTTGATGCACCGATCATTCGTGTCACCGCATTCGATTCGCCGACGCCATTTGCACCAACGCTCGAGCAAGCAGCTCTGCCGAATGCCCAGTCCATTGCTTCAGCGCTCGAAAGCATTCTGAAGTATTGAACTGCGTATTTTCGCATCCGTTTTCACTTTTCCCATCTCGTGTAATGTCCAAAGTGTTGTTTTCGATGACTTACGTCATCGATGCAGAGCATTTACCGGAGTTCCGTGAAGTAGTGCGCCGACTCCGCTCGATCTATGCGGAAGAAGGTATCGAATACTACGTCTTCGAGGGAAAAAATCACGAATACACCGAACTGACGCTCTACCCCTCACAGGAAGATTTCGATACAAGCGAGGAGCGGTTGCTTCAGCGTGAGGACTACAATGATTACATTAACCGCATCAATCGGATGGCACGAGATGTGCGGTACACAACATTGCACGAACTTGAACTGTAACATTACCTTTGCGCTGTGCATGCTCGATCGGTGACGTTGAGGCTTGCGTTTGGTGTCCTGGTCCTTGCTGCGTGTGGCTGTCGTGCAGTTGGTCCTGTCAGTAAAGAGAAGCAAGCGCCTACCCAAGCTTCGACGACAGCAGAACTAAGCAAGCCATCGACTGCAGAAACGCAGAGCGATACCGTCCAATCGCGCCTGCTACCGTTGCGAGCCTACATGGATGACATCGCTCGGCGACAGGTTACGATAGAAAACCGTCTCGATACGATCGAGGTACACCTTGCGGCTCTGCGACGCATGCTGGAGACAACTCGATCTTCAAAGTCGTTGGATTCTATATCCAGTGAACCTGATGTTGTGAGGGGAAAGGAACCACCACTGCCTCGCACTACTCCTGGTGCGTTACCACGGTTACCGCCAAAACCAGGGTTGATACTACCCGATAGCGGTGATGGTACCGTCGAGACACGGACACAACCAATACGTAGTCAGCGACGACTTGCCGAACCCTCTCACTCACCAAAGCGCGGTGGAGAGCAAGTTGCACCGCGTCGGAAAAATGAACAGCTACCTTTACCACTACCATCGGCGCAACGGCACAAACAACGACAGGGGGGCGATCAGCTCTTTGATAGTGCGATGATCAATTTCCGGTCAAAAAAGTACACTGCTGCAATAGACTACTTGGGACGTTTGCTGGAACAAAGTTCACCATACAGTGGGGAATACTTGTACTGGAGGGGGCTTTCCTACTTCATGCTTAGCCAATATAACCGTGCAGCAGAAGATGTAGAATCAGCATTAGCTCGTTTGCGTGGGAGCAACTCGCCGCGCGCTGCTGATACCCACTATCTGCTCGCAGAAATTGCAGCTGCGCAAGGGGACGTTGAACGCGCGAAACAGTTGCTCCGTTCCTTGCTTGAACGCTACCCCCACACCGAAGCTGCGATTCTCGCTCGTCGCAAGCTTCAACAGCTCATGTTGTGAAAAAGAGCTCATAAAAAATCCCTTCTCATGTGGAGAAGGGATCAAAAAAATTTTGTGCGCACCCGTAGGGATTCGAACCCCAAACCTTCTGATCCGTAGTCAGATGCTCTATCCAATTGAGCTACGGGTGCGATAGCATTTCGAGAGCGTGCTACGCTACCGAAGATGACGTTTTTGTAAAATGCGCATTAACGAAACGTGCCAGCGAGGACTTTTTATTTGCAGCCGTATTGCGATGGATAACTCCTCGCGCAGCACTTCGGTCAATGACTTTAGCTGCAACGTGCAGAAGCTTTTCTGCTTCCTCCAAAGAAGTAGCCCGCTGAACCGCTTTGGCTGCACGTTTGATGAGCCATTTCCACTGGCGATTATACTGATTGCGCCTGCGAGATTGTCGTATTCGCTTGAGCGCTGATTTGTGATGTGCCATTGTAATTCACGTAACAATTCCGGATTGCAAAAATACGTGTTTGAGTCAGCATTTTACAAGAGTTTGCGGAGAGTTGCGGGCTATTTTTGCACTGTAGTTTTTTATTCAAGTCGCGGCGATGCTCAAAGAGTTGCTTCTCCCCGAAATCCATGAACTTATTGAGCAGCGAGAGTGGTCGCTTCTGCGAGAAGTGCTGGTAACGTGGTCGCCGGCCGAAATTGCTGACTTGATGCTCAACGTCGAAAAACACGAGCGTGTTCTGCTTTACCGTGCATTGCCGCAAGAGCTGGCTCATGAAGTTTTTTCGTACCTGGAGCCGGACCAACAGGTCAATCTCCTCCGCGAGTTAACAGATTCCGAAACTCGCCAACTACTATCAGCCCTACCTCCGGACGATCGTACTGCCCTTCTGGCTGAATTACCCGGTCACGTCACCAATCGTCTTTTGAATCTCCTCGATCCAGAGGATCTTCGCGAATCTCGATGGCTGCTTGGCTATCCAGAAGAAAGTGTTGGGCGATTGATGACGCCCGACTTTCTTGCGCTCGAACCAGGATGGACAGTCGCACACGCTCTCGAGCATATCCGGCAACACGGACACGACAGCGAAACACTTAATCGCCTCTATGTGTGTGATTCTCGTGGGCGCTTGCTGGGAGTTGTTCGCTTGCGGACGCTTATACTGTCTGAACCCACAGCAGCAATTGGGGAATTGATGGAAGAAACACCGAGTCTGTCGGCATTCGATGACCAAGAGGAAGCTGTCCGTATGATGGAGAAATTCGACCTCTCAGTTTTGCCGGTGGTCGATTCCAATGGGATTTTGGTTGGTATTGTTACATTCGACGACGTATTTGACGTTGCCGAGCAGGAAGCAACAGAAGACATCCAGAAACTCGGCGGTATGGAAGCACTGGACATCAGCTATCGAGCAACACCAGTCGGCGTCCTAATCCGCAAACGGGCGGGGTGGCTCACAGCACTGATGCTCAGTGAAATGCTCACAACAACAGCACTGACGTTCTTCGAAAAACAGATCGAGCGAGCTGTTGTGCTCGTGCTCTTTTTACCACTAGTCATCTCGTCTGGCGGAAACTCTGGTTCCCAAGCTGCAACACTTATCACACGTGCTCTCGCACTGCAGGAAATAACATTTCGTGATTGGTGGTTTGTATTGCGGCGGGAGCTTGCTTCTGGTTTGGCACTTGGTACCATCTTGGGTACGCTTGGATTCTTTCGAATTGAGCTATGGACGTTACTCTTTGGTCCAATCTATGGTAGCCACCACTTCTTGATTGCTCTGACGGTCGGTCTGGGTTTGATTGGTATTGTGCTGTGGGGAACAACAATAGGCGCGATGTTGCCGCTGACGCTGTATCGGCTCGGATTCGATCCCGCGACTTCGTCCGCGCCATTTATCGCTACGTTGGTAGATGTCAGCGGTATTGTCATTTATTTTGTCGTTGCAATGCTCATTTTGGGGGGCACGTTACTATGAGTAGTAGACTATTTGAGCAAATCTCGCAACTGCGGACAGAACAACTCAATCCCGATTCGGAGGCAATGGATACACTTGCTACTGACGATTTCCTCCGATTGATGAACGATGAGGATTGTCGCGTGGCACTTGCAGTGCGTCAGGAGATACCCTTCATTGCTCATGCTGTCGAAGCAATTGCAAATGCTTTTCGCCGTGGCGGTCGCTTGATTTATGTGGGAGCTGGCACAAGTGGTCGGCTCGGAATTCTCGACGCGGCTGAATGTCCGCCCACATTTGGTGTGCCACCGATAATGGTGCGTGGTATTATTGCTGGAGGTCCGCAAGCAGTGTTTGCCGCTCAAGAAGGTGCCGAAGACGACCCACACGCTGGTGCACGTGCGATAGTCTCCGAAAACGTTACCAATATTGACGCCGTCTGTGGGCTTAGTGCATCGGGTCGAACTCCATTCGTGCTTGGCGCGCTCGAAGAAGCAAAACGGCGTGGTGCATTCACTGTTTTGATAACAACCAATGATCGTGCTCAAGTGGAAAGTTTTGGTATTGCTGCTGACTGTATCATTGCACCGGATGTCGGACCGGAAATTCTTGCTGGTTCGACGCGGCTTAAATCTGGTACTGCGCAAAAGCTCGTGCTCAATATGCTCTCAACGGCTGTAATGGTTCGTATCGGTAAGACGTTTGGTAACATCATGGTAGATGTGCAGCCCCTGAGCGCTAAACTTCGCGAGCGTGCCAAAGGTATCGTTATGCGCCTGACTGGGTGTGACTACGATACTGCCACTGCATATCTGGAACGCGCAGGAGGTCAGGTAAAAATTGCTTTGATTATGGCGATGGCAGCCTGCGATGCTGACAGAGCACAAGTACTTCTCGAAAAAGCTGGCGGAAGTGTTCGTCGTGCAGTTCAATTACATAATCCACAGTAACTACGTTCGTCTTGCGCCACACATGTTTTTGTACTGTTTAGCTCCATGGATTTCCTCGCTAGCGTATTCGATGTTGTGCTGCATTTAGATCGCCACATTGCCGATTTGGTTACGTGGGGAGGCGGGTGGGCATATGTAGTGTTATTCCTGGTGATCTTTGCCGAAACGGGCTTCGTTGTGACCCCATTTCTGCCTGGTGATTCGTTACTATTCGCAGTCGGTTCGCTTTGTGCACTTGGTGCTCTGGAGCTGGAAATAATACTTGTAGCACTCGTCATTGCTGCGATCGCGGGTGATGCTCTCAACTATACTGTTGGCAACCGCTGCGGTCATTTTATTTTGACACATCCGCAGTGGCAACGGTGGATTCGACGCGAACACCTTGACCGTACGCACGCATTTTATGAGCACCATGGTGGAAAAACCATCATGCTGGCGCGTTTTGTCCCAATTGTGCGAACGTTCGCTCCATTTATTGCAGGGCTGGGCGAAATGACTTACCGTCGCTTTGCGATGTTCAATGTTATCGGTGCGATTGCCTGGGTTGTCAGTTTTACTGTGCTCGGCTATTGGTTCGGGAATATGCCAGTTGTGAGAAACAATTTCACACTTGTCATTGCCGCGATCATTGTGATTTCGACCTTGCCCGCGGTCATTGAATTTGTGCGACAGCGTCGTGCAGCACTCGATTGATGTGTTCACTGATTATCAAATCCACGTGCAAAAACCTATTCACACAATTGCTCGTCTTGCCTGGCGGAGAAACGCTGATCCCGGAGGAAAATACTTCGAAGTTGCCCTGGAACTTGAACATCCAGTGTTTTATTTGCCAGGGCAGTACTTGAACATCGTGCTTGATGGTCAACGACGTAGCTACAGCATTACCAATCTGCCGGATACAGCTACTACGCAACTAATCCTACTTGTCGAGCGTCTCGATGGTGGGCTTGCTTCTTCGTTCCTCGATTCTGCTGCGATAGGAACCCCGGTGGAAGTTGTGTTACCATTTGGTAGATTGGTGCCACAGGCGGAGAAAACTCACCGCCATATTCTCGTTGCGACCGGTTCCGGAATCGCATCGTTGCGACCAATTGCTGAGTGGCTCTATAAGCAGGATGGTCAGTTGATCGCTCTGCTATGGGGATTGAGGCACCGTACAAATATCTTTTGGCAAGATGTTTTCGATACATTTGCTGCCGACAGCGACAAATTTCGCTACGCAATCACGCTTACGCAGCCAGACGATGATTGGAGAGGGCTTGTAGGTCGTGTTACCGATCATATCACTGATATTCCTTTTGATCCAGAAAGTTACTTTTACCTTTGTGGCGGAAAAGCGATGCTCGACGATATGCGTGCTATTCTCAAGGTACGTGGTGTATCGGCAAGTCACATCCTCACCGAACAGTTTCATATCTGAGCCTAACGATGCAGCCTGTGTTACTGCCCGAGCGCATGCGCGATGCTGATCGCACAGCTATCGAGCAGCTCAGAATTCCAGCAATTGTACTAATGGAAAATGCTGCTCGATCTGCTGCAGAGATTATCTGCAGGCGGTACAATCTTTCTCGGCAGTGTCGCGTTGCAATTCTTTGTGGTAGTGGTAATAACGGCGGAGATGGTTTTGCCTTAGCTCGGCATCTGTCTGAAGTAGCTCTGGTGACAATCGTGTTTTGTGGGGACTATGAGCGAATGTCGCCCGAAACTGCAGTAAATGCAACCGCTACACGGTTACTCAATATCCCGATTGTCGAATGGAACGGTGACGAGTCGGTATTATCGTCCCAATTCGATGTCGTTGTGGATGCACTTCTTGGTGTGGGTGCTCACGGTGCACCACGACAACCAATATCATCGTTGGTTGATTGGGCGAATCGTCACAATGCTTGCCGCATTGCATTGGATATACCTACCGGACTTGATGCTGCCACAGGAACGGCTTTCGAACCATGTTTCCGAGCTGACTTGACTATCACGATGGGTGCGCTCAAAAATGGCTTATTGCTTGGTGACGGTCCTACTGTTTGCGGTGTGGTCGAGGTTGCTCAGATTGGCATACCCAGCTCGGTTCTCGATGAGTATGCATCTCTATGGCTTATCGGCGAGAACGACTTCCGTACAGTCTATCGCCCTCGTAAACCTCGTACCACGAAGTTCGACTACGGGCGTGTGCTTATCATCGCTGGTTCCAGTAGCATGCCAGGCGCGGCTGCACTCTGTGCTAATGCGGCTGTCGCAGCTGGTGCAGGCTTAGTGGAGCTGGTGACGCCATCGGTGCATCCCGCCTTATTTCCCGAAGTCATGCCCCATCGGTACGAGCGTCCCGTGCTTGATGTGCACGCATGGGATATGATCGAAAGTCGTCTTTCGCGAGCAACTGTGGCGGCTATTGGTCCAGGTCTTGGGGATCGAGCAGAGACTCTCGAGCTAGTCCAGAAAATACTCGACTACTGCCGTGGTCAAATACCGCTTGTGCTCGATGCAGATGCCCTTCGTACAGTGAAAGCAAATATGTCGCTCGGTGGTGTCACTCTCACGCCACATCGAGGTGAGTTGTCTCGAATTCTCGAAGTGCGTACACGCGAAATAGCCAGTAGCGCGCACTACCACGCACACGAATTGTCACGTGCAACAGGTGCGACGGTCGTACTGAAAGATTTTCCGGTGCAAATCAGTGATAACACGCGGACATACTGGGCAACGTGGTATAATCCAGCCCTTGCTACTGGAGGTACAGGAGATGTGCTCACTGGTATCATCGCAGCGCTATGGGCACAAGGCTATACGCAAATTGATGCTGCATGGATGGGTGTTGTCCTGCATGCTCTGGCAGGACGTTATGCCGCAGAGCAGAACGGACATCTTGCCACACGAGCTTCACACCTTATTGATTCTCTCAGTGCAATAAGTCAAATGCTCGACGAAGCTCGATGACGCGCCGCTTGTTTCGTTGGCTGCCAGCGATTGGAATGAGTATCGTAATTATTTCGCTCTCGGCGCAACCCGGGACAATTCCTCTGCCATTTTCGTTTGCAGACAAAGTGTATCATTTCGTCCTCTACGCTGTATATGGCTGGACAGTGCTTCTTGCGATGACAACGATAATGCGAACACCGCGGCACCAAATCATCGTCGCCATAACGTTGGCTTTACTCTTTGCTGCAAGTGACGAAGCACACCAGGCAATCGTACCAGGACGCACTGCTGATGCCCTCGATTGGTGCGCTGACGCGCTTGGTGCATGTGTTGGGATTTGTTTGACAGACGTTATCCGACGGTATGTACGTACGTCTGCACACGTTTGAAGTCGTTGCAATTGATCCGCAGACAAAAGCACGAGCCGGGATTCTGCGTACCGATCATGGCCTCGTCGAAACACCGGTGTTCATGCCCGTAGCAACACAAGGTGCAATCAAAGCGCTCGATCATCGCATCGCAGCTGCACTTGGCTACTCAATCCTCCTTTCAAATACATATCACTTGTACCTTCGACCTGGAACCGATGCACTTCGTGCTTTGGGTGGTTTGCATCAAATGATACAGTGGGCGGGAGCCATCTTGACTGATAGCGGTGGTTTCCAAGTGTACTCGCTCGGTGCATTGCGACGCATTCTTGACGATGGTGTTGAATTCCGTTCTCACATTGATGGATCGCGCCATTTGTTTACACCAGAGTCAGTGATTGCGACTCAACGCGCGATCGGATCCGATGTAATGATGTCGTTCGATGAATGTGTTGGTTATCCGTGTACACGACATGATGCTGAATCAGCACTGCAACGAAGTATTCGCTGGGAACGTGAGTGCCTCCACGTCCACCAGAATAGCGCGCCATTGTACGGTTTTCGTCAGCAGTTGTATGCAATCATCCAGGGCAGCGTATATCCAGACCTACGGCGACAGTCTATCGAGGAACTTTGTGCACTACCATTCGATGGATATGCAATCGGAGGATTAGCTGTGGGTGAGCCAGCCGAGACGATGTATGAAATCACTGATTTCTGTACTGATTTGCTTCCATTGGATAAACCGCGTTATCTGATGGGAGTTGGCTCCCCAGCAAATATTCTACGTTCGATTGCACTGGGTGTGGATATGTTTGATTGTGTCATGCCCACGCGAAATGCTCGTAATGGAACAATCTTCACCACGCGCGGACGGATAAATATTCGCAATCAGCGCTTTAAGTTTAGTCACGAGCCCGTCGAGCCAGCGTGGAACGAGCTCGGTGTTGAAGCTCATTCATTAGGATACCTTCGTCATTTATTTGTCAGTGGAGAAATATTGGGACTAACGCTTGCAACGTGGCAGAATCTTGCATTTTACCGATGGCTGGTGCGCACTGCACGGCAGAAAATACTCGACGGAACCTTCCGTCAATGGTCTAAGGAATTTCTCGAGCAGTATTACCCCGAACAAGGGTGAATGCTGAGTGCCTATAATGTTCAACGATTTCGGCTGATTGTCTATGCATCGTTTTGTCGCTTTATTGCTAACATTTATTGCACCTGCGCTCGTAGCGCAATCTCCTGCTGGCGCACCTGACCCGACGGGTCAGCTTATCTCGACAGTGGTGATGTTCGGGTTGATTATTATGGTGTTTTACTTTTTTATCATTCGACCGCAGCAGAAGCGTCAACGCGAGATGAAAAAGATGCTTGATGAACTCAAGCGCGGTGATCGTGTGATTACAAGTGCGGGCATTCACGGCACTGTCACAGACATGGACGATAAAACCGTTGTCGTGCAAATTGCCGATAACGTTCGAGTGCGGTTCGAAAAGGTTGCCATTGCGACAGTCGAAAAGAAAACGAGCGATTAGGAGCCTATGAGCAGAGTGCTCGGATTCGATACAATCGAACGTGCAATTGATGAGCTACGTGCCGGGCGTCTCATTGTCATCGCTGATGACGAAGAGCGTGAGAATGAGGGTGATATCGCGTGTGCAGCACAGCTTTGTACGCCAGAGCACATTCGTTTTATGACCAATCATGCACGTGGGCTTATCTGCGTACCGATGCGGAAGGAACGTGCTGATGCCCTTTCTCTTACACCGATGGTTGCTACTAACACCGCATTGCATGGAACGGGTTTTACTGTTTCAGTGGACTATGTTCACGGTACAACTACCGGTATTTCAGCTGCTGACCGGAGTGCGACGATTCGAGCATTAGCCAATTCCGCTGTGCACCCTACCGACTTTGCGCGTCCGGGGCATGTATTTCCACTCATTGCGCGCGATGAGGGAGTGCTGCGTCGTGCCGGGCATACCGAAGCGATCGTAGATTTATGCGCCTTGGCGGGCCTGGAGCCTGTTGGCGTCATCTGCGAGATCATTGGCGACGATGGTGAAATGCTCCGTGGACAACAGCTCATCGAGTTTGCTCGCCAGTATGGATTGGCAGTCGTGACGATTGCCGATTTGATCGCATATCGTCTTCAGCGAGAGCGGATCATCGAGCTGCAAGCTGAAACAAAACTCATGACCGCATTCGGGGAGTTTGACTTCAAAGTGTATGTCAATAAACACGACAGCAAGGAGCACATTGCATTGGTCAAGGGTATAATCGCATCAGATGAACCGGTGTTGGTACGTGTGCATAGCGAATGCATGACTGGCGATGTATTCGGCTCGCTGCATTGCGACTGTGGAGCACAACTCCACGCTGCACTTCGTGCGATCGAGCGTGAGGGAAAGGGTGTGGTACTGTACATGCGTCAGGAAGGACGTGGAATTGGTTTAGTCGGAAAGATTCAAGCGTATCGGCTTCAGCAAGAGCACGGTCTCGACACTGTCGATGCCAATGTGCATTTGGGCTTCAAACCCGATGCTCGCGAGTATGGTATCGGAGCACAAATTCTCTACGACCTTGGCGTGCGAAAAATGCGCCTGCTGACCAATAACCCAACTAAACGTGTCGGTCTAGCAAGTTTCGGTCTGGAAATTGTTGAACGGGTACCGATCGTCGTTGAACCCAACGAGATTAACCGTCGCTATCTGGAAACGAAAAAGCTTAAGATGGGGCATTTGCTCGACGGCATTTGAGCAAGGCGTATCTTTGCACGCCAAGCAGCCGCTGGTAGGTCTCGAGCGGCTGTCTTTGTTTTAGCATTGAATGTTAAAGACTTTGGATTGTCGGATATGGCAGACTTTGTGTACATCTCACGCGAGCGCATGCAGCAATTGCAGGAAGAGCTGCATCATTTGAAAACACAGAGACGTGCAGAAGTTGCGCGTAATATCGCAGATGCACGTTCGCACGGTGACCTTTCGGAAAATGCTGATTACGATGCTGCACTCCACGAGCAAGAGCTGCTCGAAATCCGTATTGCCAAACTCGAACGTACGCTGGCGAATGCAAAGGTTATTGACCCGTCAGAGCTTCCTGATGACCACAAAGTGTACATCTTCAGTACCGTGCGTGTGCTCAATGAGCGTACACACACCGAATTGACGTTCACCCTGGTTAGTGCAGAAGAGGCAGATATCGAAAAAAATCTACTCTCTGTCACATCCCCGTTAGGAAAGGCTTTGTTGGGAAAAACGGTCGGCGATACAATTGAAACAAAGACCCCAGCAGGCACAATTCGGTATCGCATTCTGGATATCGAAAGACCGCGATAGCCCTGAAAGCCGCATCAAATCACGCTCTAAAAAAAAATCTTCTTGCAAAGTAGCTTGAATGCTCTGTATGTTTGCGGCGCAATTTCCGATATGTTTCACTATTCGTGGGGATTTTCCATGAACAAAGGTGAACTGGTCGAGGCGATTGCTAAGACCGCTGGGCTATCGAAGGCACAAGCCGAGAACGCCCTCAATGCAACTTTGCATGCAATACAGGCGTCGCTTGCAAAGGGCAATAACATTTCGCTCGTTGGTTTTGGGACGTTCTCCGTCACGAAACGGTCAGCACGGAAAGGCAAAAATCCGCGCACGGGCGAACCAATTAAAATTCCGGCCCGCAAAGTTGCTCGCTTCAAACCCGGCAAAGCGCTTGCCGATGTAGTTAACACCGGCAAGGTGCCGAAGGCGAAAAAATAGCCGGTTGCTCAAAGCCGCTCTTCGGGGCGGCTTTTTTTTGCATATATCCCGATGCAGGAATCAATGACTTCTCACGCACTTGGCATTGAACAAATGGGCTGGCAGCGATGCCAGCAGATTCTCGCGCTCGCACGTGCAATCCGAAACCGTTGCCACCGGTTGCCGACACTCGATCGCTCAGTTGCTCTTGCCTTTTTCGAGCCGAGTACACGTACGCGTATGTCATTCGAACTGGCTGCATGCACACTTGGGTGCAGAGTCATGACGTTTAGTGCCAGTGGAAGCAGCATTGAGAAAGGCGAAAGCACGGCTGATACAATCCGCACACTCGACGCAATGGGGTTCGATGCAATAATCATCCGCCATAGTGCCAGCGGTGCCGCCGATTATGCTGCTCGATTTGTGCATACTGCAGCGATCATCAATGCTGGCGACGGTTGTCATGAGCATCCCACTCAAGCATTGCTCGACGTCTTGACGTTGCTCGATGTGCTCGGGAGCATCGAGGGTCGGCGCGTTGCGATTGTGGGTGACCTGCTCCACAGTAGAGTATTTCGCTCCGATATCGCACTACTACGTATGTTCGGTGCGCAGATCGGTGTGTGCGCGCCGCCATTACTCATGCCACATTTGCTTCGAGATGATATCGAACGCTTGCCGGATGCAGCATCAGCAATGGCATGGGCAGATGCGGTGATCGTACTGCGTCTCCAACGTGAACGCATGAGCAGCGGACTGGTGCCCTCGTTTGCAGATTATCGGCGCCGCTATTCAATTCGCTATGAGCATCTCGATGCAACACGTGCGATCATCTGCCATCCTGGTCCCGTCAATGCTGATGTCGAACTCGATGCAGCGCTCATCGAACACGAGCGCAGCATGATTCAACGCCAGGTTACTAATGGTGTAATGGTACGCATGGCGCTCCTTATCGAAACACTTGCACCGGATTGTGTTGAACAAATACTATCCCTGTAATGCCTAAGCGCACAGATTTACGCTCGATTCTAATTGTTGGTTCTGGACCAATTGTGATCGGTCAAGCATGTGAATTTGACTACAGTGGGACGCAGGCATGCAAAGCACTCCGTCAGGATGGCTTTCGAGTTGTTCTCGTCAACTCGAATCCTGCTACCATCATGACTGATCCGGAAATTGCTGATGCGACGTACATCGAGCCGTTGACTGCCGCAACACTCGAGCGCATTATCGCCAAGGAGCGTCCTGATGCGTTGCTCCCAACGATGGGGGGACAAACAGGGTTGAACTTAGCCGTCGAACTTGCTGAACGTGGTGTTCTGGAACGCTACGGGGTTGAACTCATCGGGTCGAATCTCCGTGCAATCCAACTTGCGGAGGATCGGATGGAATTTCTTCGTGTGGTGCAATCATGCGAATTGGAAATGCCACGTGGTGCATTTGTCACCAGCGTCGAGGAAGGGTTAGCCGCGATCGAGGACATCGGTTTTCCGGTTATTATCCGTCCATCGTTTACACTGGGCGGGACAGGAGGAGGAGTCGCTTACAACATGGAAGAATTTGCTGAAATACTTCGCAATGGACTGCTTGCATCGCCGGTACATCGTGTGCTGGTTGAGGAGTCCGTTCTCGGGTGGAAAGAGTACGAGCTGGAGGTTATGCGCGATCGTGCGGACAATGTGGTTATCGTGTGTTCCATTGAGAATTTTGACCCGATGGGAGTGCACACGGGGGACTCGATCACCGTTGCACCGGCACAGACGCTATCGGACCGCGAATATCAACGCATGCGCGATGCAGCGATCCGCATTATTCGTGCTGTCGGCGTTGATACGGGTGGCTCGAATATCCAATTTGCGGTCAATCCGCGGACTGGACGCATGGTCGTTATCGAGATGAATCCACGTGTATCTCGGAGTTCCGCATTAGCATCAAAAGCAACAGGATTCCCCATTGCCAAGATAGCAGCTAAACTTGCTGTCGGCTATACTCTTGATGAAATTCAAAATGACATCACGCGCCGGACGCCGTCATCGTTTGAACCAGCACTTGATTATGTTGTAGTCAAGATTCCGCGGTGGGATTTCGAAAAGTTCCGTGAGGCAGAAGATCGGCTTGGCGTTCAGATGAAATCGGTCGGCGAGGTGATGGCTGTTGGACGCACATTCAAGGAAGCATTGCAGAAAGCGATTCGCTCGCTTGAGAAAAAACGCTATGGTTTCGGTTTCGATCGTCCGGAGTATTGCTCGCGCCTTGCGCTTGGCGATAGCGAGATGCAGCTTTTGCGTAGTCGGCTTGGACAGCGGTCTTCGCACTCCCTATTCGATTTGTGCGATGCACTTCGTGTTGGGATGAGTATCGAAGAGATTCACACGCTTACCGGATACGATCCGTGGTTCATTGACCAGTGCGCACAAATTGTCGAAGCAGCCAACGGGTGGAGCGAAACTGTTAGCAATGACGAGCGTCCCTTGTCCATGCGAACTTCACCTGCGGTACTTCGTCGTCTCAAACAGCTTGGCTTTTCCGATGTTCAGTTAGCCGTAATGGCCAGATGTACTGAACAAGAAATTCGAGCACTTCGCAAGCAGTGGGGAATAGTCCCTACCTTCAAAACGATTGATACATGCGCTGCCGAATTCGAGTCAGAGACACCATATCACTACTCGACCTATAGCGACGAAAACGAAGCCGTTCGATCTTCCCGGCAAAAAGTGATCATTTTAGGCAGCGGTCCAAATCGCATCGGGCAAGGGATCGAGTTTGACTATTGCTGCGTGCGTGCTGTATGGGCTGCACACAAACTCGGTTGGGAAGCAATCATGATCAACTGTAATCCAGAGACTGTTTCAACAGATTACGATACTGCAGATAAACTATATTTTGAGCCGCTAACCTTTGAAGATGTCATGAACATTATCGAACTCGAACAGCCAGATGGGGTTATTGTTACACTTGGTGGACAAACACCCTTGAAGCTTGCTGGTGCATTAGTCGAAGCTAAAGTGCCATTGCTGGGGACACTGTGGGAGGGAATTGACTTGGCTGAGGATCGCAAGCGCTTTGGTCAACTTCTCGATCAGCTCGCCATTCCTTGTCCTGCATACGGTACTGCGATGAGCGAAGATGAAGCAGTTGAAATTGCAGAGCGGATCGGCTACCCAGTCTTGGTGCGTCCGTCGTATGTTCTCGGTGGGCGTGCCATGCAGATTTGCTACCGAGAAGAAACAGTCCGCCGATACACTCGTGAGGCACTCGAGCATTCTCCCGAGCATCCGGTGCTTGTGGATCATTTTCTCGAACATGCATACGAGTTCGATGTCGACTGTATCGCCGATGGCAGTGATGTGCTGATTGCAGGTATCATGCAACACATCGAAGAGGCAGGAATTCACTCGGGCGACTCGTCATGCGTTGTGCCGCCATATAATCTCGCCACCGATCAAGTGCGACGTATCGTGGGCTATACCGAGCGGTTAGCCCGTGCACTCGGTGTGCGTGGTTTGCTTAATGTACAGTATGCGCTCCAGGGCGACACGATTTATGTGCTCGAAGCTAATCCTCGAGCATCGCGGACGGTTCCATTCATTGCAAAAGCGACCGGTGTGCCGATTGTCGAGATTGCTACTCACATCATGCTCGGCAAAACACTGCGGGAGCTGGGATGGGGTAGTGGGATACTCCAGCCGCGAGGCGTTGCAATCAAGGAGCCTGTGTTTCCTTTTACAAAGTTCCAGCGAGTAAACGTATTCCCGGGCCCAGAAATGCGCTCCACAGGTGAGGTGATGGGATTCGACGAAACGTTCGGTGCTGCTCTCCTCAAGGCGCATCAGGCAACAGGTAGCCGTGTTCCTCTCGAAGGGAAAGTGTTCCTTTCCCTCCGACCGGAGGATAAAACTGAGCATGCTGTTGCGATTGCTCGCGGATATATTGAACTTGGGTTTGGCATTATTGCGACAAGCGGTACAGCAGAGTTTCTCCGTCGGCATGGTGTTCCAGCAGAAACTGTTCTCAAACATTACGAGGGGCGTCCGAGCATTATTGATCACATCAAAAATGGTGACGTGCAAATTTTGATCAACACACCCCTTGGTGAACGTGCACGTCACGACGAGTTCATCATGGGAATGACAGCGATGCAACACAAAATTCCGTTTTTTACAACTTTGGCAGCCGCAGAGGCTTCGCTGGAAGCAATTCGTGCCTTGCGAGTGGGGCAGATAAACGTGCGTTCACTGCAGGAGGTATTCGATAGCAATGCCGGTGAGAATGACACTGCGCGATACATTTCGGCAAATTGAGCAACGACTACGTGCAGCAGGCATCGCGGAGTCACGCCGTGAAGCAGAATTACTCGTGCATTGGCTCAGCGGATGCAGTACACTCGACCTTCATGCACGCCCAGAGCATGTGCTCGATGCCGACGTGCTTGAGCGCTTAGAATACATTGTTCATCAGCGAACCGAGCGTAGGATCCCGTTGCAGTATTTGTTGGGTTCTGTTGAGTTTTACGGTCTTGAGATCGCCGTTACACCGGCCGTACTGATTCCACGACCAGAGACCGAAACATTAGTGGCTCGGATCGTTGCTACTTATCATCACAGCGGTACAGCGCCGCAGCGGATTCTCGACATTGGTACAGGATCGGGGTGTATTGCACTGGCGCTTGCGCGGATGTTCCCTTCGGCACAGGTTGTCGGTTGGGATTGTTCGGCTGAGGCGATCGCAGTTGCATGTTCGAATGCGCTGCAGAATGGTATCGCAAACGTGATCTTTGAAAAACAAGACGTGTTCAATGCTGTGCCGAACGATGTGCAGTACGATTTGGTGATGTCTAACCCACCGTACATCGCAACGGGTGAGTATGTCATCTTGGAGCCAGAATTGCATCATGAGCCACGCATTGCCCTTACTGATGGCGGTGATGGTTTACGATTTTTTCGCCGCTATGCAGAACTTCTCCCGATATTGTTGACGAAAGCGGGAATGTTTGCTTTAGAATGTGCTATAGACCAAGCGCAGATAGTTGCTGGGATGTTCAAAAGTGCTGAGACGGTTATTGCATGCGATGACGAAGGTGTTGAGCGCTATATCGTCGGTACATATGATCAGCGCTGTACAACATTACGCAATTTTGCCTTGTGCAAAATGTGTGTGATACCGTAGTTTTGGCGCCGATTTTGAACTAGTAAATGAGTGCGTATGTTATCAGCCGGTGTTCAATACGAGCGAGTCGGAGATGTCGATCTGCTCGTCTTACGTGGGCAGTTTATCGGAGGCACAGAGACCGATGAACTCCGTACAGCTCTAACTGGACTGATTCAATCAGGTAGTCGCTCAATTGTGCTGGATATGTCTAATGTGACGTATCTGAATTCAACAGCGCTTGGTGTGTTGATAGCAGCGCACTCGAGCATTACCAAACAGGGTGGAAAAATTCTTCTTTGTGGCTTGAGTCAGTCGTTGGAGAATATCTTTGTCATCACCAAGCTTTCGATGGTGTTTGACATCCATCGTGATCGCAAATCAGCGCTTGATTCACTTCAGTCATCATCCACTAATTCGTGACGCGTTATGAAGAACCTGTTCAATGTCGTGGTCATCACGCTGGCATTGATTGTATCGTACAGCGTATACTTTTTTGTCCTGGGGGCACCGAGCAATTTCAAAGGCGGTGATATTACCCAGCCAGTCAATACACTGGGGATGATTTACACAGGTGGTCCACTGGTAGGGCTGCTCTTGGCGTGCTTGCTCCTTGCGGTAACGTTTTCGATCGAGCGGATGCTTTCGATCAACAAAGCACGTGGTACAGGAGATGTCGCACTGTTCATTAAGCGATGCATCGAGTTGATCGGAGAAGGAAAAATTGACGACGCGATTGCCGAGTGTGACAAGCAGCGTGGCTCAGTGGCAAACATTCTGCGTGCGGGCTTAGAACGCTTCAAGCAAGTCGAAAGCGACCCTGAATACGATGCCGAGAAAAAACTCAGTGAAGTCCAGCGAGCAATTGACGAAGCAACAAATCTTGAAATACCGCTTCTTGAAAAGAACTTAGTTATTCTTTCAACGTTAGCGTCAATTGCTACAATGATCGGGCTTCTTGGTACTACCGTCGGGATGATCCGTGCATTCCGCGCACTTGGTGAATCCGGTGGGACGGTGTCGGCACAACAACTCTCGATAGGTATCTCCGAAGCTCTTTATAACACGGCCGGTGGTTTGGCAGCAGCAATCATCTCGATCGTTGCTTTCAACTTCTTTACAACACGGGTGGATAACTTTGTTTACATGATCGACGAAGCGATTCTCTCGATGATGGAACTGCTTACCGTGCGTGTCAAAGAAGTTGCCTAATTTCTACCGAGGCACCTAACTATGCCGAAGATCAAGAAAAAACGGCTTGGTTTTGTTATCGACATGACGCCAATGGTGGACGTGACGTTCCTTTTGCTTACGTTTTTCATGTTCACCGCAAAGTTCAAAACCGAAGCTGAGGCAGAACAAAAATTCGTCATCAAGCGACCGTACGCATCGGCGGATACCTCGAAGCTACCTGACAAAGATATCGCCATAATCAAAGTTGGTATTGATACGCTGACGGGCGACACAAGCTACTACTACACAATTGTCAATGAAATCCAACGGCGGCAGGTTTACGAAAGCATGAACCTAACATCTGAACAACGTAAACCACAGGTAAAAATCGGTCTGGATTTGCTCGATCAGCTGATTATGCAAACTCGGATAACTGGTCCGCGAACGCGATTTGCTATTGATGCCGATCGGCGTGTGCGATATAAATGGATTGAGGACGCAATAGATGTGCTTCGGAAAAACAATGCTACTGCATTCAATTTCGTGACAGAAAAGCGCCAATGATATGTTGAACAGTTTTCGTGATAACACATGGCAGGCGGTGGCGGCGGTTTAGAACTGCCTGAACGGCAGCGACGCGGTAAAAAATTCAGCAAGCGTAAAAAGAAAAAGCGAATCGGCTTCCGCATTGATATGACACCGATGGTTGACATCGTGTTCTTGCTATTGACGTTCTTCATGTACACGACCACAATGGTCACTCCGCAAGTGATGGAGATCAGCGTACCGAAAGAAGTTGAAGAGAACGTGGAAGTCAACCAAGCGAACCTTTTGACACTCTATGTACGTGGCGATGGTAAGCTCTTTTTCAGTATGGGCTCTGACGATCCGCAGCCAATCGAGTACAGTCAACTGCGAGCAAAAGCAGTCGAGCTAAACTTATTGCGGAAAAACAAACTTATCACAGCATTCAAGCCGTCGCCGGATGCTCCGTATGGTGCGATCGTACAGGTGCTCGACATACTCAACCAAGCTGAAGCCGAGATTGTTCGCCAGTTGCAAGCGGAAGGTCTCAAGCGTGAACGCAAGTTCGCGTTTGTCAAGCTCAGCCCGGAAGAAGTCGATAAACTCAAAGGGTTATAAAATCTATGACAACTGCAACTGTCGCAACCCCGCAACGGACATATGGTGCCTTCGAGCTGAAAGACTGGATTCGACGCTACACATATCGGGCGTTCGGTATTGCTTTACTGCTTTTGCTGGTCTTCTTTCTTGGATTTTTCCTCTACAACTACTTTCACGAGCGAGCTCTTGCTCTTAAGCCGAAAATTCCTGTCGTTCGCATCAAGTTATCGGATTTGCCTCCACCACCAGCCAATCAACCAGAGGTTGCGCCACCACCTCCGACGAACGTAGCAATTGCAGGTGGACCTCCAACGGTTGCAGGCAATCCAGTTCCGGTACCAGAAACACTGCTATCGCCGGACGCAAAAGATTTTGCGAATGTCGAAGACGTCGCACGTGCTACGTCGAAGGGAGGCGAGGGCATCGATATGGGAGGTTTCGGCATTGGTGATGGCACAATCATCGCCCCCGATGCCCGTGTGCAAAAGGAGCAAGAACCTGATCCCGATGAATTCGTTTTTGTGGAAAAAGAACCTGAATTTGACTATGCTGATTTACAGCGGCGCGTGCAATACCCCGAAATTGCTCGTCGTGCCGGTATTGAAGGAAAAGTTGTTGTCAAAGTGCTTGTTGGAAAGGACGGAAAACCAAAGCGCGCATTCGTTGCTGATTCACCGAGCGAAATGCTCAATGATGCAGCACTGAAAGCGGTCTTGGCGACAACGTTTACTCCGGCGATCCAAAAT
>JAOAEV010000013.1 GCA_026416585.1 Chlorobiota bacterium | reverse complement strand
GTTGGACCAACGGTCATTGCTGCCGTTGCTCTTCTACGATGGCAAGGGTGGAGTGCAATGGCACGCACTTTTGCTCTGCCGCTTGGTATCTGGCTTGCTTCAACAATCCTATGGGCAATTCTTCGCTCGCATGCAACGGTTGAGCCGTTGCCAACCAACGGCGCTGAGCTTGCTGCAATTCTCTGGGAGCGGCTGCCTTTGTATCTGCAGTATTTGGGCAAAAGTCTCATCCCAGTGGAACTTTCGGTATTCCCGCGTATGGAGGATACGTCCTTGCTGCCCGGTACAGGCGCCCTTGCTCTCCTTATGCTTTTACTCTGGCAAGCCAGACACCAGCAGGAATGGCGAAGTATTGTCGCGGCAATACTGTGGTTTGTATTGTTTCTGCTCCCCGCTCTTGTTGTACCGCGGCACATCAACCAGGAAGCGTATGAGCACCGTCTGTATGTGCCCATTGTCGGTATCCTGTGGCTGATAGGTCAAATCGGGATGCATTTCCCCCACCGCCTCGTGTATGGCATCATGGGAACCGTAGCGGGTCTATATGCCGTCGTCGCATGGCAACGATGTGAATCATTCCGGGATAAGTTCGTGTTTTGGGAAGAAGCAGTGCGCACCTCTCCCCACTCGGCATACGCCCGGATGATGCTTGGCGCACGGTATTACTTGGACAAGAATAACCCGCGCAAAGAAATGGGGGAGCGTCTTCTGTGGGAAGCATATCGCATGGATAGCACGCAGAAGTACATCAACTACTACATCGGCAACCTCTACTGGGACCGTAATGAGTTTGCTCGTGCAAAGCCCCACTACCAGCGTGAGCTGAGCTTGATTCCTCGGTGGCCCGAATTATACTTCCGCCTGGCACGCATCGCGTTTGAAGAGGGGCAACTTGAAAACGCTCGTGTTTTGCTGGAACGTCAGCTCGAGCTCGATCCAACCGATCCTCAAGCAAACCACAATTTATTGCTACTGTACTTAGACACCAAGCGTCCAGAGAAGGCAAAGCAGCATGCTCTGCGTATGCAACAGCGTGGGCTTACTGTGCCTCCGGATGTTCTTCGACGCATTGAAGAATCTCTCCCCTAAACTGAGGAGAGTAGGCGTAGGTGGCCGACGACTGTAGTAACAGGAAGCAAAGTTGAACAAGTGCATTGTATTTTTGCATGGGCTATTCAGAGGCTACTCGGAGAGGTGGGTGAGTGGCTGAAACCAACGGTTTGCTAAACCGTCGTAGTGGTATAAACCGCTACCGCGGGTTCGAATCCCGCCCTCTCCGCTCCCCGAGTCATGCATGAACTGGTGCCGTATTTTCGGCGCCAGTTTTGTTTTTCTGCAAAACGAGGCGTATGCAATCGCAGCACGTGCTGGCAGTGGTATATGTAGCCTCATCGGTGATGTTTATTTGGGGGCTGAAACTTTTGTCTCATCCGCGCACTGCACGGCAGGGCAATCGTATTGCTGCTGCCGGCATGCTTGCAGCAATTGCTGCAACAATTTCGCTCCACACCACCGAAGGGCATTCACTTGCAAACGTTCCATTTATTATCGCCGCGATGGCAATTGGGACAGGAATTGGCTGGATAGCTGCACGCCGTGTTCCAATGACCGCGATGCCTCAAATGGTCTCCCTTTTCAATGGCATGGGGGGAGGATGCGCTGCCGCCATTGCAATGCTCGAAATGGTCCATGCTGCCCACAACACACAGGTTCTTTCTCCCCCGGCAGCCTCTATGATCGTCGCCAGTGCAATTATTGGGAGTGTTTCCCTTAGTGGCTCGATCATTGCGTTTGCAAAGCTGCAAGGACTTATCGAGCGCTCCTTCCGATTTCAAGGACAGAACATTGTCAACACTCTTATTCTTCTTTCTTCGCTTGGGATTGGCACCACCATTGTGGCAAGCGCTACCACTAATCCCATGCTGTTTGCCCTCATGATTGCGGTAGCACTCCTCTATGGCATTGCTTTCGTTATCCCGATTGGTGGAGCAGATATGCCGGTTGTAATCTCGTTTCTCAACTCGTGCACTGGTGTTGCCGCAGCATTTGGAGGGCTGTACTACGGCAACCACGTCATGCTCACCGGGGGTATCGTCGTTGGAGCTGCAGGAATGCTGTTAACACTCCTGATGGCGCGTGCAATGAATCGCTCGGTGCTCAACGTACTATTTTCTCACTTTGGAGAAAGCGCAACAGGGACAGCAGTCGCGCAGCAGCGCGTGATGCGCTCTATCACAGCCGAGGACGCCGCAGTCCTTTTGCGCTATGCACGGGATGTGGTCATTGTACCAGGCTACGGCTTAGCAGTTGCGCAAGGACAACATGCCCTGGTCAAACTTGCGCAGGAGCTCGAGCGTCATGGTGTGCGTGTTCGCTATGCCATCCATCCTGTCGCAGGGCGCATGCCCGGGCATATGAACGTTCTGCTTGCCGAGGCAAACGTCCCCTACGACCAGCTTGTCGAAATGGAACACATCAATCCCGATATGCCCCAGGTGGATGTTGTTCTGGTCGTCGGTGCAAATGACGTTGTCAATCCTGCAGCGCGTACCGATCCTTCCAGTCCGCTGTGGGGAATGCCGATTATTGATGCCGATCGAGCAAAGAACGTAATCGTCATCAAGCGAAGCATGAATCCTGGCTATGCAGGAGTGGACAACGAGCTGTTCTACCGACCAAACACTTCCATGCTTTTCGGTGATGCAAAGGCAATGCTAGAAGCAGTACTCGACAGTGTCAAACAACTGTAGAGAGGGTACCACAAATGAATGCACAGCGTGGTTTGCTCTACCTTGCCATTGCCATTGTTTTCGCAAGCATAGCTGGGGCGTGGGCAATTGTCAATCGCAATGCGCAAGCCCAGGCTATCTCGGTGGTTGGACTTGGGCAAAAAGACTTTGAGTCCGATCTCATCGTCTGGCAGGGCGACTTCGCCCGTGAGGGAATGCAGCTGCAAGAAGCGTATGCACAACTGCAACGTGATCGAAAAGCTACCGAAGAATTTCTTCTGGCCAAAGGAATTCGCCGAGAGGAAATCCAGTTTTCTGCCGTTTCTATCCAGCGACTTTACACTACCGATTACGATCAGTTAGGACGCATGCAAAGTCAGCGCTTTGCAGGCTTTCGTCTTGTTCAAACAGTGCGAGTCGAATCGAAAGACCTTGACCGAGTCGAAGGAGTCTCGCGGGACATTGCCGAGCTTATTAGCCGGGGGGTAGAATTCAACTCCGGTGTCCCCCAGTATTTCTACACAAAGCTTGACTCGCTCAAAATCGCTCTTATCGAGGCAGCAACTGCTGATGCGCGTCGGCGAGCAGAAACGATTGCTCGCACTGCCGGCGGAAGTCTTGGCGCTTTGCAGTCTGCAACGCTCGGTGTCTTTCACATTACCGAACGCAATTCATCGGAGGAGTTGGAGTGGGGCGGAACGTTCAATACAACCGCTCGGCTGAAAACAGCCCGCGTCACTGCCCGTCTTCGCTACCGGTTGTAGGACAACTTCGTTTGCCAGATGATTCTCTCAGACACAGAGATACTTCGCCACATTGAGCAGGGAACGATCGTTATCGAGCCATTCCGCCGCGAATGTCTCGGCACAAATAGCTACGACGTCCACTTGGGCAAAGTGCTGGCAGTGTACCTCGATCCCATCCTCGATGCGCGACAGCACAACCGCGTCGAATACATCGAAATTCCCGACGAAGGCTATGTATTGCAGCCACATCGCTTCTACTTAGGCGTTACCGAGGAGTACACGGAAACTCATCTACACGTGCCATTCTTGGAGGGCAAATCGTCAGTCGGCCGGCTCGGCATTGACATCCACGCCACCGCAGGCAAAGGTGACGTGGGATTTTGCAATCATTGGACGCTTGAAATCTCCGTCAAGCAGCCTGTTCGCATTTATGCAGGAATGCCAATCGGACAACTGATTTATTTCGAGGTGCGCGGTCAGATTGCCACACCCTATAATCGAAAAGGAAGTGCCAAATACCGCGAGCGCAACCCACTGCCAGTCGAGTCCATGATGTGGCGCAATTTCCCCACAAACGGATGAAACGACTACTCACAGGTCTGCTTGTGGCATTGTCTGGGTGCATGCCGTCCCCACCCCCGCCGCCAGCAGAGCAACTCGATGCGCAGATTCTCGCAGTCGAATACACAAGTGAGGATGAAATACGTTCTCCACTGGGAGATTTGGTCGTTCCACTGCCGGAACAGTGGTCACTGCTACCGCCTTCGCCTGAGCTTGTCGAAGGAACAGTGGGGTTAGCTCTTGATTCAACATTGACGATGGCACTTGTTGTGCAGCGTATTCCACCAACCGCAGCAATCGAGGCAACACGCGACGTACGCACAATAGCACGCGTCTGCTTCGAGCGCCGCTTGCAACGAACAGGAAACACCATCCGCGCAATGAGTAGCTTCGGTATTGTTGGGCGAGATTCACTTCGCATTGGCACCTACGAGTTCATCGAGACACTACCAACCGACACCACCTATCGCAAACGCACGCGTGTCGGTGTGATCCCTACTGCAACCGGAGCAGTGTACGAGCTATCGCTAACACCGATTGTGCTGACGCTCGACCGTAATACCGATGAACGACAGCTCGATAGTGTGTTTCGATTCTTTCTGCAGATCGTTCGCGTCCGATGAACACGGTACGATACTATCGGTGGTGGGAGTTCGGCTGGCGTGCTGCTGGTATTGCAATCGTAACAGCGGCATACGGTACGCTTTTTCTGGTACGCCGACTACTTGGTGCATCACCCGAACTGAGTTACCGCATCTTTCCACAATGGGCGCGTGCCGTCCTTCGCTGTGCTGGCATCAAGCTTTGCGTGCATGGTGCCGATCGGCTCGACCCAGCAGGACACTACGTGTTTGTCGCCAATCATTGCTCGCTGTTTGACATTCCGGTTCTGCTGGTTGCCTCGCCGATCCCAATCCGGATTCTCTACAAACGTGAGCTGGAACGCGTACCGTTTCTGGGATGGGCACTCCATCGCTCCACCTTTATTGCGGTCGAGCGTGAACGCGCACACACTGCTGGCAAAACCGTCACACACACCGTCGAATCGCTCAACGTCGATCGTGCAGCATTGTTGATATTCCCGGAAGGAACTCGTTCACGAACTGGCGAAATTGGTCCGTTCCGACGTGGAGCATTCATGATCGCATTTGCCAGCCGGCGGCAGCTTGTTCCGGTCGCGATTGTGGGAACATCGTCTATCTTGCCACCGGGGACACTGCGTTTTCATGGCGGAGATGTAACTGTCGAATTTCTCGATCCTATCGCCCCACCAGAGGTAACAACACGCCAGGAGCAGCTACAGTGGATTGATGCGTTCCGCCAACACATCGCTGCCACGCTCAAGCGTCGGTGACATTGAACTAACAGGTCAATAATACCAAGGTAACGTGCGTCGGTGATTTTCGCCACTGATGTGGTGCCCCCTTGTGAGTACATACACATATTGTTCCCGCCCAAGCGGCAACATGCCGACTGAGCCTCGCCGTACAGCAGGCAGATACTCTTCTCATCTTGAGCGACATTACACCCACGCTACATTGGAGCGTAGCGCCCACACTTGTTTCACCATTGCGATGTTCCTTATGCGACATGTGCGACTAGTTCTGCTATGGTTTGTGTTCACTGCTATCACAGCATCGGCACAAGGTGTCACGACTGCGACAATCTATGGCACCATCCGTTCCCAGCAGGACGAAGCGCTTGCTGGCGCAACCGTCGTTGCACGACACGAACCCTCTGGAACGGTCTATGGTGCAACGACACGAAACAACGGACAATATACCATCCCTGGATTGCGAGTTGGAGGTCCATATACCATCCGTGTCTCGCTGGTAGGATACCAAAAGCAAGAGCGTAGCGGAATTTACTTGCAACTCTCGCAAAGTCTGCGGCAGGATTTTGCGCTTACTCCTCTGGATGTGCAGGCAAAAGACGTACTTGTTGTTGCCGAGCAGAACGCACTGCTTAATGCATCACGCACCGGCGCAGCAACATCAATTGACCAACGAACAACAATAACGCTGCCGACCATCACACGTCGGATTGAGGACATTACACGACTGACGCCACAAATGGGCGCAGGAATGAGTTTCGCCGGTCAAGACAATCGCCTCAATAACATCACCGTGGACGGTGCATACTTCAACAACTCATTTGGTCTTGCTGGACAGCCTGGTGATCGTACAGGTGTTGCACCGATTTCGCTCGACGCTATCGAGCAGATCCAGATCAACATTGCACCGTACGATGTGCGGCAAGGCAATTTCGTCGGTGCTGGCGTCAATACCGTCACTCGTAGCGGCACCAACGAGTGGATCGGGTCACTGTATTACTTTTTCCGCAACCAGGATTTTGTCGGCACAAAAGCACAAGATGCAACGATCAATCCTGGCACATTCCGCTATTCGATGGTGGGTGCACGGCTAAGTGGACCGATCATGCGCAACAAATGGTTCTTGTTTGCAAACTTCGAGACGGAAGGGCTGACGCAGCCAGGCACAACTTTCCGCGCTAACCGAGGCGAACCAGTCGGGGGTACAATCACACGCGTGCGCGCTTCATCTCTCGACTCCTTGAGTGTATTCCTGCGCGATCGTTTCGGATACGATACCGGACCGTACGAAGGGTATGACTTCAGTACGCCAGCATTGCGGTTTTTGCTGCGCACTGACTTCAATCTCGACGAGCAGAACAAGATCTCACTGCGCTATGTGCACCTGGATTCACGAACAGATGTGTTGCTGTCGAACTCCTCGTCTCTCGGGTTCGGTAATCGGCGCACGAATCTTGAGGCACTCAACTTTGCCAATTCCAACTACGCAATCCTGGAGAACATCCGTTCGATTGTCGGCGAGTGGAATTCGATTGTCACCGATAACATGTCCAATCAGCTGATCGTTGGGTATTCATACCACGACGAAAGTCGCGAGCAGCCAAAGACGCTTTTCCCCTTCGTGGACATTCTCGATAACAGCACAACGTACACATCGTTCGGTACTGAGCCGTTTACCCCGAACAACGAGCTGCGCTACTGGTCGCTACAACTGCAGAACAACCTCACATATTATGCCGGTCCACATACGCTGACATTTGGCGTGAGTATTGAACGTTATCAGTCGGAGAACGTTTTCTTCCCTGGCTCCCAGAGCGTCTATGTGTACAATTCGATACAGGACTTCTATACTGATGCACTTGACTACTTAGCCAACCCTAACCGCACCAGTTCACCGGTAACGTTGCGACGTTTCCAGATACGATGGACAAACATTCCTGGTCTTGATAAACCGATTCAACCACTCAAAGTGTGGTATGCGGGAATTTATGCGCAAGACGAATGGAACGTATTGCCGATGCTGCGTCTGACGGCGGGTCTGCGTATTGACGTTCCATTTTTCGAGAACACCGCCTATCACAATTCACAGGTGGATACCCTCACCTTCCGCAATGAAAACGGGAGCTCTGTTCAATACCGTACCGACAAGATGCCGGATCCCAATCTGCTCTTGTCGCCACGCTTGGGCTTCAACTGGGATGTGTTCGGTGATCAGACTACCATCCTGCGCGGCGGGACAGGACTGTTCACTGGTCGCCCGGCGTATGTGTGGATCTCCAACCAAATCGGGAACAATGGTGTGCTGACCGGTTTCGAGCAGCTCGACAACACAACCGCCCGTCCCTTTCATCCCGATCCAAACCACTACAAGCCAACAGACGTAACCGGACGGCCAGCCCGGAGCTATGAGCTGGCGCTGACAGATCCCACGTTTCGCTTCCCGCAACTGTGGCGCTCGACACTTGGATTCGACCAGCAACTGCCATTTGGCTTTGTCGGCACAGTTGAGTTTCTCTACGCGAGGGATGTCAACGGGATTTACTACATCAACGCTAATCTCAAACCCGCCGATACAGTGTTTGCCGGTCCAGACAATCGTCCACGTTGGACAAGCGGCAATCGCATTAACTCCATGGTAACCAGCGCAGTTGTTCTCAAGAATCAGAACGTTGGCTATTCATGGAACATTGCATTCTCGCTTGAGCGTCCCTGGCAAAACAACTGGTACTTCAAAGCTGGCTACAGCTACGGCATAGCAAAGAACACAGTTGATCCAGGTTCGATCGCTTTTGGCTCGTGGAACAACAATCCCCACATCGGCGACCCGAACAATCCGAGATTAGGCTTCTCCCTCAACTCGTTGGGTCACCGTGCATTTGCGACTGCATCATATCGTCTGGAATATTTCGACATTGGGGCAACTACACTCTCAATTTTCCTTGACGGACGCACCAATGGCAATGCCAGCTACGTCTTTGCTGGTGATCTCAATGGCGACGGTGGTACCAGCAACGACTTAATCTACATTCCACGCGACAAAAGCGAAATGAATTTCCAAGACTATTCAGTCACCGTCAACGGCCAGTCCGTCATGTTCACCGCTGCACAGCAAGCCGATGCGTGGGAAGCATTCATCCAGCAGGACCCATACTTGAGTAAAAATCGCGGCAAGTATGCCGAACGTGGCGCATTGTTCTTCCCGATGGTATGGCGTGCGGACCTCAGCATCACCCAAGAAATCGCCGGTAATCTGTTCGGGAATCGGCAAGGGCTGCAAATTCGTCTGGACATCCTGAACTTCACTAACTTGCTCAGCAAAGATTGGGGCGTTGGGCAAATCCCCGTCACAACACAGCCGCTCATCGCACGCGGTGCTGACAGCCAAGGACGACCGGTGTATCGCTTGCGCAACATCGGGGACAAACTCATCGATCGCACCTTCCAGCAGTCAGCAACGATCAGTGACGTCTATCGCCTGCAGCTGAGCATTCGCTATACGTTCAACTAAAGCCAGGCACATTAGCTTTGACGGTAAAAACAGTGCAGCCCCAGGGGTGTAGCTTCTGGGGCTGCATGTATTTGCCACCACAAGGTACGCGTTCCTCCTCGAAATCCCCTGTGCCACTGGAGCGTACCTTGTGGCGTCACCATTCCACCTGTATCGAACAGAAGCCCTGCCGTCCAATCGCGGTCGGCACGTAGCGAGGCATTACAACGTCGAGTATGTTGTTGATTCCGCATACAAGTACAAGCGTAGCTCCGCAGATCGGCACACGTTTCTCGACACCAACGTTAAGCATCCAGTAGCCCGGTACAAGTTCTGCAGGGCTATCGAGCAACTGTCCTAAATATTGCGTGCCGTCGTACACATCCGGATTAGCAGCGCGTTGGAGATCACCGAATGGACCGACATACTGCGCCCGAATGTTCATGGCTGCTAACCACGGTCGGTATCGCCAGTCAAGTCGTAACGTTGCTGAATGAAACGGGCGATACCACAAGCCGTAATATTCACCGTAACTGATGTGGTGGAATTGACCAGTTGCGGGAATCAAATACCCTGCCGTTCCACGTTCAATCGCGTGAAGGACTCGCTCATCCTCCGCCGCAAGCCATTGGTACGAACCACGCAGATCGAAGCAATGCTCACCGGCAGGAAATGATGTTGCCAACATGATCATCATGCCGTACGTCCGCACCGATGCAACATTGCGGTAGGTGAACACCAGTGGTGATTGTTGGTAGGCAAAGTACTCGATCATGTTGTGCACTCGGTTGGCAAAAAATATGACGTCGAACATCGTGCGTTCCAGCCGAACACCATCGAGCTCAAGCGTATCAAACGATAGAGTCACCCCAGCCATCGCCGACAGGGATTGCTCCGGTGCAAGGTCCAGACCGAGCACACGGGCACCAAGCAATTGATAACCTACGGCTGCAGGACTGAATCGGATGTAAAGCTGGCGCATATCAGGTGCCTTGAATCCTTCGCCAACGGTTGCTGTTAGCGCCAATTGATCTGAAAGCATATATCGCACCGATAGGCGTGGTAGCATCGGTATACCACCAAGGAGCACCGAGCGAGGTGTTCCGAACGCACTCGTCCAATCTGATCGAAGCGAGAGTGCATACGAAAGCCGCTCGATTGGATTACCTTCCCATTGCACAAATCCCGCAGCGGTGCGGTAGAACGGGCGGTCGGGATAGCGAGCACCTCCGGCATCGTCGTAGAGGAATTCGATACCTGCCATCGCGCGATTGCGTGTGGAAACAAAGCGATCGTACTGCCCAAACGCACGCACCGTCCGTCGCTCGAAAGAATCACCGCTGTCGGGCTGACCGGTACCATCAGTGTGTGTGAAGGTATAACCCTCTCGGTATGCCGTACCGTAGAGACTACCAGTAAATCGACCAAGGGCACTGTACCACTCGACATTTCCCGATAGCGATTGGTCGAGCATGTCAAGTGCACCGTTAGCAGTAGTGATCTGACCGGCTTGGGCTTGCAGCAGCGGACCTGTAGTACGACCTCCGAATAGCCGTCCTGATAACGTTGTGCGGAGCGTGGTTGCAGGCTCCCACCGCAGGCGTCCATTGAGGGTGTAGTCGCGCGATGTCGGGAATGCAAAGCGATCCGAATCGGTCCGGATATCGAAGGCAGATGTGGCGCGTGCCGCAGCGAACATACTGGCATCGAGCACTTCAGAACCATAGAGCTGCTCGGTTTGCACCTCTGAGGCACCGTGGTAGAGATAACGAGCCATCGTTCGTCCGTGCCAGCCATCGTCAGGACGGCGGGTGATGATATTGATCACACCTGCAAGCGCATCACCTCCATAGAGGCTTGACAGTGGACCACGAACAACCTCAACGCGCTCGATGTTCCCCACAGACACCCGCTGCAGGTCAAGAACACCACCGACACGTCCTGTAAGCGGCTGCCCGTCGAGCAGCACAAGCGTATAGTCAGGACTCAGTCCCATCATCTGTACCCCACTACGAACACTGCCGGGAGCGATGAGAAGTCCCGCCTGCTCGCGCAGTAACTCACCGACAGTCGAAATGGCCGTTCCTTGTGCCTGCGACCCTCCGATGACCTCAACGCGAACAGGCGCCCGCTCGATTGGCGCTTCCGTTCGTGTGCCCGTGACAACAATCGCTTTGCTGCGGTAGGTAAGTGTATCGCGCGAAGTACTACGATCAGACTGCGCTGCGACAATACTGGTCAGCGCCAGCGCCATTGCACCCAGTATTCGAAGATTCATCGGGCTATCGGGAGGGAACGCAGATATGCTATTGCAAAAATACAGAGTCAAACCAACATTTGTAAAAACACCATTTTTAGTAGCGGAAGTGCTTGATCGGCTCACCTTTTTCGCCGATTTCTGTCATCGCCTCGATACCAATTTGCAAGTGCAAGTCGGCATACTTCTCGGTAACGTGCCGGTCCGAGTCAGCAGTTTTGACCCCTTCGGGCATCAGCGGGATATCCGACACCAGCAGCAATGCTCCACGGGATATTTCGTTTGCGTGCCCGACAATGAAAATGGTTGCCGTTTCCATATCAATGCCGATGACTGAGAGCTTCCGCAGTCGTTCTCGGAACTCGTCGTCCCATTCCCAGACACGGCGATTGGTCGTGTACACCACACCAGTGCGATAGTCGTGTCCATGTGCGGCGATTTTATCAGAAACGAACTTGTGCAATTTGAACGATGGCAGTGCAGGCACCTCGGGGGCCAGGTAATCATTGCTAGTGCCTTCTCCTCTGATGGCAGCAATCGGCAGAATAAAGTGGCCAATTTCTGTCGATGCTTTTAGCCCACCACATTTGCCCAAAAACAGCACCCCACGTGGTGCACGCGCTACCAGCAGGTCCATAATCGTGGCCGCATTGGCTGAGCCCATCCCAAAGTTAATGATGGTCAATCCCGCCGTATTGGTTGCCGTCTGCATCGGTTTTCCTTCGCCATGGATGTCGCAGCGAAAACGCTCCGCAAAACGCACCAAGTAGTCGTGGAAATTGGTCAACAGTATGTAGTCACCGAATTCATCAATCGCCGTTCCTGTGTAGCGCGGCAGCCAGTTTCGTGCAATTTCTAGTTTCGTTTTCATTAGCGACAGCAGAGAGTACAACAGAGGGCGCAAAATTAGACGCAGCAAAAAAAACGTTTGCAAAGTGGGCATTCGATGTGTTATTATCGCTGCCCCAGATACGCTCGCTCCAATAGCAGCGGCAAACAAGTTGAACACTACCGACAGTAAACGGAATGACAACACGGAAATCGACAACCCGTAAAAGCTCCTCGCCAGCAGCGACAAAGACTGCTCGTCCATCAAAAGCAGCAGGTGCAAAAAAGTCCAACGCAAAAAAGCCAACAGTGCGCAGCACCAGAGCGGTAAAAGGGAGTTCCCGCTCCACCGCTACCACACCGAAAGCGACTACCCGTACAAAGACCAAACGTACCGTCGCTGCAAAGACAATCTCAGCATCTTCTCGCAGTGCGAGCAGGAGTGGAACAAAACGAACGTCAACAGCAACAGTCAAACAAGCGACTGCCCGCACACGAAGTGCTACCGCGACAAAGAAAACAGCGGCAACCAAAGTAACCACGGCGAAAAAAGCGACGCACCGGCAACCAAGGACTTCCCCTAAGACTGCAGCAAAGGCAACAACCAAAGCCACAACCAAACGGCGCACCACCGCCTCGCCGGTGCCGAATACCCCCCCGCAACAAGTCCAGCCATCAGCTCCATCGTCGAAACCCCTTGTTCGCTACTCGGACAAAGAGCTCGAAGAATTCCGCCACATCATCGAAGCAGAGCGTCAGAAAACGCTCGATGAAATTCGCATGCTCCGCGAGCGCTTGGAAGATTTGACCAATTACGAAACGTCCGAAGAAACAGGCATCTACTCGATGCATATGGCAGAGCAGGGCTCCGAAGCCTACGAGCGCGAAAAAACTTATGCGCAAATTCAGCGCATGACCGACTATCTCCGCAAATTGGATGAAGCGCTCAAGCGCATCGAAAACAAAACCTACGGGATCTGCCGCGTCTGTGGTATTTTGATTGCTAAAGAGCGGCTTCGTGCTGTGCCGATCACAACACTCTCTGCATCATGGAAGCTGCGTGGGAAATGTCCTGAAGATGGGATTGATCGAATTGGTCCCGATGTTGGTAGCGAATAAAAAAATCTGCTACTCATCCAAGCCTCGCATCCTCCATGACGGCGAAAGCTCCTGAGTAGCAGATCATACACGCGCTTTGTGCGGGCAATCCTTTGCGCAATGGCACTTCTACGCGGCGTCCATGCCGAACCGAAGCGCCAGCATCATCCGTGATGTCGCATTAGCGCTTGAGGTTGTTGACTTCCTGCAGCATTTGGTCGCTGACGGTAATTGTCCGCGCCGCAGCTTCGAAAGCGCGTTGTGTCGAAATAAGATCAGCAAATTGTTCGGTCAAGTCAACGTTCGATTCTTCAAGGGCACCGCCAACAACTGACGTTGCCTGAAATATCTCGACTGCTGTACCGACAATCGGCAACCCACTGTTGGGAGAGACTGTGAACATGCCGTTCCCGTCGCGACTGAGCCCACCCGGATTGGCAAATTGTGCTAACGCGAGCTGCCCCAGCACTTCCGACTGTCCATTGGTGAACAAACCAATAATCTTGCCGGTGCTGTCTACGCTCAGATTCTGCAAATCGCCTGGCGGAAAACCATCTTGTTGAACGGCTGTCAGCGTGCTGGCAGTAGCAAATTGTGTCACACCCGATAGCAGATCACCTGTTTTTGCCAGTGTGACCACAAGCGACTTTGTATCATCAAATGGTAGTCCCGTTGTGCCTAATGCGGTATTCAAATCAGCTCCAGGGATCGTCAAATCAAGCGGCGTATTAAGTGTACCATCAGGATTGAATTGCACTGTCGCCGCCGGAAGCGTGAGGGTATTGCCATCGAGTGTAGCGCTAAGTGTGAACTCCCCCGCCGTCGCGGTCTTGGTAAGCGTCAGTTGGAGAACGTGTGTATTGCCGACGTTGTCGTACAACGTTACTGATGCATTAACCGCTTCGCCGTCATTGAGCGTGGCGCTCACGTTGCCACTAAGGACGACATTTTCCGTTTGACGCGGTGCTGAGCGCACCCCTGGATCGATACGCAGGCCTGACAACTGCCGGGAAAGAACGTTTATACCCGTGCGGTCCTTGAGCGGACGTCCATCGGTATCCCGAACAATGTTGTATCCCTGCACAATCGCGCCCGTAGTACTGTCAACGATGTTTCCGTCCCGATCGAGGCTGAGCGCTCCCGCACGGGAGTAATAGTCCACGCCATTGAGACGGTAAATGAAAAATCCTTCGCCATTGAGCGCCACATCGAGCGGACGATTGGTCGTTCGCAATGAGCCTTGAGCAAAGTTCGAACGAATTGCGCCAATGTGGACACCTAAACCAATCTGCACGGGATTGCGACCGCCGAATGTGGTTGCTGGTGCCATCGCCGGCGCCATCGTTTGTGCAAGCTGTTCAGCGAACATCGCTTCGCTGGCTTTGAAGCCAATCGTGTTGACGTTGGCAATGTTGTTCGAGATTACATCCATCCGTTGCTGGTGTGCTCGAAGCGAGCTCACACCACTGGTCAAGCTCCGAAGTAGAGCCATGGGGCAAACCTCCGAATAATGGTCGCAAGTGACACTCTGTATGCAGGCTCGCGTCGGTAGGAAGACAGCATCGCTGTGGAGTGCATCCTCGGTCGGTCGGATGCAACAGGAGGGTCTCCTTGCCATCGTGGCAAGGTCCAACCCAACGGCTCCTACACTAACACGGCTGCGTCAATATTGGTGAATACGTTCTCGTGTGCCTGATCGGCTTTGAGCGCTGTAATCACCGTTTTGTTTTTGATGCTGACAATGAACACCATGTCGCGCAGCATCACAAACGCATCGCGCACACCTTTACGTTCAGCTTTGGTAATTGCCTCTTCAAGTCGTGCCATGTCCTGACTACTCAACTGTACACCCCGACTGCTCAACCGCGCTTGCGCATGCGCAGAAAAACGGAGCCGCTCGCTTTGAAGCACCGATTCAAACGTTTCTGCTGCCACTGGCGGCACCGACTCGGCTGCCGCCGGGACCGGCACGAACGGTACAGCGATCGGTTGAAGTTCAGCAATCTGCATCGCGTCTGCGCAACAGTGATGTTCGTTGATTGTTATCGTCACTATCGCGCGAAACTTGAGCGCGTGCGTCCAGATTCAAAGAACAGTCTTCAGTTCAGCTCGACGATATTGCCGATCGGTACCTCGACCGAGCCGATCATGACCACTAGTCCATTGCTGGTGTAGCGAATACCGGAAATACGACCGCGCACGAGTGTATCTGCAGCGATCCGATTACCTTCTGCATCCGTGGCGGTAACAGCAATCGAGTACGTACCTGCTGCAACATGATTGCCGCGTTCATCACGCCCATCCCATTCGATAGAGTGTGTGCCTTTTCCCAACAACGATGGCGGCACTTCAATACGCCGGATCACTGCACCGCTCGGGGATCGAACTTCAACAGTCGCACTCGCAGCTGCTGTCGGCAATTCAAAGCCCAGCTGTACAGGCGTAGTGCCGTCAAAGGGTATCTGCGAACTGCTTGCTGCCGCAGTCCGTCCAATGAGCGCTGGCGCTGAATACTGCGCGATACTGAGCGCCAACGATGCATTGCTCTGGAGCAATTGCTCGAGCGTACCGCTGATGTTCTGCATCTGCTCGAGCGCTGAAAACTGCGCCAATTGCGCTGCCATTTCCTGGTTCGATGCCGGGTCGAGCGGATTCTGGGAGCGCAATTGCAGCGTCAGCAACTTGAGGAAATCGTCCTTGCCGAGCTGCTTGGTCGGGGTTTTCTCTGTCTGTTGTGGAGCCAGTTCTTGGAAAAGTTGCTCCGTCACTGGACTAACCGTCCGTGGCATAGTACCTCCTACATGTACAGTTCAAACTCTGATTGTCGGTGACGTTCCAATCGCCAACGTTTGTTGTGATGCTGTCGCTTATTTCGGCGATCAGTTGCGTCGTTATCCACTGCAGGCACCAACACTGCTGCAGCTGGGGACAACACAACCTGCCTATCGGCGGCCGCCGACTCGTGCATACGAAGGACAATCGCTTCTGTCGGCACACCGGCACTCGTCAAATCAGCGTGCAAGGTAGTAAGCGTTCGCTCGACTGCAGCGAGCGTCTCTGCCGACGACACGACAATCTGGACTGCTGTGCCACTGGCACTGGTGGAAAGGTGTACAACTACCGTGCCAAGCGACTCGGGATGGAGCACCAATCGTGCCGTTGCAATACCGTTGCGAAACATCGCTGTAATGGTCGCGCGAAGCATCCCACGCAGCCCATCGGCATGTTCGGCAAATGGTGGACTCGGTGCATGCTCAGTGCCTGCTATCATTCGACCCGTCGTTGAAAACGCTGCCGTGTCGGTTGCAACGGTAAGATCGAATGCTTTCGCTCCTTCGGTTTTGCTGTGCGATAGCGCTTCATTTTCCCCTGAAGAAGGTTGTTGCACGTGCAACTGTTGCGCTGTTTGCGTCACTGCATGGGAAGCGACGTTCAACATGGGTTCTCCGCCGTCGGTCAGTAACCCAGAGTTGACGCTGTCGAAAAGAGTAGCAAAGTTCGATTGTTGCGGTATATGCATGTGTTGCTTGTGCATGTATTGCTTGGATTCGACGGGTTGCATCCGATCGCCGAGATTCGGTAGCGATGGACGCGCTTGCTCGAAGCGAACGCTGTTATTCGTTTTCTCCTGGCGTGTATCAGACAGTGTAGCCAAACGCACCGATAAACGTACGTATGCTTCACCGTTATTCTGCTCAATGCTCTCCGATTCGATGCGAAGGGACAGGTATGGTAAGGCATCAGCGATTGCGGCAGCGATACGATCGAGGGAAGAATGTGCAGCGCATTCGTTCTCGCTGGAGAGGTGACCAACTTTGCGGACCCCCGAATTGGTGGTGATTCTCGCCGGCTGATGGCTCGATATTCCCGGCGAGGCAACTACACACAACCAGTCAAATATACCTACAGGTGTGCTTCCTTGGGCATGTGCACGTGTTTCCGCTGTACTCAGCGATTGAGCATCGTGAGCATCTGGTAGGGATGTTGCGGCGATCGAATCTTGGACGAGTTGTCCTTCCGCCGCCGAATCAGCTGCATTGAATGCTCCCAGCAGAGTTGCAAACGACGCACTGTTCAAATCGGTCTGCGCCTCGCCCGTAGCTACCAGCGGTTGCGCTGCGCTCAACTCAGGAGAAACGGTCGGCAAAGCCGGTGTCACCATCGCAAGTACGTAGTGCATCCTGCACAAGGATCAATAGTTATCGGTCCATCTCAGTGTTGATCTAACGCCGCCAGCGAAACCGCCAGTGCTTTGTCCTTGGGTAAATGTTCGATGACCCGTGCAGCAGTTTTCCGTTTCATCAGGCGTAGAACCGCTGCCGCATACGAGTTGTCAGCACCGGCAAGAATCTTTGCGACTTCTGCTGGATCGGCACGGTCATACATTTCGGCAAGAACGTGGAGATTCTTGAGCCGAAGCGAGTCACGCTGCGCCGACCGGCGGAGCTGTTCGGCGGTGTGTCGCGCCTCGACCAGTTGCTGTTGTAGTTGTCGGTTTTGTATGTCCAGTGCCATTACACGCTCGGACAACTGACGGAGTGAATCATTCAAATGCTCGGCATGCTGGCGAGCCTGCTGCACCTGCACTGTTAAATGCTCCAGTTCGACTTCCCAGACCTTCGGTGGTTGAGCCGTGCCATCCTGTGACGCCGACACTGGCAGCCCCAAGAGCCCAGGATTGGTTCGGTACAGGTATCCACCACCGGCAAGGATCGCCAGAAACGTGATAGTGCTGGCAAGAACCAAAACCAGAATTTGTTTAGCTGTCATCGCTGGTCGGACATGTAAACCGAAATGCCGATTGTTTGTGTTCGAACGCGACCGTTCAATTAGCAGGACTGGGATCGAATAGCGGGCAAGCCGGTACGATGTTGTCGGGCTGCGATTTCATCCAACCGCTGCTGCTCGGTTCGCCGCTCGTCGAGTATGTGCTCCTCCAGCCGCCGCTGACGGAGTTTGTCGAGCACTTGACGCTGCTGCATTCGCTGCACCAGGCGCTCGGTAGCACGTTCCTGCTCGGCACGGACAGACTCCAGGTCTTGCTTGAGCATATACACACGCTCCACAAGATGCTGACGTCTGGCATCGTGAAGCTGGAGCAGGTGCGCCTTGACACTGCTGGTTGGCGCCGCTGCTTCATCTATATCCTGCACGCACTGATCGATTGCCGCTTCGATAGCGCGCGCACGTGCGTTCAGGTGTGCGAGCTCTTGCTGCGCCTCTTCGACAAGATGCTGGCGATATTCCAGCAGCGATTGTAAACGAAATCGGAATCGTGCCATCACATAACATCGGATGAATCCGTCTCGAACGCCAGTGTCGCGTCCGCTCAAGAATTATCGGCTGGACACTGGCAAAGCTGAAGATCTCCCCGCAACAATCGCGCCAGCTATAATGAACTAATCATTTCGCCAAGTGCGTCAGCAAGGGCAACTAAGTCCCGCCGGCGATACCACCCACAGTGCCCGATACGGATAATGCGATCGCGCAGATGCTCCTGTCCTCGCGCAACAATGAATCCGTATCGCTCCTGAAGCACTTCGACAATACCTGGCACCGATGGAGGAATAATCACTGGTGTCACTGCATGGGATGTGCATTGACCGAATAGCTGATACCCTGCAGTACGGAGACGGCGCCGCAGGTACGTAGCATCGCGTGCATAGCGCGTCCAGCGATGCGGGAGTTCTTCGCGCTCGATTTGTTCGAGTGCAACGTCAAGTGCTGCTACCAGCGTCACTGCTGGCGTAAATGGTGTCGTATGTGTACGGGCAGCATCGAGCGCCAGACGAAGGTCGAAATACAACGATGGTGACTGATCACGGAAGCGCTCCTCAGCGCGACTCCCAATAGCAACCAATGCTAAGCCTGGTAATCCACCGACGCCTTTTTGCGACGATGCAATCGCAACATCAACTCCCCAGCCATCCATTTCGAATGGATCGATGCCAAGCGAACTGACTACATCAGCACACAACACTGCATCCGGAGCGTGCTGACGGACGATTGTTGCAATCTGCTCCAGCGGCACAAGCACGCCTGTCGAGGTTTCACAGTGAACCACCCACACCGATTGAATCGCTGATACCTGTCGCAACACAGCATCGAGTCGTTCAAGAGCGATATTTTCGCCCCACACCGATTCGACACGATGCACAACGACGCCGAGACGCTGCAGCATCGCTGCCCACCGGCTGCTGAACCGACCGTTGATACAAACAACTGCTTCCGTGCCGGGTTGATGGAGCATCTGCGCAACAGCCTCGTGTGCTCCTGTTGCTGAGCTGGTCAACACAACCACCGGCGATCGCGTTCGGAACAGCATACGGAGTCGCCGTTGAACCCGTTCCATGATTTGCCGGAACTCTTGACCCCGATGGTAGAGTGGTTGTTGGGCAGCCGCACGGAGAACAGCCGGATGCACCGCAATCGGACCAGGTGTGAACAATCGAATGTGCTGTTTCATCACTTGCACGAATCTCGAACAATTGCGCGAAAATCGGAGCATTTTGATGACGACCCGTGAACGTTTTCTGGTCGCAACAATTTTCTCGCTGACGGTGATGGTTGGCGTGGGGACATCCACAATGCCGCCCGCATTGGCAGCGGTTCAGCGGACATTTGGTGTTGGACCCGATACGGCTGGAATTCTACTATCGATTTTCACGCTACCGGGTTTGATCTTGACCCCCCTTCTCGGTTACATCGCCGATCGAATCGGCCGTCGTGCTGTCCTGGTCATCTCACTGCTCGTGTTCGCCGCTGGCGGTATCACAGCGCTTGCAGCGACAACATTCGAGCATCTGGTTGCTGCCCGATTAATTCAGGGAGTCGGTGCAGCATCATTAGGCGCGCTGAATGTTGCACTCATCAGCGATTTTTTTCATGGACACCAGCGCATACGCTTGCTTGGCTTCAACCACAGCGTATTGTCGGTCGGAACGGCAATTCTCCCCGTTGTCAGCGGACAGCTCGCAGCGGTAGGGTGGCGTTTGCCGTTCGCTCTGCCGAGCGTAGGACTTATTGTGGCAACCGCTGTGCTTGTATTAGTACCACCAGTCCCCGCAGTATCCGCGATGCGACCACAATCAGTTATATCCCTACACTGGCGTCGGTTAGGTATTCTCTTGGCTATTAGTGCTGCGACGTATGCATTGCTGTTCGGACCGTTCCTCAACTACGTGCACGAACGAATTCGACTGTTAGAGCCAAGCAATCCATCTCTCTATGCACATATCGGTGCAATCATCGGTCTAATGTCGGTTGCAACGACCATCGGCGCATTATTTGTTGGGCGACTCGCACGGCGCTACACCCCTGAGCAACTCCTGCAAGTAGCATGTGGCCTCTACGCTGTAGCATTGATGCTCTTTATTGCAGTACCGACCTACTGGCTACTTGTTATTCCCACACTTGTGTTTGGTTTGGCGCAAGCATTCAATCAGCCGGTCGTGCAATCGCTGGTTGCTGCTGTGGCACCGCCAGAGCGGCTTGGTACAATCCTATCGCTCAATCGCAGTGCTGCACTCGTGGGACAAACAGCCGGACCGCTTCTGTTCGGGATTGTCTATCGCGCAGGTGATCTTGCAGCAGTTTTTGTCGTCGGTGGTGGAATCGCTGCAGTATGCATGTTGGCAGCTCGGTGGCTGCGCCACAATACAGACACGAGGGTGCAGCAATACACGTCTTGACCACCAATGTTGGATCGCCACTTCACCGCAATAATGCACCAGAGCTCTTTTCTCCTACGGATATGGCAGGCGCTGCTTCTGATCGTCATGCTCATACTGGCAGTTGAGGATGGATGGGCACAGCGACGAGGTTCTTCCTTTGGCGGATCTCGTGGAACGAGCCGCAGTTACAGCATGCCTCGCTCGGCACCACCAACAAGTTCGTTCGGTCGGCAGCGCTCACTGCGGAGCGAACCTGTTTCGCCCCCCAGCTCGTTCGGTCAAAGTCGAATGCAACCGGCACAGCTCCAGTCATCGCGCGCGAGTGTGCCTCGGAGCATCGCTGGAACTCCTCTGAGTACACCGGAAAACTACCGCCGTTCTTACGGAATTCCACGGCGGCAAGAGGTGCGTACACTCCAAACACCGGAGGGACAACGTAACGCGATTGTTCACTCATATGGCGGCTACGGCGACGGTTTGCTCATGGGATATCTGATGGGGCAAACTTCGTGGCTATGGTTTACGCCATTTCATCCAGCATTCTACTACTCGCAACCGTACTACGTCCCACGTCCCGACGGGACAGTTGAGTACTATCCCCCGACGTTTTCACTCGCTAAGCTGTTCTTTGTACTCATCGTCATTGGGGCACTTGCTTTCATCGTCTGGGTCATCGTGCGCAATCGTCGGTTGCAGCGTCAATCGTTCGACGATAAGCTGCTGTCGCGCTCGTCGTTTGGTGGTTAAGATTTGAGCCAAAAGCGAATCGTCGTTCCTTCACCGATCTGGCTGTGAAGCTCGAAA
>JAOAEV010000002.1 GCA_026416585.1 Chlorobiota bacterium | reverse complement strand
GCAAGTAATTCTTTGCGCGAGGTTACTCGGTAGAAGCGCCCGCCGGTCTGCTGGGCAATGTACTCGAGCAGTTCATCGCGCACATATCCAAAACCAATCGGAAAGATGCGCACCCGCCGACGTTGGGCATGTTCAAAGAGCACGCGTGCATCCTCGCGCGAGGCATTTTCATCGCCATCGGTAAAGCATACCAGCACGCGGGGGCGTTCGTCGGTCGCAGTATCGAACAGCATCGTCGCCGCAATGAGCCCGTCATACACGGAAGAATATCCTCCAAAATTGCGCTGATAGGTCCGCATGTACTGTTGACTCAGCGCGGCACGGTCATGCGTGAAGGGGACTTTGACATCAAGCTGGGTGTTGAACGTTGCAATTGCCAGCTCATCGGCGGGGGACTTCATGCGGGTGAACAGCTGCGCGCCTTCATGCATTGCATCCAACACTCCGCGCATGGAACCGCTGTAGTCGAGTGCCAGCACAATGCGATACCCCATCGCTGAATCGCCTTCGCCGTACTCGCGAACGGAGAATGTCCCGATGGGCACGGTCCGCCGTCCCAGTGTTTCGGTGAGCTTTATCCACCGCTCCTGCGTTGGCACCACCGGCGGTGCAAGATGGGTGATAAAATTGCCGCTCGAATCGAAGACCCGCGCCATTAGGCGGATTTCCTTGGGATAATCGTCCGACTCGATTTTCCAGATGTCGAACCGCAATGTCGAAATGTCCCGCACCGAATCAATGGGCAGGGTCCCGCGGAAGAATGCTCGCGAGGATGGCTGGTCGGTCGTGTCAAACCGAGCAATTGCCAATTGTGCTTCTGGATCGCGGTAGGAGCGGCATCCACTGCTTCCCCCACCGAGGGAGAATACTGCGACCCAAACAAAAGCAGCAAGCGCGTAGCGTTTCATTCAATGTGGTCGGTGTCAGCATCCACCTCAGGCTGTTCTGCAGCAGCAATGACTTTTGGCACCTTGAAGAAGCTCTCGTTATGACGCGGTGCATTTGCCAGTGCTTCTGCAGTTTCCAGCGAACGGTGAGGAATATCCTCGGCAAATGCGTTTGTGTGTTCGATAACGTGATCGAGCGGTTCTAACTCAGCAAGCTGCGGCAGACGATTGAGCGTGCCCACGTACTCGACAATGCGCTCAAATTCAACGCGAAAGCGCTCAAGCTCCTCCTCGCTGAAGGACAGCTTTGCCAGCTCTGCAATGCGGCGGAGTTCGTCGTGCGTAATCACAAGCGGAAGGACCCAATGGAGAAACGACCGGTTGCTACGACGAATCCTGACTGCAGGTAGTGTAGCAGAGCAAGGTACTGCAGTTGTTCGTCGGCATCTTCCCTATCCCAAATCAATGATTGTTGTCCGCGATGCAGTCGATCTTGGAGAGCGGCTCTGTCGGATTGAGGGGAGCAATTATCGCTACCGAAAGGATGTTGGTAGCAGCTTCAGGTGCAGCGGTGCTGCCGTGGCGCCAACGGTAGTGCGTCGGTATCTTTCTTCCTGTTCGTGCTCTGAGCCACACACGTTGCTCAAGAGCAGAGCATTGCTACACGTTCTAAGGGGCTGGTTCGTTTGTCATAGTGTGCTCACGTGCAAGTCGTGTTGATGAAAGCAGAACCAATAACGGACAGCGATCCGAACTATCCTCCGCTGGAGGAACACGTCGTTGAGCTGCATGTCCCGCCGGCACAGCGGCCAGTGCGGCTTGACGTGTACGTAACGGAATCCATTCGCCATGCGACACGCACACGAGTGCAAGAAGCAATTGAGGCAGGGATGATCAGCGTCAACGGGCGCGCTGCGAAAGCGAGCTATCGCGTTCAGCCGGGCGACCGGATTGTGTGTCGTCTTTTACGCCGTCCGCCGATTGAGCTACTGCCAGAGCCGATTCCACTCGACATTCTCTTCGAAGATGAAGACGTGCTGGTTATCAATAAACCTGCCGGAATGGTTGTCCATCCGGCACATGGTAATCGGACGGGGACACTTGTTAATGCTGTTCTCTATCACTTGGGGATTCGGACACCAATTTCCATAGCCGACAGCGACGAGCTCGACGAAGAGAGCGAAAGTTCCATCCTTGCCTCTGCAGCGGTGCGTCCTGGTATCGTGCACCGACTTGACAAGGACACCTCGGGGGTAATGGTCATTGCCAAGCATGAGGATGCCAGCATGCGCCTTTCTCGTCAGTTTGCAGAACGCCGCGTGCATCGTTTATACCACGGTTTCGTCTGGGGAATTGTTGGCAACGACGAAGGCCGCATTGAAACACAGCTTGGACGGTCCCCTCGAAATCGAAAACTCTTTGCGGTTGTTTCCCAGGGAGGGAAACCTGCCATCACAACCTACCGCGTGCGTGCTCGCTACCGCTTCGCAACATTGCTCGAGCTCAAGCTGCACACTGGACGAACTCACCAGATTCGTGTTCACATGGCACACATTGGTCATCCCCTTATCGGGGACGAAAGTTATGGTGGGGCATCCCCAGGGTGGGGTGGTCTGCAGACAAATACCCTTCGTTCTCTTGCCCATAAGTGCTGCACCCTCATCCAGCGTCAGGCGTTGCATGCATCAGTGTTAGGCTTTTTCCATCCACGGTCGGGACAATACCTGGAGTTTACGACACCTTTTCCACCTGACATGCAACAGCTGTCTGAATTCTTGGAACACAACGCAAAAGAGTAATGCCGAAAAACAAGCGAGGGCACCCAACACCTGGATGCCCTCGCTTTCCAAGCGCCGTCGGTTACATTACCGCACCACAGTTATTGTTTGTCGTACCACCATTTCTCCTCGGCGCACGACGACCGTGTACACGCCTGCCGGCAACAACCGCACATCCAAACGGTACACCCCTGCACCACTTGCCTGCACCGCCACCGGCATCACCCG
>JAOAEV010000088.1 GCA_026416585.1 Chlorobiota bacterium | reverse complement strand
TATCGTTGCGCCGTGCGGGGACGTTCGCCTGCTGTTTGCGCCACAGTACCAAGCGTCACAAGCACCAGCGCAAGACACATCCGAACAAACATCAGGTACTCGAATGGTGAGATCATCTGTGCAAAGTTACACCTGTAGTTTTGCGCTCCTACGGTCGTCCGAAAATCAGCCGATGACACAACTGCAGTGGTGGTTCCGTGCGATGCGCCCAGCGACACTTGTGCTGAGCATTGCACCGACAGCAGTCGGCTTTGCATGGGCATGGCGACATGCCCAACAGCTCGACTGGTTCAGTGCGGTGCTCACGCTCATGTGTGCCGTCTCGCTTCAAATCATCGCAAATGGAGTCAATGAGCTGGGCGATTACCGACGTGGTGCTGATACGCCGGAGCGGTTTGGTCCCGTACGCGCTATCGCAGTCGGTGCAATAGCACCGCGGGCAATGCAACGCGCAGTCGTGGTACTCTCGGCAATGGTACTAACACTCGGTTTGGTATTGGTTGCACGCGTCGGATGGTGGTTATTGGTCGTCGGGGTATCAGCGCTTGTATTGGCGTGGTTATACACGAGTGGCTCACGCCCGCTGGCATACATTGGATTGGGCGAAGTGGTCGCACTCGTTTTTTTCGGACCAGTGCCGGCGCTCGGTGCGTACGCAATCGCACATTCGACGGTTGCAATCGAACCACTGCTCAGCGGTATCGCATTCGGGGCGCTTGCAGCAGCAGTACTCGGCATTAACAATCTTCGCGATATCAACGTAGATCGCGCCGCCGGCAAATACACACTGGCTGTGCAATTTGGTCGGCACCGTGCAACACGCCTGGTACAACTACTATTGCTGCTGCCCCTTGCAATCGTTGCAGTGATGAGTATTCAGTACGTTACCGTGAGTGTAGCAATTGTTGTGATGCCAATTCTCTGGAGCATCGCACGTCAACTGCAACACGCCCATGGACGGCAGTACAACGGATTGCTTGTGCGCACAGCACTGGCAACGGGGATGTTCGCCGTGCTCCTCATCGCTGGCATCATTGCATCGAAAACATGGTCTGACACCGTAGTAGAAATACCATGAAGTACGACTTGGCGATCGCTTATCGCGTCTATCCAGGCATCTCGAAATCACCAGCATTCCACAGCGGTGACAAACGACGACTTGTAGAACTTGGTTTGCAATCTCTGCGCGCCGCTCTCGGCGATAATGTGCGCGTACGGTTCTATGCACTGCTCGACGGTTGCCCTGACGATTACGAGCAACTTATTCTCCGTTATTTTCCTGGTGAGCACACGATCCTGTTCCGACTCGATCGCGTTGGTAACGCCGCGACATTCCTGCTGCAGCTCCAATTGTTGATGGAACAGTCAGAATCCGAGTTTGTGTACTTTGCCGAGGACGACTACCTCTATCGTCCCGGCACGTTCGGCAAGCTGCTCGACTTTGCTGCTTCGTCAGAGGACATACATTTTGCAGCGCCCTACGACTACCCCGACTACTACAAACTTGTGCTGCATCGCAAGTGTCCCGAGATTCGTTCTCACGGCGGCTACCACTGGCGCACTGCTGGCTCCACTTGCTTGACCTTTCTAACGAGACGTTCCATCTTGCAGCAGGTAGCAAAAGTTTTTCGCACCTACCAGCGTGGCAATTTTGATGCAAGCATGTGGCTGGCATTGACAAAGTACACCGTCCGCTCTCCAAGCAAGGCACTACGGAGTGCTGTTTCCAGCAGACTTGAAGCAGCTATTATCGTCAAAGCGTGGCTCTACGGCTGGCAACAGCTTCTGTTCGGCAGGCGCTACCAGCTATGGGTTCCACTGCCTTCGATGGCGACACACCTGGAGCGTACCGCTCTGGCTCCGGGAGTGGACTGGGAAGCAGTCGCTGCAGCCGTTGGAAGCATTTACCATTGAGACTCAGTATCAATCGGCTCGAGCAGCGGCTCGATCTGGCGTGTTAATTCTTCTGCCGATCGATAGCCCGACAACCGCCATACAGGTTTACCGCGGTAGAACAGTACAAGCGTAGGCACACTGCGCACCCCTTGCGATTGGGCAAACGTTTGATTTTTCGGATTATCTACATCAACAGTCACAATCGTCAGCCGATCGCTCATCATGCGGGCAAGCTTTTTCAATTCCGGCTTGAGCATCTGACACGGTCCGCACCAGTCGGCAGAGAAATCGACGAGCACTGGTTTGGGACCGGTGATCATATCCGCAAGTGATGCCATTGGAATGCTCCGTATTGATGAAACTATGCACATAGACGAATGCTGTGCACGCAGCGTGCATGCCAGCGGTGAAACATTCACCAGCATTCAACGTTTTTAGCACCAGTGCTGTCAAAGCATCAGATTATTCCGGTTCAATCGCTTTTGTTTTTGTATGCTCCATCGCTGGTTTGTTTGGGTTGCACTTTTTGCAGCATTTTTTCCCCCCGTCGCACCGGCACAAGTTATTGTTGGTATCGTCGCCGATAGCAGCACTGGCACACCGATTCTTGGTGCGACCGTTGCAGCACACCGTCCGGAGGGGACGCTGATCAGCGGTTCTGTGACCGATCGTGCGGGCAGATTTGCACTCGACGTCAGCGAAGGATTCTATATTCTTCGCATCCGCTCGATCGGATACGACAGTACCGCTCGTCCTGTGCGGGTGCGTAGCCATGATACAATCCGGCTCGGCACAATACTATTGCGCCTATCGAGTGTACAAGCACGCGACATTGTTGTTGAGGGAGCAGCACCACGCATTGAGGTGAAAGGCGACACGCTCGAATACAATGCCAGCCAATTCAAGACCGAACGCAATGCGGATGCAGATAAACTGGTTACGAAGTTACCCGGTGTCGAAATCGAAAGCGGACAAGTTCGCGCCCAAGGGCAAACCGTTCAGCGCGTACTGGTAGATGGAAAACCGTTCTTCGGTCAAGATCCGATGGCAACACTGCGCGCGCTACCGGCAGAAATCATCGAACGAGTGCAGGTGTACGACCAAATGAGCGACCAAGCACAATTTACTCGTTTCGACGACGGCGAGCGCATCAAAACGATCAATTTGGTCACGCGCGCCGACCGGCGCAACGGGCAGTTCGGCAAACTCTACGCTGGCTACGGCGAAAACAACCGCTATACCGCTGGCGCTAACGTCAACTACTGGGGCGGGGACCAGCGGCTCTCGGTGCTGGCTATGAGCAACAACGTCAATCAGCAAAACTTCGCCATCGAAGACATCGTTGGCATGTTCGGTGGTGGCAATCCCTTCATGCGTATGATGGGAAGCGCTTTTGGGGCAATGCGTCAGAGCGTGCGTTCCAGCAGTCGTCCGGGCGGAGACGGACCAGGATTCATCCAGAATTTTATGATCACCCCAACCGATGGCATCACCCGAAGCAATGCAGCAGCAATCAATTACTCAAATGAAATCGGCTCGTGGCTTGATCTTACAGCAAGCTACTTTCTCAACAGCTCGATAACAGATGCCAACCAGTCGCTCGACCGGCAATACTTCCTTGCCGACAGTCTTGGACAGCGTAACATACAACGCAGCACCACAACAACCGACAATCTAAACCACCGCTTGAACATCCGGGCAGATGTTACGCTCGATTCGATGAACACAATTCTGCTCACACCACGCCTGACCTGGCAATCGAGCGATCGTATCTTACAGGTAGAGACAAAAACGAGTGCTCAAGAGCGCTTGCTTAATCAACTGACAACGCGCACCACTACCAATGCCAGTGGCTTTTCAAGCAACTCCGAGTTGCTCTACCGCCGGCGTTTTGTAACGGAGGGGCGGACACTCTCGACGCGACTGCAGTGGAACGAGAACACGTCGGACAACATCCCGACAACTAACTCGCTCAACCAGTATTTCGACGGTGCATCACGCCAAGATTCGATCCGAACCGAGCAGCCACAGAATGGACGCCAGCGCACACTAAGCGCTAATCTTCTTTACACCGAGCCGCTCGCTGAGCGTCATCAGCTTCAACTTGGATACACTCTCTCACGCACAACGACACAGTACGATCGGACGTGGTCACAGCCAATGGGCACCGATGCGATAGCTGCTGAATGGCATACTACCAGTGCAGCACTGGAGCATCGCCCCAGTGTGCGGTACAAACTCATCGTTGGTTCGCCCGACACATCGAGCGCTACGCGATTGATGGAGGGCCTCATGGGAAACTTTGCACCACGCGGTATGCGTCGAATGATGCAGCCAGGGGGTGTAGGCGTGTGGAATATCGAACTCGGCGCCGACTACCAGCGAATCGGGTTCGATGTTGATCAACACAGTGCCGTTACCAACGGCACGGCAAACACAACGGACACTGTTGCGGTGCGACGCACATTTTCTACTATGCTACCGACCATATCAGTCACTACCCGCCCGACGATGACAAGCTTCTTTCGTACCTGGTATGCCACACGAACGAATCTACCGACTCCATCACAGCTACAAGAAGCGATTGACAACACCAACCCGCTGCAGCTTTCGATCGGCAATACACGATTAGCACAAGAGTACACTCACTCACTGTGGCTGACCTATGGTATGTTCGAACTGACGACCGCATCGTCGTTTTTTGTTTCGCTCGGTGCGAATCTGACGCAGCAGCGCATCGCAAACTCCACAACCATTGCAACACGGGATACTACCGTCGCGCTCAACCTTGCCAATGGAAGCATTCAGCAACCGTTACCAGCAGGAACGCAACTTGTCCGACCGATCAACCTTGATGGATACTGGAACGCAACAGCATTTATCCTTTATAGCCGACCGATTTCCCCCATCGGCATCAAGCTCAATGCGAGCAGTTCGCTGGGGCTGAGCTACATGCGGGATCCAAGCCTGATCAACGGAGCAGAAAACATTGCCAATTGGCTCACAGTCACGCCCGGCGCAAGTTTGACAAGTAACATCAGCGAGAATTTCGATTTCACCGTTAGCGGTCGCATTGCCTGGAGCACAGTGCAAAACACACTGCAGCGTCAGCTTGACCAGCGTTTTACAACAACGACGATACTCGCACGCGCAACTTATATCACCAGCGATTCATCGGTACTGCTCGATGGGTGGGTGTTTAATGCCGAATTCAATTACGTCGCCACCACCGGTCTGTCAGCTGGTTACAACGTCGCGGTACCGCTCCTCAACATTGGCGTCGGGAAGCGGTTCCTCGATGGACGTGGCGAGGTACGGTTATCGGTGTTCGACCTACTCAACCGAAACAATTCAATCAATCGAAACGTTGGCAGTGGCTATGTGGAAGACACGCAAACTATCGTGCTGCAGCGGTATGCACTACTGAGCGTGACATACTTCTTGCGAGCATTTCGTGGTTCTTAGAGCACCGTCAGTTCGCGTGGAGCGGTCGTCAACAACTCAATACTATCGCTGCCGACATAGACATCATCTTCCAGTCGCATCCCGAAGCGCCCGGGGATATAAATGCCTGGTTCGATCGTGACAACGCAGCCAGCAGGAATTACTCCATCGGTGTTTCGAGACGAGATGGCGGGTGGTTCGTGAACTTCTAATCCCAGACCATGTCCGAGCGAGTGGCGGAAGTATTCACCGTATCCAGCATTATCAATCACCTGGCGGGCAGCACGATCAACTTCGGCAGCGCGAACACCTGCGCAGAGTACCTCGAGCGCACGTGAATGCGCAGCGCGGAGCGTTTCCCATGCCCGGCGAACCTGTGCAGACGGTTTGCCGAGCACAAACGTACGCGTCATGTCGCTATGGAAACCACCGACACGACAGCCAAAATCTACCGTGACAACATCTCCTCTGCGCAAGCGACGATCAGTTGCGCGACCGTGCACGAACGCACCGTGCTCGCCAGCAACGACGATGATTTCGAATGCATCCCCTTCGGAGCCTTTGAGGCGAGCACGATACGACAACTCAGCAGCAATCTCTTGCTCAGTCATACGAGGATGAATTTCAGCGAGCACGTCTTGATACACGCTGCTGGCAATCTGCGCTGCCCGACGCATTGCATCCAGCTCGTCGGGGAATTTGATCATCCGCAGTTCGTCAAGTGGTGGCAAAGAACGGAGCACAATACCGTGGGCAGCACGCCGCAATGCTACATGCTGAGCGACTGTCACTGCCGCCGGATCATAGCCCAGTGCAGTAATACCGGATTGTGCACAGAGTGCACCAATTTGCGCTAAGACCTCGCGCGTGATGTGCGTCCGCATGTTCGGTAGCGGCGCAAGTTCTGTTTTGATTTGCTCGGTATAGCGGTCATCAGTAAAAAAGTGCACGCTACGCTGCAGAACTAACAGCGTTCCGTTCGACCCAGAAAAGCGTGTCAAATACCGTACCGTCGGCAAGTGGGTAAGCAGAGCAGCATCTACCCCCGCCGCGCGCATTATCGCACGCAGCCGTTTCAGACGCCAACGCTGTGGATCAGTGTGCATCAGTCGTTACCTCGATCGGACGCTTTCGTTTCGGTGTCGTACCGAACACATAATCCCACAGTGGATTACTCACCCCAAAGGCAGACTTGGGATCAACGTAGTGATGCTTCATGTGGTAGGCTTTCAGGAAATGCCCAATCCGTCCACGCATCTGCCAGTGGTGCGTCATGTAATGAATCGAGTCGTAAGCAACATACCCAGCAACAAAACCCGCGAAAAATCCCTCGTGCCAACCCGCCGGCCATACCAGCCCATAAACAACATAGAGCAGCGCCGCCAGCGGAACGCTTACCAGAAGGGGCATTACCAGCCGCGTCCGATCCCGCGGATAGTCATGGTGAACACCGTGCACCAGAAAATGTAGCTTTTTCCCTAGTTCGCTCTTCGGCTCGTAGTGAAAAACAAAACGATGGAAAATGTACTCGAACAGTGTCCAGCCGAATACACCCGCAATGGCACTCGTGACGACTTCGTACCACGTCAACACCACCGCCGAACGGTAAAGCATCCACACGACAACGGGCACATACACAACCACTGGCGTTGCTGGGTGAATGTGCGAAAAGTATTCGAGGATGGGATTCTTGAACAGTCGGACAGTTTCGTCCTTGTTCGAGACGTAGAGTGCCATGCTGTCACGCGCGATGGTGAAACATCCGCCAACGCGAAATTACGCACCACTCGTAGCAAAAAAGAGGTAGTTGTATTTTGCATGTGCAGCATAACTCCACCATAGATTTCCATGAATCGCCGCACGGTACTTTTTACTATTGCTACACTCAGCGTGGTAATGCTCGTTCTGTGGCAAGTAAGTAACGTCATTCGGATTAATCGTCTGCTGGAGACGATCGAGCAGAAGCAGCGTGTACTCGACTCGCTGCAGGGAATGTCGCGGCAAGAACGCATTGTGATCGCTCGCCTGGAATCGGCAGAGCGAGTATGCCGGATTGCTCACCAGAAACTCGGTCTGGCTGAGCCGGATCGTCCACCTCTTGTGGTCCGGATGGGGGCAAAATGAGCATTGAGCATCTGATTTCGTACCAACCGCAATCGCTCCGCTGGCGGCGACGCCTCATTGTCAGCGTGATGCTGCTGGCTGCTCTGGCGATCCTGATTAGGCTTACGACTGTACAAGTATTCGAGCGGCAGCGATGGCTTGCTCTCGGCGAGCAACAGTATCGCGCACGCATCCGGATTAGTGGCGAACGCGGCATCATCAGAGACCGCAACGGCACCGTTCTGGCAACGAGCGTTGCCACTATATCGTTTGCGCTCGATCCCAAAATGGCACGTTCGACGCGGGCAATCGTCGAAACTCTCGCACGACTGGGGCTTGCCAACTCTGAACAGCTTATGGCTCGTATTGCGGTTGCACGTGATCGGAACTTCGTATGGCTGGTACGTGGGATACCTCTGGATATAGCAGCTCGGCTTGACTCGCTCGGTGATCCTGGTCTCATCCGCATTCGCGAGATGCAACGTGCATATGTGCTCGATTCGTTGGCAGCACAGGTTATTGGTACCACCGATCTCGACGGTCATGGCATTGCCGGCATTGAGTTGGAGTACGACTCGCTTCTACAAGGCACCAGCGGTGAACGGATCATGGAACGTATTGGACGTGGACGCTTGCGTCCATTAGTGAGCGACCCTGGCACAACAGATCGACCGGGAGCCTCACTCGAACTGACGATCGATGCAGAAGTACAGCAGCTCGTCGAGCAGGAACTGGCACGTAGCGTTGCACAAACAGGAGCAGCTGCCGGTATCGTTGTTGCTCTTCATCCATCGACTGGCGAAATCATCGCGTGCGCACAGCAGCCAGCGTTTTCGCATCAACACCGCTCCGGTGCCGACGCACTGCGCTTGCACGCGATTACCGACATGTACGAGCCTGGTTCGACATTCAAGCCAATCGTCGCTGCTGCAGCGATTGCCGAGCGACGCACTACGCCAGAGCAGCTCTACGACGGACATAGTGGGCAATTGCGTCTCGCTGACGGACGCACAATCACAGATCACGAACCACTCGGTTGGTGCACGCTGACCGATGCACTTACTCATTCGAGCAACATTGTCTTTGCTGAGCTCGCGACACAACTTGGAAAGCGGACACTGTACCGGTATGCACGCGATTTTGGCTTCGGGACTCGCACTGACATTGAATTGCCGGGCGAAGCACGTGGCATGCTCAAACTACCGCGCCAACTTGATGCAAGCGACGTGCTTTTTATGGGATTCGGCTATGGCGTCGCATGTACACCGCTCCAACTGGCATGCGCCTACGCAGCAATAGCCAACGATGGCGTCCTCATGCAACCTTCGCTTGTGAGACAGATCACCTCCAGTGATGGTGAAACGCTCTATCAAGCGCAGCCACAACGCATTCGGCGTGTTGTATCGCCCGAGGTTTCCCGCATGATTCGCACGATGCTCCGCACAGTCGTCGAGCGCGGTACAGGAATCAACGCACACATCGAAGGCATCCCAATTGCTGGGAAAACGGGTACCGCCCAACAGTGGGTAGAGGGGAGTTACTCAAAGCGCGATTACACTGCATCGTTTATCGGCATGGTTCCTGCAGACCAACCTGAACTTGTCATGGTTGTCATGCTCGATCGTCCGCGCACCGACATCTACGGTGGTAGCACAGCAGCGCCACTGTTTCGGCGTATTATTGCTGCGATGCTCAACATTCCTCGGTTGGCACTTGAGTATCGACTGGGAATCTCATCGGGTACCACCTCAGCAGGACGCGACAGTGTGATTGTTCCGGATGTACGTGGGATGACACCCGACGAGGCAACGGGAATCATGCACAGCATCGGGCTTGGTGTCGAGGGCACCCATCTATCTAATGGCGACATCGTCGTCGAACAAGAGCCAGCTGCTGGAAGGTTTCTTCGGCGCGGCGATCATGTTCGCATCCGAACTGCACCTCTGGATACACTGCGTGCATTACCATTAGTCGGTATGGCTATCCGCACTGCCTTCGCTCTTGCACATGCAGCAGGTTCAACAGTAGAAATTCACGGGCGTGGACGGGTCGAACGATGCACAGTCTTCCTTAAAAGGAATCGGTACCATACCATACTCTATTGTCGATAGGGTATGACAACAATAAAAAGATTTATAGGTCGTTTTATAAACTAAGGATATACATTTTTTTAGAGAGACTCCCATGCAACACAGAGTAGTATACCTTGTCGCAACAACTGCGGCACTGATGGCTGCAGGTATTTGGGTCGCATCTTGTCAATCAAGCACAGATCCTTATGACGTTGGTGGCTCCGGTGATCTCGATCTAACAGAAGTCGGCAACGAGTTTTCCACATTTGTTGAGATCGGTGGAAGCGACGTTGTGAGTGAACACATAAAAGACACAACGGTTATTATTCAACGTGAGGGTGGAATAGTCACTTTTCGCGGACGTTACCACATTGATTCGGTGGGAATAGCATTGTTGGATTCATTACTGGGTCTCCAAGCACTTCCACGGTCGCTAAAACAAGCTGCAATAGAATATTATGTGCGGAAGGCTGGTGCAACACTTGACACAACAAATAGAAACGATTGGGTTGTCACCGTCGAAGCGAAGGCAAAAATCACTTCAGATGGTATTGCAGAATTTTTTTCAAGCAAAGGCGATCTGTCGCGTCCCCGCGCTCTTGTTAAGTATAGTTGGAACGTTGGTGATCAAATAACGTTTACAGATGACGACGGTATCAAGATTACACGGCGTGTTATTCGTAAGTCAACTACCGACGACTATCCCATTGGATTTTGGCTAATCAAAACAATTGATGTCGAGCAGACTGCCGAAAACAATCCATTCCCCAACATTATAGATCGAGCTGTTATTCATGGCAATCACAAGTTCGGGTTGGTTGGTGTTACTCTTTATACGGCGACAGGAAAAGAAGTACACCTAACAATATTCCCGCCAACGCTATAAGGATTAAGCAGCGTGATAGGAAGTGTTTATGAATTCAGTTCATATGGTTTGAGGATATGATCAGGTGGCTATTTCGCCATCATGCACAGTACCTGTCTGTATCAGCTACTGTGCAAGTTGTACGGCGTGCCTTTTCTGAATGTTGGAGGGGTACTCTGAGCAAGATAGCAGATACATGGCGCACAGTTGTTGGTCTGCTATGAACCAAAAACGCTATCGAACCTAGCACGCCCCTGCTATCGCATGCTCGACAAGGTCACGAGCGCGGGTAAGCGTAGTTGGTAAGTCGTCATTGACAATCACAGCATCGAACTGATCGCGATAGCTCAGCTCGAGTGCTGCACGTGCCAGCCGTCGCTGAATTTGTTCTTCCGTTTCGGTGCCACGATGACGTAGCCGGTGTTCGAGTTCATCTAACGATGGCGGCGCAATGAAAAGCAGGAAAGTATCATCTGGGAATGCTCGTTTTAGAGAGAGAGCTCCTTTGACATCAACATCAAAAATCATCACTTTCCCATCGGCAAGAGCCTTCTGGGTTGCTGAACGGAGGGTGCCGTAATAATTACCGAAAATTTCTTCATATTCGACCAACTCGCCGCGTTCGATGCAGCGTTGAAATTCTTCGTGACGGAGGAAATGATAATCTTGTCCATCGACTTCCCCGTTGCGGCGCGGTCGCGTCGTTGCAGACACTGAAAACACTGCACCTGGAATTGTTTCCAGCAGGTATCGCGCAACCGTCGTCTTGCCAGCTCCGCTCGGTGCCGAAAGCACGATCAGTCGCCGCGGCCGCATCACTCGATGTTCTGAACTTGTTCGCGAATGCGCTCGAGCTCTTCTTTGACAAAGACGACATGCTGACTGACCTCAGCGTCGTTGGCTTTCGAGCCAATCGTGTTGATTTCACGGTGCATTTCTTGTAGCAGGAAGGTCAGCTGTCTCCCTACTGGTTCAGTGCTCTTGAGTGCCTCGCCGAAAAACTTGATATGACTGCGCAAGCGAACGATTTCCTCTGAACAGTCGAGCTTATCAGCAAGCAAAAGGATTTCCAGTTGGAGCCGCTGCTCGTCAATCTCATCTGATTCGAACAACTGCGCCACCCGAGCGCGCAGTCGCTCCCGTTCTTCCGGTACTCGCTGCATACTGCGTTGCTCGATGCGGTCGAGACGCTCTTCGAGAGCTTTCATCCGAACACGAATATCACGCGCTAATTCTTTGCCTTCGTTTTTACGCATCGTATCCAAACTCGACAGCGCAGCACGAATCGCTTTGGCGACGACCTTCCATTCTTGCTCGGCACGCTCGAGTGCTGCAGTATCGTCGGTGATGTACACATCCGGTATACGCAGGATGTCACCAAGTGATGGGGGTTCGGAGATCTTCAACTTTTTGCGAAGCTTTTCCAGGTGAGTCCAGTATGCCTCAACCCGCTCGGGACTAAGCGTAATCGCCAAGGCTGCATCGCTTTCGGTCTTGACAGTAACTTGGACAGTCCCGCGCTGAACAGTTGCTCGGACAAGCTCACGCAATTCGATTTCTTTGTGCGAAAGCTGTTTGGGAAGACGACAAGTGATTTCCAGATACCGTCCATTGACAGTACGAACTTCAACCGTGGCACGAATACCATGCTCGCTCAGCGTTGCCGTGCTGAGCGCTGTCATACTTTTCATGTGTTGCTTTAGCGGAAACGTTGATGTCACAAAGATACGGTCTGCATTAGTAGGACATTTCACCAGCATTTTCGCAGCACACGCACCGGACCCTCCATGATGAATCTGTACCTTTGGGTAGCAATTCAACAAACGGTAGCATCCAGCACGCACGTGGTCGCGCGCTCAGTAGCAACGGTGCTGCCAGCAACAACTGTAGTGCTCTACCGCGGTATCTTCTCGGTGCTCGTATATACCGTGTGGATTGTGCTGCGGCGCCATCGCGTACCGAAACTTGCAATCAAGCGAGAAGACTTATGGCGCTTTGCTGTGTTAGGATTGGTCAACATGCCGCTCAATCAGTACCTCTTTGTGGCAGGGTTACATTACACAACAGCACCAAATGCAGCACTTGCATTTGCACTCTCGCCGGTGTTCGTACTTGTGCTGGCACGGTTGCTTCTTGGCGAGCGATTTTCTCTATCGGCAATGATTGGCATTCTGTTAGCAGTTGCGGGTGCAGCGGTCGTCGCATTTGGTCGGGGGGCACGATTTGGTGCGGATGCAGCATTGGGTAACATCATGGAACTGGCAGCGAGTTTTGCGTGGTCGCTTTACACTGTCTGGGGACGCCCACTCGTGCAGCGCTACGGAGCGATTCCAACAACGGCGATCGGGATGCTGTGGGGATTGGTGTTATTTGTGCCGGTAGCTTTTTTAGGAGCAGGCGGCATACTTTCTCCAGTGGCGATTAGCACTAAGCAGTGGATTGAAATCGCGTATTTGGGCATTGTCACCAGCGGCGTTGGCTGGGCGTTGTGGTACATGTTACTGCGACGTATGGAAGCCGGTCGCTTGGCGGTCTTCAACAACCTCCAACCGGTACTAACGGTCATATTAGCTTGGCTTGTATTCGGGGAGTTGCCACCGCTGGAATTCTGGATAGGCGGTTCGATCGCACTGGTGGGAGTTGCTATCGTGCAGCGTGCATAAGGTATGCACCGTCGAGTGATCCATGTTCGACTACCGGATCCGCTTGCCGCTACTATTGAAGAGCAACAGATGACACCGATCAAATCGAACTCCGACAACTTCGCCCACTCTGACTGCGTCGGCCGTCGATAAACGCATTGTCAAGAGTGTACCACCGATGCGAACCCGCACAAGCTGTTCATGACCGACGAACTCGACCATTTCGACGATGCCGTGCATATCTGCATCGCCCTCGGGTACTCGATGGATATGTTCTGGACGAACCGCTACCGTCACAGCCTGTCCCAACCAGTGTTTCTCCAGCAGACCCTCGAGGCCGATCGCAAACCCATCACACGCAACGACTATCTGGACCCCAGTATGCTGCAGCACGCCGTCGATTGTGTTGATTGCAGGCATACCTAAAAACGACGCGACGAACAAGTCCTCCGGGTCGCTATAGAGCTGCTGTGGTGTGCCAACCTGGACAAGTTCCCCGCCGCGTAGGATGGCAAGCCGATCGCCCATTGTCATTGCCTCGGTGTGATCGTGTGTAACGTACAGTGTCGTGATCCCGACTTGGCGCTGCAGTGCTGCAAGCTCCATACGCATTTCCGCGCGCAGGTTCGTATCGAGATTTGATAGCGGTTCATCGAAAAGAAATACACGTGGTGAGCGTACCAGTGCCCGACCGACGGCGACACGTTGTTGCTGACCGCCAGACAACTGCTTGGGCAGCCGGTCGAGTAATTTCTCCAAACCAAGCATTGCTGCAATGTGGCGGATGCGGCCGTCGCGCTCAACTCTCGACACTTTCCGTACCCGGAGCGGGAAGGCCAGATTCTCTGCAACTGTCATGTGCGGATAGAGTGCGTAGTTCTGGAAAACCATTCCCACGTCGCGTTCTTGCGGTGGACGAGCGGAAATAGGCTCATCGTCAAAGTAAATTTCACCACTTGTGGCGTGCTCCAAACCAGCAATGACACGGAGCAATGTGCTTTTCCCACATCCGGAGGGTCCAACGACAACAAGAAACTCCCCCGGTTCAACCGTAAGTGTCAATTGACGGATTGCCGTAATGTTGCCGAACTGTTTTGTGAGCCACTCCACTCGCACCCGCGTCATTGCTGCGTACTGGAGTGGTGGTCATAGTGTTGACCTGCCAACAACGATGCCACCTCGCCCACGAGCGCCATCATCTTGGCATAGTTCATACGCTTAGGTCCGACCACACCGATGGCATACGTCGCCGAGCCAATGCGGTACCGCGTTGAAATGAGCGCATAATCTGTCAGCTGCCGATCACCGAGTTCGGAGCCAATCATAACCTGCACGCCGCAGGGAGACATGTCGGCAGTGCTCTCGAGCAGGTGAATAATCATCTCCTCGTTTTCGAGCAATTCAATGACGGCACGGAAGCGATCTGGCGACGAGAATTCCGGCTGTTGCACCAACTGTTGTGCACCGGCGAGAAAGATGCGTTGACTTTCGTGCTGGGCAAATAGGACGTCTATTGAATCCGCAAAAACACGGAGGATGGGGTGACTCATCCGATCGCGCATAAGCACGGTGAAGTTTTGGCGTACAAAATCGAGTGTGCGGCCCGATAGCCTCTCGTTGAGCAATTGCGATAGCCGCTGGAGATATCCTACGTCAATATCTACATCGATTTCAAGGGTGATGGTGCGGACGACGTCGGAATCGAGGTCAACGACGACGGCAAACCGTTGGGACGAAAGCGGCACAAGTTCGACACGCCGTACAACCAGGTCGCGCAGACTCGGTAGCTGTGCTACACCGAGTAAATGCGACAGCTCACCTAAGATGCGGGAGGCTGTCCGTAACGCGATTTCACCGCTGACACTAGCAAGATTAGCACGAAGCGTTTCTTCCTCGCGCTGACTAAGGTGTCCTTGCTGCATCAGGTAGTCCACATAGAGCCGGTACCCCTTGTCTGTTGGGATTCGACCAGCAGAGGTATGTGGATGGGTGATGTAGCCACGATCCTCTAAATCGGCCATCACATTCCGGATTGTCGCAGGCGATAGCCCCAACGTCCGCGCAAGCATTCGCGCCAACATATGCGAACCAATCGGCGCAGCGCGCAGCACGTATGTCTGGACAATCGCACGCAAAATGATCTGTTCACGCTCACTCAAATCTAACTGGGCACGCATTGAGGTCGGTGCACGCGAGTGGAGAGTATTCATGGCACATCGCGACATGTATTCAACCGACGGAAAAAACGCACAATTACCACGCGCATTTTACGGGAAAAAGAGTGCCGTAAAATGCCCCACATAGCTAACCAGCGCCGTTTTGATCTGCAGAATTCCAAGAACGATCCCAGCCAGAGCGAGAATGCTTCCAGCACCAACTGGATAAACTACAAGCGGTGATGCTTCGAAGACAATCGCCACAGCGCGCAACAATCGCACAATACCCCATAGCGTTACTGCAGCAAGCAACACGAACCACACCAGCGGTGGGGTCATCCCCAACAGACGGAACAGTACTGCCGCCAAAGGCAAGAACAAAACAATCGGGACAAGTGCCCAAACAACCATCGTGAGAGCGTCAGCAAAAAACACCGACCGCTGAGCGATTGCAGCAATGCCCCGGAGTATTACAGCAACAGCGACAATTTTGACAAGCACAACCAACACAACCACTGTCACTGCTAATTCTGGTGACCATGCCAATTGAATGTAGAGCGACTTGCCTGATACCGACAGCGTCAGTAGGTTACTCAGATAGTCGGCTGCTGGATCAAAGCGCGTCACATAAAGAAGCGTTCCGAGTACGAGTGCATAGGTCAGCGCAATAATCAGTGCCAATAGCAGCGTTTGCCCCTGCAGCATGATGCGTTGGTCACGGATGTCCATGAAAAAGTTGTGCGGGTGCAGAAACGCGCGCAGAAGATACTCCCGAAATCGTCGAGATTGATTGATCAACGCAAAAAAGAGCAGAACACCGGCAAGACCGCCAGCCAGAAATGTATATGGCGTCCCGGAATCGTATGTCCCAGCTTGCAACAGTGGCTCCGGCTCGTTAGTGGTAAGTGCAGCGAGCATCTCGAATGCCAGCCGGCGTTGGAAAGAACTGTCCAGCAGTCCTTCGTAGCACATTGTGCGTTCAGGCGTATTTGTTGTCAAAACAGGATACGCTGTACGGTAGTCAGTCAAGGAGCGGACAACAAGCCCTGCAGCATTCACCCTTGATGTCAGACGGTAGAGGCGCGCAACGTATTCAGCTTGTGCTTCGACGGATAGTGGGTCAGCATAGCCGTTTCGATTCCAAGGCTGTACAAGTGCACCGCCCAGTAGCACCCACGGGAGCCGCAAGGAGCTCATCGTATGTTCCAGGCGTCGTTCAAAATCGTCACGTCGGTGTGCATAGAGCTGATCGCTGATGAGCAGCGCATCGAGAGCCAAACTCTCCGGTACGGTATGTCCAGCTGGAATGATACCAACACGAAGAAGCCCTTGCTCACGAATGATCGGCGAAAGCGTGGCAACAAAATCCGCAACCGCCGCATCACCCAGTACGGCATTCGACACAAGCACACATCCAACAACGCACGGGCGACTGCCAAAAGCATCGCGCATACGCACAGCAGTGTTGTACATTCGTGTGCGCAATTCTTCTGTGGCAAAATATTGTTCGGGAATGTCCCCACTGGGCAAGTCGAGCAGAACCATGATACCGGCACGATCACAGGCATCGAGGAAGCGAAACGACGGCACCAGCCACGCACAGTACACCAGATTGACACCAAGCTGCTGTAGCAATTGCACCTGGCGTTCGTAATCGGGCGCCTGAAGTGTTCCGTCTGAAGCAAGCCGCCAGTGATCGACATACTGCACACCGCGGATTGCAATCGGCTGTCCATCGAGCGAGAACAATGCGTTCGGTTGTCGCCTCGGCTCGATACGACGAAACGCAACGGTTTGGCTTTGATCATCGAGTACTGCCCCGCCGGCAAGCAATTCCCATCGCAGCTGATAGAGCTTCGGCGATTGTAAGGACCAGCGTTGCGGCGCTGGAACACGCAGCTCGGCCGTTACCGGAATACTCCGTTCAGGGATCGGTGTGATACTTTGTTCGGAAACAGCTACTGCCGTTCCATCAAGTAGCAACGACACACGGAGCACAAGCGGCTGGAACACACTACGATACTGAGATGCCACCGATGCGCTCGCTCGCAGAATTTCGACAGTTCCATCCCCGGCCCGGTGTTCGACCGCTACTCGCTCGATGTACGCCGATGCACTCCCGACTAACACAACAGGACGAACAATGCCGATCGGTCGTTCCGGTGCATGCCATTGCAAGCGCCGTTGAAGCACCGCATCGTCAGACGCAGCAGCCGCAGTTAACTCGATGGTATTCCGTCCGGCACGCAGAGACCGCGACGGGAGAGCGACACCGAACGGAACTTGCCCACTGAAATACCGACCCACATACTGCCCGTTAACGCTTATCTCGACAACATCACATACGCCACCAAAGTATAATCGCCACGCACGCTGAATGGCAGGGCTATCCAGTACAACCGCTTTGCGATAGACAATACGGTCACTATTGGCACTATTGTCAAGTCGAGGGAGCGTAACGGTTTCCCATGAACGCCCACCATCGAGGGAACGTTGCCACTGTCCCAGTGGCATAACCGTTCTGCTCGACGATCGCCATGGCAAAACGTCATTATGTTGTGCGTAGAGCTCGGTCCACACCACCAACAGCGTCAATACGAGCGTCGCAATCAGAGGCTTCGTCATTGTCCATCCAGTGGTTGCACACATCGAAGGTCAGCCGTTACAGGAACCTGCGGCTCATTCTGAACACGTGCGGGCGAAAATACGGGAGACATCGCACCGAGTGTACAACACAGCTTCGCAGAATTCGTCGCCATACATTGTCACGTACCATCGTGAGGAACTCTACGAGGCACAGAGTGCATACCGTATTTTTGGAGCGCAGCTGAGCAAGTACAACCAGATGTAACGCATCCACGTCGCTGAGTGCTACCCGCTTAGTAAAACGCGAAGGCGCTTCCGCTGCTCGATTGCACCGAGTAGCGGAGGGGTGTCATGCTGGCTTGTGAGCAGTTCATCAGTGAATATGTCGGTTCCATTGCAGGTTCGCACAGCTACCTCTGTGGTAGCGATGGCGGTATGTACCGTCGGCGTGGTTATCGCTTTCGGTTCGTTTGGCACGTTGTGCGCGTGGGCAACACCGACAACCGACAGCCTTCGCTCGGTCGGACGTACACCGATTCGGTACACAGAGCCATCCGGCATGCGTCGCCGGCGTCCGAGCGGACTGGAGATCCTTCAGCAACTCGACTCCAGCGGAACTGTTGCGATACGTGAACAGGTAAGTGGTACTGATGTTTCACTCCCGCGGTATGTCGAGCTCGATTCCTACCTTACCGAACGCCGACGGCAGACGAGCCGGCAGTTGTGGGATTCGCTCTCAACCAGTTATGATCTCAAGCGCGCGCTCAGCGGCGGCAATCTCGCAAAGCTACTGGCACAATCATCAGGTATTTCGATCCCGCTTCCTCCCAACCCGTTGACGACAATTTTCGGCAAGCCAGAGATTAGCATTACGGTCAATGGCGAAGTCAATCTCCGCGCTGGCTGGCGATGGGACTCACAGAATCTGGGCGCATCGAGCGCGTTCGGGCAGAGCCAATCAGCACCACTGTTTTCTCAGAATATTCAGCTCAACGTCAGCGCACGCATCGGTGACAAATTCCGCCTTGGCACGGACTGGAATACGATGCGGCAGTTCGACTTCGACAATCGCTTCAAGATCGGCTACGAAGGCTATGATGACGACATTGTCAAGCTGGTCGAGCTTGGAAATGTACAGATGCCGACCACAAGCGCATTCATCAGCGGGTCGCAAGCACTGTTTGGCGCACGGGCGGATTTCCAGTTTGGTCCACTCTACCTGAAAACGATCGGCTCGCAGCGGCGCGCGGAACGCCGCGTGCTTCGCGCAAATAGTGGCAGCGCACGAACCCGTTTTGTTCTGCGCGCCTACGACTACGCTGAGAACCACTACTTCCTCGACACAGCGTACAAGCATCTCTACCGGCAGTACTGGCAGCTCTCAACCCCCGTACCGGTACCAGCAGGATCACTTCTGGTCAAGGAAATTGAGGTATACGAAAGCACTGCTGATGTTCGCGACCAAGCTGTCGGTGGTATCGAAGTAATTGCCTACGACACGCTTTCCCCAATCCGTTTTGCGCAGGGAGAACGTTATCCAGCCGCAATGAAAAGCTCATCGATTCGCATCGAACAAGGCAAAATTGAACGTGGCCGTTTCGTGCGACTCGACCCGTCGCGCTTTACGTTCAATCCCAATCTCGGGACGCTCGATATTTGGGGATTCCGGCGTGATCGCACATACGCCGTCGCCTATCGCACCGAGGGCAACACACCTGACAAAGAAGACGACCTCTATCACGGCACGCTCTCAGCAACCGCCAAAGACGGCGACACACTCATCTTGAAGCTCATCTACCGCCCCAATCTCCAACCGGGATTTGTTAATCTCTGGGCACGGCAGATGCGCAACATCTATTTCATCAACGCAACAAACGCCTCTACCCAAGACGCACGGATAGACATCTACTACCTGCGTACCAATAACGACTCGACCGACATTCTCGAAGGCACATCCGATAAACTCGTTACTGCACTCGGTGTGGACCGTGTCAATAACGCCACCGGGCAACCGCCGGGAGATGGATTGTTCGATTTTACTGGCGGCGCCCCACCAGCACAACAACAAGCTGGCGCGGGCTTCATGCCCGGTCAGGGTGCACTCCCAGGACAGCAGCAACAGCAACAGTTCGGCACCGGTAGCCCATACTTTAACCCCATGCGTGGAGAAATCATCTTCCCGTGGATCGAGCCATTCCGTGAAGGGCTTGATTCGGCATTCGCTCGGCGTGGCAATCCTTCCCTTGCCAAGCAATACTACTACAGTGCCGTGTACGACGTACAAAAGGCACTAGCACAGCAACAGACCGCACAAGATCGCTGGCTTATCATCGGCGATGTTCAAGGACAATCAGCAGGGCGAATCTCGCTCGGCTTCAACGTTGCACCAGGCAGTGTACGTGCATTCCTTAATGGTCGCCAATTGCGTGAAAACGATGACTACGTAGTGGACTACTACTCTGGCACTGTCAGCATTCGCAACCCTCAGGCGCAAGCAGCCGGCAGCGATCTAGTCATCGAGTATGAGTCCAACGACGTCATGAACATCCAAACGCGTACCCTTCTTGGCATGCGCGCCGATTTGGTCGTCTCGCGTACCCGCAATGCTGCATTGACGCTCGGCAGCACATTGATGAACTTTAACACAGCAGCACTGGTTGACCGCGTTCGCATTGGTGAAGAACCGATCTCCAATACGATGCTCGGCTTTGATGCGGTGTTCAACTGGAACGCGCAGTGGCTCACTGACGCGCTCAACTGGCTGCCGTTCTACAGCACCAAAGAACGCTCCACTATTAACTTCCGCGGCGAATGGGCACAGCAGATGCCAACACCGAACAAACGCATTTCTGAAATTCCTGTGGACAACAATCGGGCTGCCGCGTACATTGACGACTTCGAGGGGGCACAACGCTTTATCTCGATGGGCTTAACTAGCACACTGTGGACACACTCATCCCCACCGGTTGATTCGGTGATTGACCCGCAACACGAACAACGCGCGCTCTATCGCGGCAAGCTGTACTGGTACAACTTCTTTCTGCCGCGTGTACCAATCGCTGAAATCTATCCCAACCGTCAAACTGTTCAGGGACAATCGCGTATCTCGCCGCTGGTCATCACGTTCGATCCCGACCGTCGTGGCATCTACAATCCTAATCCGAACTACATCGACACGCTCAATCCTCGCTGGGATTCGGTCAAGATCAATCCCTGGCAGCAGCGTCTGGCAAACCGCGAGCGGCTCTGGGCAGGCATGCAACGGCTGATCTCGACATTCAACTCGAACTTCGACCTGGAGAACATTGACTTCATTGACATCATGATGCGCATCGAGGATCGAGAGCCAGGTGCACGCATGTTCGTTGACTTGGGACAGATCAGCGAGGATATTATCCCCAACTACCGACTCAATACCGAAGACGGTATCACAGCCGCTGCTCCTATTCCCAACGGTCGAATTGACCCGGGTGAAGATGTCGGTATTGACGCCCTCGATAACGCCGGGGAACGATCAGCATATCCATACCCACTCAGCTTGGAGGACGACCCCTCGCGCGACGATTACTTCTTCAATTTCACCAAGCCGAACGAGCAGCAAGGCGACGAAGACTTCCTTCGCTGGAACAACTTCGAAGGTAACGCATCGCAATCTGAACTCGGACAATTCCCCGACACAGAAATTCTCAACAAACAGAATGGGCAAACAATCGCGCTCGACGACAGCTATTTCAGTTATGAAATCAATCTTGATCCTTCCGACGCCAATCCGCAGGTAGTCGGTGGCGGCACAAATGGCTGGCGGCTCTATCGCATCCCTTTACGTGGTGCCAAACAAATTATCGGCAACCCGCTGTTTTCCAACATCCAGTACGTGCGCATCTGGTTCAAAGGGGGACGCATCAAAGTCTCGATCGCCGATTGGCGCTTCGTTGGCTCGCAATGGCAGCGCGTCAACTACGCACAGGTTCAAAACAGTGCCGTCTCTAATGATACAGTCATTCGCGTCTCGTTCGTCAATCGCGAGGAAAATTCCGGTCCGCCCGATTACTACACAATGCCACCGGGCGTGCGACCTCCTCGTAACTTGGCAAACCCGGATTTTCAAAACGACATTCTGCTCAACGAGCAATCGCTGGCAATTGGCGTAAACAACCTCCAATGCGGCGACGAACGTAAAGCCACGCGCTTTCTCTTCCGTCCGATGGACTTTTTCTACTACCGCTCACTGAAAGTGTTTATCAAGGGTGTTGGTGGGCAGGATTACGTTCCACCAGACTCGCTCGTGCTCACACCAGGCGATACAGCGGCACCGCAATTTTTCATTCGCTTCGGCATCGACACAGCAAACTATTACGAATACCGCGCGCCGATCGTCCGTCAGTGGCGGAACGTTTCCATCCCACTGCAAACGTTGGCAGCTCTCAAAGCACAGCGCGATAGCATGCAGCAGTGGCAACGCGTGACATATCCAGTTCCCGGCGAGCCATTGGCTCGCTTTGCTATCACGGGTAACCCGCTCTTGACACGCGTGATGTTCATCTCGATTGGCATTACCAACCCACGAGAACGTTGCCCTCAAGCTCTGAGTACGACGATTTGGGCAGACGAGCTGCGGTTGGTCGAGCCCGATGCACGCACTGATTGGGCTGCAACAGCTAATCTCGACATCAAGCTTGCCGATCTTGGCACTATCCGTACCGCATACACACAATCAAACCCGTTTTTCCATCGGCTTGAAGAACGCTTTGGTACACGCGAGCAAGCTCGCGATTTCACGTTCACGCTCGAACTGGGCATGGAAAAATTTCTGCCGAAGGACTGGAAAGATGCGCGAATACCACTGGCACTGACACGAACAATTCGCCAGCGCACACCCATCTTTGCCGCACAGAGCGATGTCAACATCGAAGAAGCTGCAATGATGGCATATAACAGCGTGCTTTCTGCTGGGGGCACCCAACAAGAAGCACTTGATCGCGCCGAGTACGTCCGTCGCCGTGCGCGCACCCGCATTGCGCAGTTGCAGTGGAGTATTCTCGGCTTCCGATTCGGTATCCCGACCTCGTTCTGGTTGGTGCGTGAAACCCTCAATCGGCTTGTTCTCGGTTACTCCTACTCGCAAGAAGCCGAGCAATCGCCAGTGTACGCCGATCGCTTTCGTTGGCAGTGGGACTTCACAGCGCAATATACCCTGCCGCTGCCCGCGACGCTTGCGCAGCTTTCCATTGGCGATTGGATGAGCGGCATTCCACTGATAGAAACCTACGCTGGCTGGAAAATCAACTTGCTGCCACAAAACATCTCACTCTCAACGCGCCTATCGCGTTATCGTCGCACCGAGCAATCCTGGTTTTTGCCATTTCCTTCACCAGTCGAGCGCGGCTTCACGGCAACGAACTCTGCATCGTTGCAATGGAAGTTCACCGAAGGAGGACTGCTTTCGCCAATGCTCGACTACCAATTGTCACAGACAAGTACTCTTGTTCCACTTGAACTCGATCAGTTCGGACGGCAACGTACGGGATCAGACATTGCCCGCCAACTACTGTTCAACAATGGGCGCTGGATTGATTTTGGAACGCCAACGTCGGTGCAGCAGACCACGACGCTGACATTTCGTCCGCTGCTACCGAATATCGGCAATTTGAATCGTTTCCTAGACCTGTCGGGGACATTCACGACGACGTATTCCTGGAACGACCCACTGCAGCCCGATCAACGCTTGCGCGATGCGGTCAAACAAGTCAGTTACAACAACACCATTCGCTGGAATGCCAATCTCCGGCTGCAGGCAATGAGCAACTCATGGTTTGGTATCACAACCTCCACACAACAGCGTCCCGGTCAGCGCGATACGACTGCGCGACAATCGAGCCTATTTGGCGAGGTGCTCGACGTTCTTCGCTCGATCTTTTTCGATTACCAGCAAGTGACCCTCAGCTTTACACAGACAAACACGGCCAATACACCCGGTGCATTCGGCGGAACTGGCGTCAGCAATCTGTGGGGGCGAATGGTAACCGGTCGCGCCAGTGATCCATTGCTTGGACCATCAGCAGCATATCAACTCGGATTGGTACGATATCCACATGCCAGCATCGGTGCGCGGCTGACAAGTCACTTCCCTTTTGTTCAGTTCTGGGAAGATATCGGCATTCGTCCACCAAACGCACAATTTCAAGACAACATCTCGCAGCAAACCGGGTTGGAAATCCGCACGACCCGACCGCTGTGGAAAGGTGCAACACTCGATCTTACGTGGCGCACACAATTCGGCATCAATCGCAATCAGCTGACCACTACCGACGCACAAGGTATAATGACGTTCACCAACGTCACTCTCAGCGAACAATATCAACGCACATTCCTATCAGCACCATATTGGCTTGTACTGGCTGGCTTCAACAACCGCCCGGAAACTGTCGTTGAGCGCTATCGCCAACTGCGCACACAGATCATCGGCACCAAAAATGAAGATTCGCTCTCCATTGCCGAGCAGTTAGCGTTGCAAAATGCAATGACTGACGCTTTCATCTCGGGATTGCAAGCATTCGAATTTTTGCCTGGCATTCTCCAACGATACTTGCCGCAGGTCAACTGGTCACTCCGCTGGGAAGGCATCGAAAAATTTTGGCTACTGGAACAGTTCGCCCAACGCATTACCCTGGAGCACTCCTACCAAACCACATATAGCGAAAGCGCATATACAACCGACAACGGACGCGTGGTCAACGCACAGACAGTCCAGATGCAGTTCCAGCCGTTGGTAGGGGCAATTTTCTCGTTCGACGAAAAGAAACTCAAAGGGCTGCTGACTGCCAACCTTCGCTATAACACACGCACGAATTATAGCATCGCAGTTTCGGCGCGTACACTGACCGAAGAAGTACAAAACGAGCTTGCACTCAATGCCAACTACGCCTTGCGTGGTTTTAGTTTTCCGCTGCTGGGAATCGATCTGAAAAATGATGTTGAGTTTTCCTTCATTGCTTCGTATCGCGCATCAAGCCGACGTGCATTTTTGCTCGGCGAGCGCCGTGATGCACAGCAAACGGCCAACGGCACGGAAGTGGATGGACGGCGGTCGATTCTCATCGAGCCACGGGCGCGGTACACGTTGAGTCGGTTAGTAACAGCGACGGCTTTTTTCCGCTATAACGGCGAATTCACGACCGGTGCAGCCAATCCCGGTTTCAGCGTCACAGAAGTCGGCGTCGAATTGCGCATCTCAATTAGCGGTGGACGCTGATATTTACCCCATCCGCCACCCATACTGCTGCTGATAGTAGCGTCGGTATTCTCCTGCCCGAACCGACTGTACCCACGACTGATTGTCGAGATACCACCGCACTGTCCGCTCCAAGCCCTCGTCAAATGATATCTCCGGCATCCATCCGAGCTCCCGCTCCGCTTTTGTGCAATCGATGGCGTAGCGTCGATCGTGTCCGGGACGGTCAGGGACATGCCGTACCAAATCGTCGGTTTTGCCCAGGATGCGGAGAATTGAGTAAACAACATCGAGATTACGCCGCTCACTACGCCCACCGAAATTGTATGTTTCCCCGATCCTCCCACGCTCGTAGGCAGCAACCACCCCCCGACAGTGATCGTCAACGTAGATCCAATCGCGCACTTGCTGCCCATCACCATATACTGGCAGCGGCTGGTCATCGAGTGCATTGGTAATCATGAGCGGAATGAGCTTTTCAGGAAACTGGTACGGTCCATAGTTGTTCGAGCAGCGTGTAACAATTGCAGGCATGCCGTAGGTGTGCACGAATGCACGTACCAGACAGTCGGCGGCCGCTTTCGAGGCTGCATACGGGGAGTTCGGCTGTAAGGGGGACTCTTCCGTAAACGGTGGATCATTGGGACCAAGCGACCCATACACTTCGTCCGTGGACACATGCACAAATCGCTCGATACCGTGTGAACGCGCCGCTTCAAGCAACACAAGTGTTCCCCGCACGTTCGTTTCCACAAACGGCTCTACCGACAGAATTGAACGGTCCACATGACTTTCCGCTGCACAATGAATGATGCCGCACACATCATATTCCTGGAGTACCTGTGAGACCGCTGCGGCATCCTCGACTCTGCCGTAAACGAACGCATAGCGGGGATCGGATTCAACATCACGAAGATTTTCAAGATTGCCGGCGTAGGTGAGTGCATCCAGATTGACCACATGCCACGAGCGATGACGAAGAATCCATCGGATCAAATTGCTACCAATGAAACCAGCACCGCCTGTGACTAAAACAGTTGTGCTCATCGGCGGCGAACCCCATTATAGCGGAACAACGCACGGAAAACATGACCAGCAACTTGTGGGTTTTCTTTGAGCCGCCGCAGTGAGTAGCCGTACCAATCCTCACCATAGGGGACGTAGATGCGCACCGGATAGCCGCGCCGAATCAATTCGTCTCGCTTCTGTTCACGCACGCCGAGTAGCATCTGGAATTCGTAGCGATCCCGCTCAAGCTGGCGTTCGGCGATGAGTTGCTCTGCATCGGCAATAAGCACATCGTCGTGCGTTGCAATCCGGACG
>JAOAEV010000068.1 GCA_026416585.1 Chlorobiota bacterium | reverse complement strand
GCATTGTACGAACACCTTGACAAGATCACCAAACCCTCGCTGCGGGAACGACTGGAGGAAGATCGCCAGCAAGCATTTCTCTCGCGAGAGCTGGCACGCATTCATCGTGACGTTGAGCTTCCTATTGGGATTGAAGATTGTCGCCGTCGTACCCCCAATGCCGAACAACTGCTGCCACTGTTCGAGACTCTAGGCTTTCGTCAACTTCGTGCGCGATGGGAGAGTATCCTGAACACTACAAGCACCAAGCCAGCCACACCGCAGCAACTGGAAACGCTCGACAGCACGGAGCACGACTACCGAACCATCGAACGACTCGATGAACTTACCCAACTTGCTGCGCTTATCGAACGCGAGGCGAATGTGCTGGTGATAGACTTAGAAACAACGTCGCTCGATGCAATGAACTGTTACATCGTGGGCATCGCACTATCGCTGGGCACTGAGCGAAGTAATCACCATCAGGCTTGGTATATCCCCACCACCGATGCAGACTGCCACACAGCCCAAACGCTATTTGATACGGGTACGCCGACCGACTGTGGATTAGCAATCGAATCGGTGCTTGCAGTACTCAAACCACTTCTGGAACGCGACACGTTGCCGAAATGGGGGCAGAACCTCAAATTCGACGCGCTCATTCTGCGTCGGTATGGTGTGGATCTTTGTCCCATTAGTTTCGATGCGATGCTCGCCAGTTACGTGCTCGATCCCGATGCGCAGCACGGTCTGGACGCCCTTGCCGAACGATGGCTTAACTACAAACCCATTCCTATCACTGACCTCATTGGTGAGCGTGGTAATGGACAACGTTCGATGCGGAGTGTACCAATTGCTACCGTCAGTCGCTACGCATGCGAGGACGCCGACATCGCCTATCAGCTCTGCATCCGACTTGGCAATGAACTCCGCACGCAGCCGCGGTTGGACCACCTGGCTCGAACGATCGAATTCCCACTGGTACGCGTGTTACGCGACATGGAATACCGTGGCGTCGCCGTTGACACGGTGCAACTCGAAGAACTTCGCCAACAACTTGCAGATGAGATCGAACGCTTGCGCCAGTGCATCTGGAAGGATGCTGGAACAGAATTCAACATTGATTCGCCCAAGCAGCTCGGCGAGATCCTTTTCGAGAAAATGCAGCTTCCTGCCATCAAGCGGACCAAGTCGGGCTACTCGACCGATGCGTCAGTATTGTCAGAGCTGGCACTGAGCTACCCAATTGCACAGCATGTTCTCGACTACCGTCAGTTGCAGAAGCTACGCTCGACGTACGTCGAGACGCTGCCACGCATGATCAATCGGCGTACCGGACGCATTCACACAACGTTTTCGCAAACGATGACAAGCACCGGACGCCTGTCGAGCGCCGAGCCGAATCTGCAAAACATCCCGATCCGTACCGAGCTAGGGCGGGCAATTCGCCGCGCGTTTGTTGCGCAACAACCAGGATGGAAAATTTTCTCCGCCGATTATTCACAGATCGAGCTGCGCATCATGGCGCACGTCAGCGGCGATGAAGGACTCCGCCGCGCATTCGCTGACAGGAAAGACATCCACACAGCAACTGCTGCCGCGCTGTTTGGTGTCGGTGAATCGGACGTTGACACTACAATGCGGCGAACAGCAAAAACCGTGAACTTCGGCATCATGTACGGTCTCGGTGAATTTGGGTTAGCACAGCGTTTGGGAATTCCCCGCCGCGAAGCACGCCGCATCATTGAAAGCTACTTTGCACGCTATCCCGGTATTGCAACATACATCGAGCGCACGCTCGCGTTCGCTCGCCAGCACGGTTATGTCGAAACACTGTTGGGTCGGCGGCGTTATTTCCGCGATATTAATAGCCGGAACGCGACCGTTCGTGCTGCCGCCGAACGTGCTGCTATCAACATGCCAATACAAGGAACTGCAGCTGACATGATCAAACTGGCGATGATCGCTATTTACCAACGCATGGAAGAACAGCACCTACAGTCGATGATGATTCTACAGGTGCACGACGAGCTTGTCTTTGAGGTTGCACCCAATGAACTGAGCACACTGACCGAGATCGTCGCCACTGAGATGGAACGTGCACTACC
>JAOAEV010000001.1 GCA_026416585.1 Chlorobiota bacterium | reverse complement strand
CGCCGCGTGCATCAGTTTACCACCTTTGCCAGCGCAACCCCTTTTCACTACGCCATTGCCGAGGGCTTGCGGCTGGGCGATGAGTTTTTCGCCACTCTCCGTGCCGACTACACGCGGCGCCGTGCGGTGCTGCTGGAGGCGCTTGCCCAAACGCCGCTGAAAGTGTTCCCGCCCGAAGGCGCCTACTACGTGGTCGCTGACATCAGCACCGTCGCCGACGGTGCGAGCGGATACCAGTGGTGCCGCTGGCTCACCGAGCACGTCGGTGTTGCAGCAATTCCGCTGGAGGCATTTTACCTCGATCAAACGTGTGGGCGAACACTGGTGCGATTTGCATTCTGCAAACGACTCGAGACATTGCATGCAGCCGCTGAGCGCTTGGTCAATCTTACTGCATACGCAGCGCAATGACGCCACATTTGTCTGCAGCGTGGTCGCGTCGGGACATCCTTGCACTTGCGCTCTTGCGGGGCGTGCAAGGTGTTGATATCCGTTCAGCGGTCGAGGAACGTCCATCGTTAGAAACAGTTTTTACCGATCCTCCTCCACACCTGCAACGTATCCTGAGGCAGGATGAGTTGTTCTCGGCACGCGATATAGACGCACTTCGGACCCGCGCCGATCAGATGCTCACGCAGCTTGCCGCCATTGATGCGCGTGCTGTCACGTTCTGGGACGATGACTATCCAGCACTGCTGCGTCAGATAGCATATCCACCAGTTGTGCTCTATGTGCACGGAATGTTGCAAGCATCATCGTCTCTGGCAATCGCGGTTGTCGGGACGCGCCGATGCACCACGTATGGGCGTTTATGTGCCGAGCGTTTCGCCGCTGAACTGGCGCAATCAGGTTGTGTTATTGTCAGCGGTTTGGCAAATGGGATCGACTCAATCGCCCATGCTGCGACACTCGATGCAGGTGGTATTACGTATGCCGTGATCGGTTCAGGCCTCGATCGAATCAGTCCTAATCATAGCCGCCGTCTTGCTGATCGCATCATCGCCGGTGGTGGTGCAGTTCTCAGCGAATATCCACTCGGCACAGTTGCTCGACCCGGTTATTTCCCTCAGCGGAACCGCATCATCAGTGGAATTGCGCGGGCTGTACTCGTTGTGGAGAGTCGTCGTGAGGGCGGCTCATTGATCACTGCTCATTTTGCACTCGACCAATCGCGCGATCTATTCGCAGTACCCGGCAACATCACGGCACCGACGAGTGAAGGCACCAACGAGCTAATCGCACGACAAAAGGCGATGGCAGCGATTTCTCCGGCACAGGTGCTTGCTGAACTCGGGATTGTGCGTCAGGAACCAGCTGAGCAAAAGCCTCCGGATTTTGCTTCGCCGCTTGAAGCACAAATCTGGCAAGAGCTTTCTGGTGAGCCACAAAGTGCCGATGATATCGCTGCTGCTCTCGATTTACCTGTCAGCGAGGTGTTGAGTGCCTTGTTTATGATGGAATTTCGGGGTGCTGTTCGCCAGCTTGCGGGGAAACAGTTCATCCGTGTTCACTGATCACATATGCACGGGTTATTTGGACGTGTAGTGGGCATTCTGGACCAATCCTGCCCGCTGCGTTGAGCAATATCCAACCATTACACGAGATAGTCATGCCCTTTTTATGTTGAACATCTGCTACCGTTATGCTGTAACCATTTAGCATCTTGAGACCCAGGCCGATTTCAGGGGAAGAGGAAGGAAGATGGGAATCAGAACACGTGCTCAGAGTGACAAATGGTCGCGCGTAGGATACACGAGTGCTGGTTGTTTTTCTGTTGCCTACTATTCTCCTTCGTGCCCCGCCTGTGCACTCTCGAGTTGCAACTTGACAAGTTCCACCATGCGTTCAGTCGCCCGAAGTACTTCTGCACGGTATGGTGGAATCGCAAATATGTCGCCGATCGCGGGTATCTTCCCTGCCTGCTGTAGGATCAGACCGCCAAGCGTTTTGTAGTCTGGGCTTTCCGGTAGCGGTACAGGCAAATACTCGTTGAGATCAGCAATAGTTGTTGTCGCCTGAACGATGTAGTCACTGCGCTGACGCTGGACGGGTGCCGCTTCTTGGTCGTATTCGTCGCGAATTTCACCGACGATTTCCTCCAAAACGTCTTCAAGCGTGACCAGTCCAGCTGTACCGCCGAATTCATCGGTAACAATTGCCATGTGCACCTGCTCGCTTTGGAACAGCCGTAGCAGCCGGTATAGCGATTCGTTCTCACTCACAGTGAGAAAAGGGCGAATGATATCCTCCAGGATAATCAAATTTCGCAAGTGCACCAGTGAGAGCAGATCTTTAGTGTACACGATGCCGACGATATTGTCGAGCGTGTCGCGATAGACCGGCATACGCGAATAGCCCTCTTCGAGAACGATATCGAGAATTTGTTCGGTCGTCATAGTCAGTTCAAGTGCCACGATCCGTGGGCGCGGTACCATGATGTGGCGAACTTGACGCTGCGGAAGCTCGAAAATGTTTTCAAGCAGTTCGTGCTGCTCTGCAGCAATCAAACCGCTGCGCTGGCTTTCTTCGAGCAAATAGCGGATCTCTTCTGCCGAGTGGAGCTCACTTTCAGGTGTTGCACGAATGCGGAGCATTCGCAGCACGCCCTGCGCTAAACCGTTGAGCAACCAAATCGCAGGTTTGAACACGATATAGAATGCACGCAGCGGCAGAGCAACCCCATAGGCAACAGCCTCGCTGTGCTGGATTGCCAGCGATTTCGGTGCCAGTTCTCCAAGCACGATATGAAGAATCGTGATCAATCCGAACGCAACAGGGAGCGATATTCGATGGACCGCGTGGGGCGGTAGTTCGATGCCAAGGGTAACCATCACCGCCTCGATCATGCGTGCAACGACCGGTTCTCCAATCCATCCCAGTCCGAGCGAGGCAAGCGTAATCCCCAACTGCGTTGCCGATAGATACCCGTCCAAATGTCCGATAATCGAACGGATCATGCGAGCAAGAAAACTCCCCGTGCGTGCGCGAATTTCGACGTGCGAAGAACGAATCTTGACCAACGCGAATTCGGCTGCAACGAAAAATGCGTTCAATCCAACCAGGGCAGCCGTTAGCACAATATCGGAGAGCATCGAAATATGTCAGATGTTACATCTGCAAGCGACGCCAAAAATAGCCGCACGATCGCCGCCGACAGCTCAAACGGGTAAGCCAATCATTGCTACTACCGCCGCTTCTTTGGCGCACGCTTTGGAGGAGTCTGTTTTTTCTGGGTCGGCAAGTCGATCGGCAAGCTTCGCCCCTGCTGGGCGGCGAGTTCTTGGGCAATGCGAAGTCGTTTTTGAAGCCATCCTTCTTTTTTCGGCATGCGCTTAAGGTCAGCCAGCGTCAATTGCTTTTTCGAAAACTTGGTCATCCATACCTGCTGAACAATTCCGAGAAGATTGAACACCAAGTAGTAGAGATTGAGACCTGAAGGCAAGTACGAAAACATGAGCGTCAACATAACTGGCATCACGTACACGAGTGCTTTTTGATTGGGATCAGTAATAGTCATCTTCTGCTGGATGAACATCGTCACACCCATGATAATTGCCATTCCTGAGAGTGCTTCGATGCCGAAGATGCTTATCGGAAGCCGAATGATGTGGTCTGGTACCGACAAATCATCAATCCAACCCGGAATGAACGATGCTTGCCGCATGGCGATGTTGGTCGCCAGAACTGCATAGAGCGCGTAGAGAATCGGTAATTGGAGCACCAGTGGCAAACATCCCCCCATTGGATTGATGCCATACTCGGAGAACAGTTGCATTTGCTCTCGCTGGAGCGACATCGGATCGTCGGCGTACTTTTTACGCAGTTTTTCGACTTCTGGTTGTAGAGCCTTCATCTTGAGCGCTGATTGCATCTGCCCCCGAGACAGTGGGTAGAGCAGGAGCTTCATCAAAATTGAGAACACAATAATCGAAAAGCCGTAGTTCGGAATAACCGAATGAATCGCTTTGAAAATCGGTAGCATGAAAAATTCCCCAATCGGCCGCACCAGCCACCGCCACCCGAAGTTGACCGTTGCTTGTAAGCCGTAGGGTTTGACGATGTCGTAATCGAGTGGACCGATATAGACTGTCAGCGAGTCGCTCTGCCGTCCGCCGCGGTAGGGAATGCGATATGTTGCCGAATAGACTTTTACCCGCCCGTGGTTCGGCGCACCGTACATGATACCTTCGAGAAAATACTCGGCTTGTCGGCCCGGGCGACGATTGAGCATGGCGACCATGAAATACTTTGTTTTCGTGCCGATGTACTCAACCGTGCCCGATTGGTGCACTGTGACTGGTTTGTTGTACTCGGTCGCATCGAGTTCGTCGAGAGAGCCGTTCAGGCTGGCAAAAACAGTCGAATGGCTCGATTCTTCAACGCTGTTTGCTTCTTGATACTTCAACCCGGAATTCCAGCCGATATCGTACCATCGCCGCGTTGCTGCCAGGAGTGTGTCAGCAGCATCAAAGGTAACACGCGTGTCGAGGTGATAGGTGTTGCCGTGGAAAGTAATACTACGCTCGATTGTTGCTCCGCTTGTGTGGAGCACGCCGCGTAGCGTGAAGCTCGAATCCTTACCAAGGACAACTGTTCCATCGGCGGGGGCATTGAGAAATTCGAACGGCTGCTGTCGGGGCCCAATTTTCTCCCCATTGCGCATTGTAAAAATGATTCCACCTTCACGTGCACCGGGTTGGACCAATTGTACTGGCTCACCATACCAAGCTTTGTAGTGCCGCAATTCCCAGCTACTGATCGTCAGTCCGAGCGAGCTGATGGTGGCGCGGTAGTTGTTGGTCACGATACGAATTGTTCGCTCAGCAATAGCTGGCGTCGCTTGTTTGATTGCCGGCGGAGCAGCCGGTGCCGCCGATACTTGGCGGGCGGTGTCGCTTCGCTGTGGCGGTGGTGCCGACGAATGCTGATGGATCGAGGTATAGAACATCCATACCCCAACGATCACCGAAATAAGTAGCATACCGATGAGAGCATTTCGATCCATGCGTGGAGGGAAAGGTTATGGTACTGGGTCATAGCCACCCGGATGCCAAGGGTGGCAGCGCAACAGGCGCCGCAGCGCAAGCCATGAGCCGTTGATCACACCATACTGCTCGATGGCTTCGGCTGCATAGTGAGAACACGTCGGGTAAAAACGACAATTGCTCCCGAGCAACGGGGAAATCCAGCGCTGGTACGCTCTGATGACGATCAAGAGCAGCGTTCGCATCATTGCTGTGTGTATGACAATACAAAACTACGAACACTCCACCTGGTAGATGAGCACACGGACGTGTAGATTGCATAAGCAAAGCAATACGTTCTAATTTTGTTTCTGACACACCTTTAACGACAGCACTCATGAATACATCGTCACCAAAGACATCATTGCTTCCTTCGACGCTGTGGTTCCGCCTTGAACGCCGTGCCACAATGATTGCAACTGCCGTACTTGCACTACTGGTGGTTGTGTTTCTCTGGAAAGGCATTGTCGGCGGTTCGTTTGTCTCCTCTGATAGCCTGTCATCGGAGAGTTTTAAACCGTATTTGGAACAAGTTGCCAAACGCGGTGAGTTTCCGCTGTGGGTACCATATATCTTCAGTGGCATGCCCGGATATGGCGCGCTACTGGTTACCGGGGATCGGTGGTGGGACGTGGTGAGCACAGTCGTTTTCGGGCTTGCGAAAGCTATTGGGTCTGTGTTCGGTAGTGATACAGCTCGAATTGCGTTTTGGTATGTGCTCTACGGTGCTGGTGTATTTGTGCTCCTCCGTCGGAAAGACCATGTGCCACTTGTTGCTCTCATTGCCAGCATCGCGGCAGTGTTCTCGACGTTTATCATCGTGTGGGTGATGATCGGGCACTTGACCAAGCCTGTTGCGCTGGCAATGTTCCCATGGATACTGCTTGGACTCGAATCGCTACGCCAGCGGTGGAATCTTTCCCACGCATTACTACTGGTAGTTGCCGTTCACGTGCTTATCGAGTCCACACATTTACAGATGGTATTCTATGGTGTCTGCACTTTTGGGCTCTATCTTGTCTTCGAGCTTGCCAGTCGCCTCCTCCGCCGCGAGTCCGTTGTCGGTGTGTTGCGAGCTGGTGCAGTGCTCGCCGTTGCAGCAGCGCTATCGTTCGGTATGGCTGCCGATCGCTACCTGACGACACTGGAATACACGCCATACTCGACACGCGGGACAGTACCGCTCAAACTCCGCACCACTGCAGATTCGACCCAGCAGCGGCAGAAACTCGACGGCAACGACTACGAGTACGCCACAAACTGGTCGTTCTCACCGGAGGAAACAATCACGTTTCTGATTCCGAGCTACTTCGGTTTCGGCAAAGTGGACTATCGCGGACCTCTTACTGGCGGACGGACAACCAAGATCATGGCGTACTGGGGGCAAATGCCGTTTACGGACGCCGCTAACTACATGGGCATCGTAGTGCTGATGCTGGCGATCGTCGGTGTGTGGCTGTATCGCCGCGACGTATTCGTGCAATTTTTGGTCGTGCTGAGTGTGTTCTCGCTTGCACTCTCATTTGGCAAGAATCTGCCGCTGTTGTACGACTTGTTTTACTACCACGTGCCGCTATTCAACAAATTCCGAGCGCCGAGCATGGCGCTGGCGATGATGCAATTTGCTGTGCCGTTGTTAGCTGCATACGGTCTGCGCGGCATTGCAGAACATCCCACAGAAAGTCCAGTGCGGATGGTGTTTATTGGGGCAGTATCATGGTTGGTGTTAGGATTGATTGTACCTCCGATCATCGAATCGAGTTTTCTTCAGAGTGTCCAACAAAGCCAGCAGCTGGCGCAGTATTCGGCAGATGTCAAAGCCATGTTGGCGCGTTTTGTGTACGGCGAAATGCGTAGCGACTGGATCGCTGGCGGCATCATACTTGCTGTTGGTGCTGGTTTGCTGTGGATGTGGCGGCGCGGCACACTCCGACC
>JAOAEV010000122.1 GCA_026416585.1 Chlorobiota bacterium | reverse complement strand
ACCATCGTTACCAGCTCACAAATACGCCGATCGGTTTGATTCATTCATCTCCGAACACTCAGCATCAAAACTTGTCGTGGGCATTCGGCGAACCACTACAGTGCTGTTGCGCCAGCAGCGTTTGGCACAACCTGTATCAAGCACACCGATAGATAACACGATCGTTTCGGTAGAGCACCGCAACGGGAACGTTGGTGTTTTTGTTCAAGCAGGCTCCGAACAATTTCCCATCTACGAGGTTTCGACCAAGAGCGATGGGACACAGGCGCTGGCTCTTCATCAGCAGCTATGGTGGATCGGCGGTGGATTGCGTGCGTATCTGCTGCCGACAGACGATAATTCCGTCCTCCGCACGATCCGACCTGTTGCAGGAATCATGCTTGGTACCAGTGCCTACGGAGTGCTCGGCCGTGCTGAATTAGGTTTAGTATGGGAGCCACTCCCCGACGTCGGTGTGCAGTGGCTAATTGAGGGCATGGTGCATTCGCATGGCGTCGGCACCAACTGGGAACATGCAGAAAAACTGAGTGGAAGCATCGGCTTAGTCTTCCGCTTCTGACACGTCGAACGGTGCACGGGGTTCAACAAATACTACATATTCACGGAGCAGGTCCACAGCACCCGCTGCACTTTTTTTCAGCTTTCGCACATATTTCCGCTGCGTCCACGAGACCGGAACATAGCTGGCATTGCGCGCAGCCGAGTAGTACGCCACTATTGCCGCTGCATACTCGATAACCTGCGGCGGTGGAAGTTGTCGCAAATCAAGCAGAATTACACCATGAGCGCCTTGCACCCCGCGTGCATGAAGCCAAACATCATGCGGTCGCGCGACGCGAAACGTCAGTTCATCGTTACTGCGGGCGTCTTTGCCGACAAGCAGTGTATATCCCAACGGTAGGGTAAAGCAGCGAAAGCGTGAACGCTCTTGGGATGACGAGGATACTGGCTCTTTTTGTACCGGTACTGGAAACAATTCTTGTTCGATTCCCGCAACCGCATTAAGCGACTCTACCACAGCCAGCCTCTCCATTGCCGCACGCAGCGCATTGTACCGCCGCTCACACTGCTGTTTGCGAGTGCGTGCCATCTCCGCACCGCGACGGATTTTTCGCGCGTCGGCAAAATACCGTTCCGCGTTTTCCAACACCGATCGCGTCGTATCAAGCGGCACAGTGTACTCCTTTCCATCCCACCCAATGGCAATAACTGATGGCAACCCTCGCCGATGTCGCTCTGGATGCGCAATCAATAACTGCCCCCACAACTCGTAATGGTCTGCCTCCGGTTGCTGTACAATGGCAGATTCGAGTGCACCGAGTGTGCGCTCAAGACGCAGCATTTCCGAGCGGATGCGTCGAGATAGACTCTGCCTCCTTCGGTCGAAGGACCACTGGCGATAGATTGCACGTACGCGCTGGCGTATGCCTTCCTCGACACTCGGCATTGGCTCCCAGGTCCAATTATCGCCGTGTGGCATATCGAGCAAGAGCAATTCGATGCCATCTCGTCGCGCAAGATGTGGCGTCGGAGTACAAATGAGTTTGGTTCGGTAGGCAAATGCTTCCGCAATGATGTGTGCACGATGAGCATCGTCGAGGCTTCCCCACAAGCAGTCACATCTCACACCGAGCTGTGCACACAATCGCTCTGCATATGGCTGCGCCAGAAGAATGCGGCTGTGCTGAAGCACATTGCCGAGCGCAATATCAGCGCTGCACTCCTGCGGTTCAGGCAAATGAGGTGGCGGTGGCTGCCACCGCTTCCCCACCTCGAGAGACGGCCCTTGCCGCGCGACGGCAACAATCCGATTGGTCGTACGTTCACAAACAAAAACGTTCGCGCGAGCACCAGGTATTACAATCAACACCAAGTTCCACTGCCGGAGAGTAAGGGTCACAATTCGCTCAGCATCAGCTATTGCAATTGTGTCAATCGGTTCACACCCGATCATTGGGAATAGACGCTGGCGCTTGCGAGGAGGATTAGTGCGGCTGACGTACATACTGCCGACAGGTGGTAACATAGCATGCACAAGTTGCAATGCTCCTTGGGGCGTCTCAATATGAATGCCGATCTCTCCATCGTCAGTCCGGTAGCATTCGACAGCTGTTGTTCGGCTGAGTGCTGGACGGAGTTCTTCGACCAGAGCAGCAATCGTGAGCCAGTGTCGGATCATCGTCGGTGTCGTTCGGAACGTTGCAGTTTTACCGATGGACACTCGACCGATGCCAGCATACGGCGCACTTCGTCGGCAAGCGCGGTATCCGTTTCGTGCGCAAGAAGATCAAGTAACTTACAGCGTAACGGAGAACCACCCAGTGCCCAGTAAAATACCGCTCGTACCGATCGTGAAAGGCGTGGAACGATCCGCTCCAGCTCTTGCCACTGATGAGAGAAGGTGGTTGCTGTCGAGTCAAGCATCGTTGCACAGAGCGCAATCGTCCGTCGCACAATATCACTGGGTGCATCGCGTAGAAGTGCTGCTATCGTTGCAGGATTCCATTCGTCGCACTGGCGCAGCCCGATGATAGCGCTTGTTCGAACGATTGCTGCTGTGTCGCGCGCCATCCGCAGAATTCGTTCCCGAGCCGCCATTCCTTCGACCGCGACAATTGCTGTAGCAGCACGAGCACGCACCCACGGATGTTCATCTTGAGCACACTGCAGCACCTGTGGTAGCAAGCGTCCGAACTTACCTTCCGCAATTTGCTGCAGCGCTGCAGCGCGTATGCGCCAATCAGGATGATGGAAGAAACGCCCCAGCGAATCAGCAAGCGACGCGATCCGACATTTGCCAATTGCCCAAAGACAGAATTGGATAGTGCTCGTTCTGTTCGATCGAAGTGAATCAGCAATAAGCGCCATTATTGCTGCTGAATCAGCACGATACAGTCGCGGCACGATATCCTCGAGAGCAAGGCGTTCTCGCGGGAATATCGTGCCGAGTTTTGAGGCAACTAATGGAATCGCAGCCGCTCCGCGTTCAACAATTGCCGACCGTGCTGGTGCCACATAGCGTTGGTATTTCTGTGGCGCTGTACTTGCAAGCACAAACAAGCTATCGAGCGACTGTGGCAACAGCGGAGACGGTTCGCTGCTCTGCGATGGGGAGGGAGTTGGCAAACGTGTGCTACTGGTATCATCGAGGGCAAGACCAAACGTTGATTTTATGACTGCTGTGTTGTTGCCCATGCGTAGAGCATATAGGTCATCACCACCAGCATCGAGGAACATGCCGACCATCGGCAAGCCTCGGCGAAGGTCTGAAAAACCGCGGGTGTTGCCGTCGTTGCGTGCGATGTACGCATCACTGCCGCTGGCATCGAGAAAAAGACTGAGTGCATTGGCATTACCACCTCCCAGCGAGAGCGATTCAACGCAGTAGTTGTCATCACCAGTTTCGTCGAGCAACATTCCCACGCCGATATCGTGACCACATCCCTGAGCAACACCACGGGCAGCATACAAATCATTACCGTGACGATCCCACAGCAGACCATGTGCAAAATGAATTCCCGCCCCCTGTGCGTACTGATATGCGATGTAGCGATCCTCACCGCCACGGTCGTCGAGCAGACCGACACCAAACCAGTATGCTGTGCCTTGACCGTAGATATCGCTGCTGTACACATCGTTGCCTGCTCGATCAGTCAACAGCGCAACGCCACCGCTGGCAATCGGACGATAGCCAAGAGCTGCACCCTGCGTAAACGCAACGTAGCGTGAATCGTAGCGAAGGACATCAACAAACGGACTCGAGGTCGCATAATGATCGTTGCCAGCTTCGTCGGCAAGTATTGCCACCCCACGCGTTCCAGCAAACGCCTGTCCATGTGCTGCAGCAATGTAGCGGTCATTACCATTTCGATCGAGCAAAACCCCAATACCAAACGCCGCCGCTGCCTGCGTACAGACAGCACCGATATACGTATCATCACCATTCTCGTCCCGAAGGATGCCGACACCCCATAGCCCGCAACCAAGGGAAAAATTCCCACCGCGCCATATATCATTTCCTCCAAGATCGAATGCCAGCCCACACCCGGCAATACCAGCACCCACCGTGAAATCACGTCCAGCATACGTGTCATCACCGCTAAGATCGATGATCACCTGCACCCCACGCCGAAATGCTCGCTCTTTGGAGTTTTCGAGATAGTATGCGTCGTTGCCACCAACGTCGAAAATGAACACAAAATCGCCGCGGTAAATATCATCTCCTGGTCCGCCGATAGCGCATCGTCCGTAGGGTGTTTCCCAGACAATCGTTCGAATACTATCGCGCAACAGATTGATTGCGCCACTGGTACGACGAAGAACATCTGATAACTGTCCATAGAGTCGCAAGCCGTCAGCTACAATCACCGATGGATCCACCAATAATGCACGCTCGAAGAACAGCCGGGCAATCGAATCACTGCGAATCTCCGCCGCTTTCAGCTGGTACGGATCGGCAGTTTCATTCTCGCTCGACAGTAGCCACAGTGAATCGCTTTGCGCAAACAGTAACGAATCGGCACACAGCAAACGCCGGACGCGCTCGGTTCGCGACAGATACACTGCAATCGGCTGCAAGTATTGCTGCGCGATGCTTTGATACACCAGCGAGCTACGTAACAGTGCCGCAGACGCAGAATCGGTTGGATAATGCTCCCACTGCTCCAACGATAGAGGTAGTAGTTGCGCACGCCACCCACAGTAGCCGACCAGTTGATCAATCGCCGAGCGGTCAACTCCTCCGAACAGCGAATCTGCCAACGCACCGAGCTGCTCTGTCAGCTTGATCAGCGCGAGTGGATCGGCGAACACACGCTCGACAACATCGAGACGGTGACGATCACGCCCTGCCAAATCGCTCGGCAGCACAAGATCGCTCCACCGCATTCCCACCCGTTCAAGTCCGCGTTCGATCAACGAGCGTGCCGTCTGCCCCGTAGCAGCAGTACTAAGCACACACATACAGGCAATAACACTGCGGAAGTTCATTGCACCGGTATCGAACGGTGGGGCAACAAGATCATATGCACATCATCGCCGGACCGACCAACGGCATGGTAGCGCCACCGATGCGTATCAGCAAGGGTTTGCACATGCAGCTCCCCAAACACGCGGACACCATTACCAAGCGGCATTGGTGCCACAAAAAGATGCAGCTCGTCAAGCAGTCCTGCACTGATGAAGCCAGACAGCACCCGAGAACCGCCTTCGACGAGCACAGAGCTAATGCCCAAGTCTTTGCCGAGCGTGTGTAGCAGCACATCGAGGGACAATAAACCCTTTTCATCTTGTGGCACACCAATGACTGTGATACCAGCGCGGCGGAGCACATCGGCACGCGACAAATGGAGATGCTCCAGTGCTGTACACACGATGGTGTACATGCGATGTTCGTCGCTGAACATCCGTGCGTTCAACGGAAGCGACAAATGTGTATCGAGCACAATACGGCGTGGCATTCGCCCGCGTACTAAGCGTGGACTTAGCTGTGGATCATCGTCTGTAACTGTGCCACGCCCGACGAGTACTGCATCAGCTTCTGCCCGCAACACGTGGGCGCGCCGACGCGACTCCTCGCAGGTGATCCACTGTGATTGCCCCGTTGCTGTGGCAATGCAACCATCGAACGAGATCGCTGCCTTGCCGATGACATACGGCATACCTGTAACGACATGCTTGGTGAAAAAGCGATTGAGCCATTGGCATTCATGTTCTCGTACACCAACGACGACCTCGATTCCAGCATCGCGCAGACACTCGACGCCGCCTCCTGCCAATAAATTTGGATCACGCATACCAACGACCACTCGACGAATGCCACGCTCTGGATCGAGCGTGCCATCACTGCGGCGCTTGGTTGCAATGATAGCATCAGTGCAGGGTGGT
>JAOAEV010000086.1 GCA_026416585.1 Chlorobiota bacterium | reverse complement strand
ATTGGGATGAACTTTTTCGTCGAAATAGCAAAGCTCCGTGCTGCCCGTTTGCTATGGGCAGAGCTGATGAAAGAGCGTTTTATGCCTTCCAACCCTGCATCCATGATGTTGCGAACTCACTGCCAAACCTCTGGATGGTCGCTGGCAGCGCAGGATCCTTACAACAACATCATTCGCACAACGATCGAAGCACTGGCAGCGGTTCTCGGTGGCACCCAGTCCCTGCATACCAATTCGTTCGATGAAGCACTTGCTCTCCCCACTGAATTCTCTGCACGTATTGCGCGAAATACACAGCTCATCATTGCCGAAGAAACCAATATTACGCGTGTGATCGATCCACTCGGTGGCTCGTACTATATCGAATCGTTGACCGCTTCACTTGCCCATTATGCACGCAAGCTCATCGAGGAAATCGAGCGAAATGGCGGCATGATAGCTGCTATTACAAGCGGATATGCCAAATCACTCATCGAACAGTCAGCCGCTCGCCGACAGGCAGCCATTGATCGCGGTGAGGAGACTATTGTCGGCGTCAATAAGTACATCCCGGAGGATGTCCCCCCAGTAGAGATTCTCGAAGTTGACAATACTAAGGTTCGCGAAGTTCAAATTGCGCGATTAGAACATATCAAAGCTCAGCGAGATACTGCATATGTTGCTACAACTCTCGAGCAACTGGAGAACGCCGCCCGTGATCCGAATGCTAATCTCCTTCCTTTTGTCATCGAGGCTGTGCGTGCACGAGCAACCGTCGGTGAAATCAGCGATGCTTTAGCTCGTGTATTCACGCGATACACCATCGCACCGACAGCAATCACCGGTGTATTTCGTACATCGTATGCTAACGACCCCCAATTCGACGAGCTTGCCGATCGAGTGCTCGAATTCGAACGACGCACCGGTCGACGTCCGCGTATTCTCATCGCTAAGCTCGGACAGGACGGACACGACCGCGGTTCCAAAGTCATTGCCAGTGGTTTTGCTGATATAGGATTCGATGTGGATCTGGGGCCCCTGTTCCAAACACCGGAAGAAGTCGCACGCCAAGCTATCGAGAATGACGTCCATGTTGTCGGGGTCTCATCGCAAGCAGGCGCCCATAAAACGCTTATTCCCGCCCTTATCAAAGAACTGCACCAAAGCGGCGCTGACGACATCATTGTTGTCGCAGGTGGTATCATTCCTTCTCAGGATAACGAGGCACTGCGTACTGCTGGCGTTCGTGATATCTTTGGTCCGGGCACATCTGTGTTGGAAGCTGCCCGCAGAGTTCTCGCTTTGCTTGAACACGAAGTCTTTGGTGTGCATGAAGCCAGTAATTGAACATGCAGTCGAACACATAGAGCAACTTGCGCTCCGTGTGCGGAACGGCGAGCGCCGCGCACTCGCTAAAGCACTCAGCATACTGGAAAGTACGCGCCCGAATGACTGGGATACGCAGATGCATTTACTCGAGTTGCTTTACCCCTACTCAGGGAAAGCCTGGCGCGTTGGCATTACAGGTCCGCCTGGGGTCGGGAAAAGCACGCTAATTGAAGCTCTCGGCAATGTGATTGTTGCAGCTGGGCATCGGCTTGCAGTTCTTGCAATTGACCCTGCTGGTGCTCGCCGTGGTGGGAGCATTCTTGGGGATAAACTCCGGATGACAACTTTGGCCAGTAATTCCTCTGCTTTTATTCGTCCCAGTTCCAATCGCGGGAGCAACAGCGCGATCAGTACCCGTTTACGCGAAAGTATCCTCACATGCGAGGCAGCAGGTTACGATGTCATTATCGTCGAGACCGTTGGTGCCGGACAATCTGATGTCTCGATTGCTGATGCAACTGATATGGTCATCGTCGTGACAATTCCGAACGCTGGAGACGAAATTCAGGGTATCAAACGTGGTGTGATGGAATGTGCCGATCTAGTACTTGTCAATAAAAGTGACCTGAACGTGGCGGACACAAAACGTGCATCTGCACTGCTCAATAGAGCGCTGCAGCTCTTTCCTCCTCGATTTCCAGACTGGGAGTCGCAAGCTGTAGTAATCTCTGCAATAACCGGCGAGGGAATTCATCAAGTATGGGAGTTGTGTCAAGCATTCTTCTCTGTGCCACGTTCTTCGACGATCGCTCAACAGCGTCGCTTACAGCGTCGTGTTTGGTTTGATGCTACATTGATGCAGCGATTGATCTACCATTTCCAGTCGCACTCAGAGCTGCGCCACTTACTCGATACATTGCGAACTGCAGTCGAGGATGGAACGCTTCTGCCCCCGCGTGCGGCAACAAATGCACTCGACACATTTACTCAACGTCAATGATAAACATCGAACGTGTCGCTGAATTACTCAACGAGTTCAATCTCGATGGATGGTTACTCTACGACTTTCGCGGTAGTAACCCTATTCTACGACGTTTTCTCAGCCTTGACCAGCACACACATACGACACGCCGTTTCGTATTGTGGATTCCCCGCAATAGTACCCCCCTGCTCATTGTCAGTAGCATCGAACCACATCTTTTCGAACATGTATCTATCCCCAAAGCTTTTTACCACAGTCGTCATCAGTGGCACGAGTCCATTGCAACCATCCTAAAAGGTGTACGCCGGATCGCTGTCGAATATTCGCCTCTCGGTCAGTTGCCAACGGTATCGTACCTTGATGCAGGTACAGCCGAGTTTTTCCGCTCGTTTGGGGTTGAACTTGTTAGCAGCGCCGATCTGATACAATCCGCCGAGGCAGTGTGGACAGCCGATCAGATCGCAGATAATATGCAGACCGCGCGTAAACTTCGTGAAATCATGATGGCAACTATAAAACATGCTCACACGTTGGCTGAACGTGAAGCAAGCACTGAATTCGACCTTCAACAGTTTATACTGGCTGCATTCGAACAGCACAACCTCGTCTGTGACCATCCACCCATCGTCGCAATCGGTGAACATAGTGCAAATCCACATTACGAGCCACATCCGGACCATAGTGCACCATTGAGACTTCAAACCGTTTTACTTCTCGACATGTGGGCAAAATCATCGAAACCCGAGGCAACGTACGCTGACATAACCTGGACACTCTGGCTTGGTAATAATCCTCCCGATGACATCCGCACTGTTGCCCAGACCGTGTTTGCCGCCCGCGACAATGCCCTACAACTCGTTCGTAACCGTTTTGCATCGAATGCCACTGTGTATGGTTATGAAGTGGATGATGCATCTCGATCGGTCATAGCGGCAGCGGGATACGGCGACCACTTTATCCACCGCACAGGACACAGTATCGGTACTGATGTTCATGGCTTAGGCGCCAATATGGACAATTACGAGACGATTGACACGCGCCGCATTCTTGCTGGCACATCATTTAGTATCGAGCCAGGTATTTATATCCCCGGATACTTTGGTATTCGTAGCGAATGCGATGTTGTCATTGAACCGAGCGGGAACGTGTTAGTACCCTCGGAACCTTTGCAAACTGAT
>JAOAEV010000059.1 GCA_026416585.1 Chlorobiota bacterium | reverse complement strand
GCAGCGGCATAGTTCCTTCTGGGTGCGAATACGAGCAATAGTGCCGCTATCAAGCTCGATAATCATATCGGCATCTGCCACGGAAGCAGGACGATGGGCAATGGTCAGCACTGTAATGCCACGGCAATGCTCCGCCAAGGTTCGCCGTATCGCAGCATCGCTTTCAACGTCAATGCTTGCGGTTGCTTCGTCAAGCACGATAACGGTAGCCCCCACCAGCAATGCGCGTGCGAGGCAGAGCAATTGCCGCTGTCCTTGGCTTAGATTCCCGCCCTGCTCACCAATTGGTGCATCCAGTCCGCCCAGTTCGGCAATTGTTTCTGCCAGCGTAACTTGTTCAAGAACACGCCATATGGCAGCATCGGAATACCGTCCCCACCGGTCGAGATTAGAGCGCACCGTGCCCAGCAGAAGAATTGGATCTTGCGGGACAATGCTCAATGCCGATCGCAACCGTTCCAAAGGAATGCGGCAATGCTCAATGCCACCGATAAGCACACGTCCACGCTCCGGCTCGACAAAGCGAAAGAGCGTTTGGAGCAGTGTTGTTTTGCCCGAGCCGGTGCGCCCAACGATACCGACATGCATTCCAGGCTCGATACGGAAGCTCACATCGCGCAGTACCCAGGGCAAGTTTGGTGCATAACGCACCCACACATGGTCAAACACGATGTCTGCACCTATGCGGTGGCTGCCGTTGATGCGAGGCGTATCAATCCATGGCGCGTCGGAGGGCAGCGCAGGAGTGCAGGTTACCGCTGGCTCTGGTGAAACGCTTGCCAATGCATGGACGCGCTCGAGCGAGGTCATCCGCGATTCGACTTCACTGAAGGCACGAACGCACCAGTTCAAGTTTCCCCAGAAGGTGATCGTGTAGGTGAGCACAACGCCTGCTACGCCGGTTGAAATAGCCCCTTGTGCTACACCAAAGACAAGAACAATAACAGTCGCCAGCGCGATGACGCTACTGACAATCGGTGCCCGCGTCGAGAACCAACGGTTGATGAGGATGTTGCTCCAGTACATCCGCAAGTAGTGGCGTAGAGCGTTAGTGAAGCGATCCATGAACGTGCTCTGCTGCCCGAACGCACGAATCGTCAGCAGACCATGGAGTGTTTCCTTGAAGAGCGCATAGCGAGGCGATCGGGCGATGCTCTCGAAACGCTTTGCTTCGCGGGCAACGCGCCGGTAATCTCGCTGCACGCGGTAGTACACCACCAGAGCTGGCGCAGAAATCAAGAGCACAAGCGGTGCCACCACCGTAATGAGCACGATTGTCCCCAGCATTGATGCAAACGAGCGGACTGCACTTTCGAAGTTCCACGCCAGCTCGTCGTCAATGGCTTGGATATCGCGGGCAAAGCGGTTCAAGATTCGACCGCTCGGGGTGGTATCAAAAAGGCGCAGAGGTGCCCGCAGGACAGCATGGAGCAGTCGCGCGTGAATGCGTCGGCTGGCGACAAGAGCGCGTTCCATCCAGACGCGCCGCTCAGCGTAGTGAGCTGCCAAAATACCAAGCCCCAAAATGCCAAAAACCGAAAGCACTTCCACTGGATGCCGAGGCTGGGAGACATTCCACCCTAACCAAAGACTCTGCAGAATCGGCAATGCAACAATTGCTATTGCCAACAGTGCCATGCCCGTAAGGATGGCAGCTGTTGCCAAAGGGCGCTCTCCACCAAACAAGCGCAGGTAGTACCAAAACAGCTCTGCTTTGACGACACCAACGGAGCGATCCTCCTCTTCGGTAAGCTTGCCATTCGATTGAGCTGGCAAGTGCGAATCTTTCGTCTGCTCTGCGCGAGGTGTCTGGGTAGGAGTATGTGCCTTTCGATGCTCAGCGATAAGAGCACGGAAGCGCTCGGACGTACGGAGAAGTTCCTCGTAGGTGCCTACTGCTTCGATAGTGCCCTCGCCCAGAACCACGATACGGTCAAAGCGCGGTAAGTGCTCAAGCCGATGGGTTGTGACAATCCGCGTGATATTGTGCCAGCGACCAAAGAGCAAGCGCTCGATGAGCAGCGCTTCTGTCCGAGTATCAACAGCGGCCAGGGGATCATCAAGCAGCACCAACGTTGGCTCTGCTGCTGCCGCACGCGCCAGGGCAATACGCATTTTTTGCCCGCCGGAAACAGTGATGCCACGTTCACCAATTTCAGTATCGAGTCCTGCGGGGAATTGGCGAATGTCTTCATCGAGTGCGGCATCGAAAATGAGAGAGCGCAAAGTGTGCTCATCGAGCGTGCGGCCAAAGGCAATGTTCTCGCCAGCGGTGGCATTCAAGATGAACGGCTCTTGAGCGACGTAGGCAATCCTTGGCGTGCATGGCTTGCCACTGCTGGCGCGAAAGGCAATTGTTCCTTCGATTGGTACTTCGCCGAGCAGAGCCAGCAAAAGAGAGCTTTTGCCGCTTCCCACTGGTCCAACCAGCGCAATTGCTTCGCCTGCGCCGATGGTGAGCGTGCAGTCATCGAGGACGGTCGAATCTCCGTAGCGAACGCGAAGGCGCTCGATAGTTACCGCGGGTGGCTCCGCACATGGTGGCTGAGAGGGCTTGACCGTTTGCACGGGTAAATCGAAAAACTCCTTCAAGCGCTCTGCTGCAACGTAGGCATGGGCAGTGTTCTTGATGAAGTGAGGCAGATGACCAACGGGACCTTCCAGCTGTCCGAGCAGTAGAAGCGTTGGGAAAACCACTGCAGGGCTTAGCGTCCCTCCGAGAAGAACATATGCGCCAAAGCCTACAAGAGCGACCACCATTGTTGACGCAAGGAATAGCACGGTGCTGAGCGCTTCGTTGCGGACAAGGTGA
>JAOAEV010000005.1 GCA_026416585.1 Chlorobiota bacterium | reverse complement strand
CGACGACACGCTCGAGCGATGCTGGTTGGAGTTGACCGTGTGCAATACCGATGCGAAGCGTCGGTACCAGTCCCAACAATCGTTGCTGGATAGCTGAGATACCTTCGATCGAATCACTGATAACAAAAATTTGTCCGCCACATTCGAGTTCGCGTGTGATGGCGCTGCGCAACACATCGTCATCCCATTCAATAACTTCGGTTTCGACGGGGAGACGATTTCGCGGAGGTGTTTCGATGATGCTCAAGTCACGTGCGCCCATCAGCGAGAAGTTCAAAGTGCGCGGAATCGGCGTTGCTGTTAGTGTGAGTGTGTCCACGGTAACGCGTAATTGACGGAGCTTCTCCTTTGCAGCCACACCGAAACGTTGTTCTTCGTCGATGATCAGCAAACCCAAATCCCGGAATCGAACATCATTCGAAAGCAAACGATGTGTCCCGATGATAATGTCCACTTTACCGTCGGCAAGATCTCGCAGGATTGTGTTTTGTTCGCTTGTGCTGCGCAAGCGCGAGAGCATGTCGATGCGCACAGGGTAGCGATGTAACCGCTCGCTGAATGTCTGGTGGTGTTGTCGGGCCAGGATCGTTGTCGGTACAAGGACCGCAACCTGTTTCCCAGCTTGCACTGCCTTGAATGCTGCCCGGATGGCAATTTCCGTTTTGCCAAAGCCGACATCGCCACAGACAAGCCGATCCATGGGTGTCGGTGCTTCCATATCGCGTTTGACCTCTTGGGTGGCGCGTGCTTGGTCTGGCGTGTCCTCGTACATAAACGATGCTTCCATTTCGGTTTGCCAGACGGTGTCAAGCGGAAATGCAAATCCTGGCGATGCTTTGCGCTGAGCATAGAGCGCAATCAAATCGCGTGCGATATCCTTGAGTTTGCTTTTGACGCGTGCTTTTTTGCGCTCCCATTCACGGGTGCCGAGTTTACTGAGAGCTGGCGGCTGTCCATCCGCTGCTGAATAGCGCTCAAGTTTGTTGATGTAGTTCAGGTGCAGATATACCACATCCCCATCGGCAAAGAGCAAACGAACACACTCTTGCTTGTGACCGCCGATTTCGATTGTCTCTAACCCATCGAATTGGCAAATGCCCTTATCAATGTGTACCAAATAATCCCCACGACGGAGCTGCTGTAATTGGCGCAGTGTGAGCTTGGAACGACTCTGCTGCGTACTGACAGCACGACGACGTTCGAACACTTCGTGTTCGGTGATGACCGCTATTCCATCGCGCAACAAGAGAAAGCCAGCATCTGGTGTTCGGGGGCACCAGACAATCCGATCGAGAGAAACCTGTTCCTTGTCCGGATGTTGCTCTGCGAGTGTTCGGAGGAGTGTGCGGAGTCGGTCGGTGTGAATGGTGCTATCTGCACAGACAAGCACAAGAGCGCCTGCTTGCTCTAATTCGAGGAGCGAGTCATAGAGCACACTGATTGCTGATCGGCATGTTGGCTGAGGAGACGATTGCACGACAATATCGGCTTTGCCGATTGGATTAATAGTGATGCGTTTCCATCGCTCCAGGTCTGGTGAGATACCAAGCTCTGCGAAGCAGCGCGAAATATCCTCGGGGTGCTCGGCGACGACAATCGCATCACTATCGATGTAGTCAGTAATTGCTGCATCGAAGTCTGCACTTTCACGTGGAAATGCTGTTAGCACGAATGCGCGATCGAGCTGCCGCACGCTGCGCTGAGATGCTGGATCGAACTGGCGAATAGACTCGATCGTATCGCCGAAAAATTCAACGCGCAGCGGCACGCTCCACCCGAGGGGAAAGAAATCCACAATGCCGCCACGGATAGAGACCTCTCCTGGCTCAGCGACATAGTCCGTGCGATGGTAACCACCGAGCACAAGGTACTGACTGAATTCCTCGAACGGCAGTTGTTTACTGCATTCAAGCGTCAGTGCGTTTGCCTCAAACCACGCTGGAGACGGCAACCCCAGTTGCCACGTTTGGGGGGCAACGACCAAAACCGACCTGCGATCTTGCCAATACGACGACAGTGCATCGAGAACCTGCGTCAAGTGGCTGTGTTCTGGATCAGTACGTCGGCGACGTGTTGGAATGCATGGGGAAGATTTGATGCCAAACTGCTGAAAATCATGTACCCAGCGCTCGATATCGTCGTTCGCGGTAACAACAACCAACTGTCGCTCAAGCGACGGATATAGGGCAGCCAGAAGAAAACTGCCCAGAGACCCATGAAGTGTTTTGAGCGAAATCTCTTTATCGGTTGCGATGCGGGATTCAAGTATGCGATACCATTCGGTCGTGCGAATACGCTGTGCGACCTGCTCAAATGGATCGGTGCGTTTCTGCATGCGATCGTGATGCACGTCGTGGTGCGCAAAAATATGAGGATAGCTAAAGCGTTTCGGCTTTCAATTGTACTGTACGATATTGCAACATGAACGACACTGCCTCGCAGACCATGACCGACGTTTCACAGCAATCATCGCTTCGCAAGAAGCTCTCTGACGCCTCGTTGGAAGAACTGGAATTTGCAAAAGTGCTTGAGCTGGTTGCGCCACTTACCCTGACAGAACGTGCGGCTGAACATGTGCGGTCGCTCCGTCCGATGCTCGATGCAGAGACTCTCGAATCGGTACATGCTGCAATTGCGGAGATTCTCTTGCTGCACGGTCGCGGTGATGATCTACCGCTTGAGCGCACTGACGATCCACGACGGCTATTGCACCGTTCGACGATCGCCGGTGCATACCTGAGCGCGAGCGAATTGCTCGCTGTCGTCGAGCTGCTCGGGGTGAGTCGTCGAGTGCGACATTTCCTCAGCCAGCGGAATCACGAATTTCCTCGTCTTGCTGCAGTTGCAGAATCACTTGTGGACGTGCGATTGCTCGAGCGGCACATTCGTGATGCGATTGACCCGACCGGCGCTGTACGTGACGATGCATCACCACAATTGCAACGAATTCGCACTGCAATCGCTGATGTCAGTGCACGGCTACGGTCGAAGCTGCATCGTATTATCCAGCGTCTTGGCGATGAGGAATTGCTCCAGGATGAGTTCTATACACAGCGTGACGGGCGATTGGTTGTCCCACTCAAAGTTGAATACAAACGCTCACTTCCGGGTATTATTCACGGAATTTCACAAAGCGGCGCAACAGTGTTTTTCGAACCCAGCGAGGTCTTCGAGCTTAACAACGAATTGGCGGAACTCCGTAGTGCCGAGGAACGGGAGGTAATCGCTATTCTCCGAACGCTGACGGCTGAAGTTGGCGCACATGCCGAAAAGATTGCTGCTGCCGATGCCGCATTGACTGAGCTCGATTCACTCCGCGCGCGCGCGCTGTTCGCTCAACAGTATCGTTGCCATCTTCCCCGTATCGCCAGCGATGGGACGATCGAGTTGCGGAATGTGCGTCATCCGTTGCTTGTGGTTGCCAAGGGCTACGATAGTGTTGTGCCGCTCAGTGTTACCTTCGACCGCCAGCGTCGGGGGTATTTGGTCAGTGGGCCGAACGCCGGTGGTAAATCAATTGCCATCAAAACGATTGGCGTGGCAACCATCATGGCATTGGCGGGTATCTATCCAATTGGTGAAATGACAATTTCACCAGTGATGGTCCTGGCAGCTATTGGCGATCATCAGAGTATTGAGAGCAATCTCTCGACGTTTTCTTCGCAACTGGTCCGCTTGCGTGATATTCTGAGCATCTGCGACGGGGCGACGTTGGCAATTGTTGATGAAATCTGTGCTGGCACCGATCCGACCGAAGGCAGCGCGCTGGCAGCAGGGATCATTGATGCACTTCTTGATCGCGGTGGTTATATCGTCGCGACAACACACCAATTCACACTCAAGACCTATGCACTCAGTCGCGACGGCTTGCTCAATGCCTCAATGGAGTTCGACACAGAAAATCTTGTGCCCACGTATCGCTTTTTGCCTGGTGTGCCGGGGAATTCCTACGCACTGGAACTTGCGCGTGCTCTGCAATTGCCAGATGAAGTTATCCAGAGGTCTCGTTGCTATGTCGGTTCCGAACATGAGCGGATTGAGACAAGCATTCAGCAACTCGAGCGATTACGCGCAGATATGGAACAGAAAGCCGCGGATGCTGCACGCCTGCGATTGGAGGCGGAGAACCTGCGAAAACGTTACGAAGAAAAATTCGAGCAATTCAAAGCCAAGTATTTGGCGCTGATGGATGCTGCCCGCAGCGAAGCACAACAACTGGTGGTGCAGACAAAGGAACAGCTGCGTCAGATTCGCGAGCAAGCTGTCCAGCAATCGTTGGACGAGGCTCGCAAGAAACTTGGTCAACTCGACGAGCAGCTTTCGGCGTTGTCCGTGCCAACCAAGTCATCCCCGAGTGATGCGGTTCAACTTGCGATTGGGGTAACAGCAGAGGTGCTTGAGACACACCAACGTGGCACAATCGTTGAGCTGACACCAAAACACGCTGTGCTCGAAGTCGGTGCAGTGCGACTCAAAGTCCCAGTAGAAAAACTCCGCCGTGTCGAACCATCGGATAAGACAAGCATAGTCAGCAATAGCAACCGCCGTCCGGTACGGCTCGATGCACCAACGACACTCGATGTTCGCGGTTTGCGCGTACAAGATGCGCTTGGCAACATCGAACAAGTGCTCAATGATGCGGTACTCGGTGGTGTTATGCAAGTGACGATCATTCATGGTAGTGGTACCGGGCAATTGCGCGAGGCAATTCACCGCTACTTGAGCGACCATCCGCTGGTGGCATCATTTCGACTCGGCGAAAGCGGTCAGACCGACTGGGGCACAACATATGTTCAGCTGCGGTAACGCTCAGCACCGCGTTTTGTAAGTTGCAGTGCGTAATGATTGCTCCATCATTTTCCCTCGGTGGGGTATGTTCGAAGCAGAGATTGAAAGCACCAAGATTAGACTGTCAGAACAACTGCTTCCTGCAGCAGGAAGTGGGAAAGTGCATCTTGCCGACATTCTCGAGCGTTCTACGCTTGATCTGGCGTACAAGGATTTTTTCCGTGCCGAGATCGAGTGGCTGCTGTATCAAGACCGCATCCAGCGTTGCACTAACCTTCCCATTGATGGTTCCGATCCTCTCTTTCAGCGGGTGTTCGGGCAACTGGAGGACTACGTCCGTCGCAACGCACGCTTCGACCGTAAACATGCGCTCAGCGTTCTTGATACAGCCGTCAAAAGTGTGCTGAATTATCGCCTCCGTCCACGTATAACGCTCAAGTGGTTTGTCTATCGCGGCGAGCCGACCAAACCAGTGTGCGAGATATTGCTGCGAATGCGCTACCTGTCGGACTATCCGTATTTCCGCCAAGGGTTCGAACAGTGGATGTGTGACCGAGAACTCGATGGCACAAGTACACACATCATGCCAATTTTCGAATTTGAGCGCCTCGTCAAACAACTCGACGACGACTATATCCTCGATCTTTCGACTACAGAGTTCATCGAGTTGCTCGAGCCGGTGTTTACATTTTTCAATGATCCGGTGACACCGGCACCGCTCCAAACGATCCCCATCGAAGCGCTCATTGTATTTCTTGATGACAAAGACATACAGGTCATCGCGCAGAAGTTTGAGCGGCTGCTTTATCAAGATGGCATCCGAGCTGTCACACGGGATATGATTCTCCGTGTTGTTGATCAGGTGCTCCAAGAACTCGAACAACAGGAACAGCCACAGCGAGCGGAGATCGTGCAGTCGCAGACCGAGGTCACGGAAATGGCAGTAGATAAAGAACGTCTGAGTATTGATGGATCGGAAGAGGAATCTAAAGACGAGCGAGTCAACGATGCCTCCGATGCAGAGTCCGTTGATGAGCCTATGGAAGCGGGTGATAATACAGTGCAGCCAATAACGACCGAGCATACTGATATCCATCGTGATCAGCTCGATAGTGAAGTGCTCTTTGCTGAACCCGAAGAACTTGTGTACGCGCCCGTACAGCTGAAGTCTGACGATGAAATAAGCGTGGCTTTAGGGATGGAAAGGGCTACCGACGTGGAAGCGGAACCATTCCCCGACAGCGCGCTCGACGAAGCAACGCTTGCGGCAACTGGAGGCATTTCGTTGATGGACCAGACCGACATTGAACACACTGACGAGCAGCCCATTGGCGATATCAACGATGAAGTGGGGATGTATTCAGAGACACCTGCCGATTACCTCTACGCTTTTGACAGCGAATCAGCTGCAGCACACATAGATGATCAACTGCCTGAGGAACAATTCACTGGGCGTGAACAAGACCAAACACACACCGATGCCGCCGACATATCGGGAGGAACGCTCGAGGTACTTGTGTCAATGCTACCGACAGAAGACAAAGTACCACCGTTTGCGACCGAGACATCTGGCCATTCCCGAGCCTTGATGCGGGAATTCGACATTGCGGACTCTACTTCGACGGAAACGCAATCGAGTGAATCATCCTCGGCGCACCAGCAGCCGCAATCAGTCGAACAACAGTTGCCATCGCCAGAAGATGTTGCTATGCCTGACAAGTCACCCGCTGCTGAAAAAACAGAATCATTGCCGACAGCATATGACGAGTTGCTCGAAACTGGTTTGCAGCAAGTTCGAGTGACAGCAACTGTACAGCGACCGTCGGGCACACCACTCTCTGCGTTGATGGATAATGATCTTCGCCAATCTATCCTCAAAAAGCTGTGCGATCGTGATACGTTTCGGATGGAAGGGTTGCTGGCTCGACTCGATGCAGCACCGTCAGTTCGCAATGCCTTCAATGAACTCGATCGGTACTGCGCCGAATATGGGCTCGATCCACACATGAAAGTAGCACAAGAACTTCGGCTGCTGCTCGTCAAACGGTTTGCGATGGATGAACATCCACGCTACTAATACCTCGAATCGCATTCCCTGAAGCAATGAATTTCGTTGATTTGGTTCGCATCCATGCCAAGGCAGGTGACGGCGGACGCGGCATCGTCAGCTTCCGTCGTGAAAAGTACGTGCCCAAAGGCGGTCCCGATGGCGGCGATGGTGGCCGTGGGGGCGATGTGATTGCTATTGCCGATCCACATCTGAACACACTATTGAACTTCCGCTACAAGCGCCATTTTACTGCAGGGAATGGGGCACCTGGTGGGACAAATCGCCGGAGTGGAAAAAGCGGACGTTCGGTGTTTCTGCGAGTTCCGCCGGGTACCGTCATTCGTGATGCCGAAAGCGGAGACGTGCTGGCGGACCTGACTACAGCTGGCAATCACGTAGTCGTTCTCCGGGGCGGTCGAGGGGGAAGAGGGAATGCCGCGTTCGCCACACCGACGAATCGAACACCACGCGTTGCGGAAAATGGTCAAGCTGGTGAACAGCGTTGGCTTGAACTTGAGCTGAAACTGCTTGCTGATGTCGGGTTGGTTGGCTTCCCCAACGCTGGAAAATCCACGCTGATCGCAACCATATCAGCAGCCAAGCCAAAGATTGCCGATTATCCGTTCACCACGCTGATACCTAATCTTGGTATGGTGCGTCTTGACGGTGAGCGGAGTTTCGTTGTCGCCGACATCCCTGGTTTGATCGAGGGAGCCAGTCGCGGTAAAGGACTTGGTACAGACTTTCTGCGTCACATCGAGCGAACACGTGTGCTTGTCTTTTTGCTCGATCCGCACGTGCTGCCTCCACAGGAAGCATATGCTATTCTTGACGGCGAGCTAATCAGTCATAACCCAGCACTTGCGGACAAACGCCGCATTGTGTGCATCAGTAAAGCCGATACACTCGACAGCGAGCAACGCAGTGCGCTCAGCCAATTGGACTTTCCACGGTACGGCAAACCGCTTGTGATCTCGTCGGTAACGCGCGAGAATATTGATCAGCTCTTGGAAATCATTTGGTGCGCACTCGATACCGATCGAAACGGAACGGGCGATGCTGTTCCACCGCCCGTTCCAGAAACTGTCGAGGACGAAAAGACGACTACTTGACAAGCACGCCACCGTACTTGACGAAAAAGGGAACGAATACCAGGCTAATAATCGCCATCAGTTTGATGAGGATATTCAGCGATGGTCCTGAGGTGTCTTTGAATGGATCGCCGACAGTGTCGCCAACAACTGCTGCTTTGTGTGCATCGGAGCCTTTGCCACCTAAGTTTCCTTTCTCGATGTACTTTTTCGCGTTATCCCACGCTGCACCGGAGTTCGCCATAGACGTTGCCATCATGACACCGCAGATGAGCGCACCAATGAGTACACCAGCCAGCGTGTGGACGCCAAAGAGATAACCGACAATCAGTGGAGTCAAGATTACCAGTAAACCTGGAGCGATCATCTGCTGTAACGAAGCGCGGGTGGAAATATCCACGCATCGGCGATAATCGGCACGCGCTCTGCCGTCGAGTAATCCAGGTATCTCCCGAAATTGGCGACGTACTTCCGCGATCATATCGAATGCAGCTTTTCCAACAGCGCGCATCGTCATAGCGGAGAATGCGAATGGAAGCGCGCTACCGATGAGCAATCCAGCTAACACAGGAGGTGTTGTCAATCCCAGCATGTCGGGTGAAATTTTGGCGCGTGTCAAAAATGCTGATGTCAGCGCCAGTGATGTGAGTGCTGCCGACCCGATCGCAAAACCTTTGCCGATAGCAGCAGTCGTGTTGCCGGCAGCATCAAGTGCGTCCGTGCGTGCCCGAATGTTGCTACCCATGTGAGACATTTCTGCGATCCCGCCCGCATTGTCTGATACCGGACCGTAGGCATCAATCGTCAGACCAACAGCGATGGTCGAAAGCATCCCGAGCGCGCCAACAGCGATACCGTACATACCAGCAAATGAGATGCCAACAACTACGGTCAGTGCCAGAAGAAGCATTGGCACGACAGCAGAATTGTAACCAAGTGCTAAGCCGTAAATGATGTTTGTTGCTGCGCCGGTCTGCGATGCTTCGGCGACCGATCGCACAGTGCGATACCGATGCGCTGTGTAGTACTCAGTGACGATTCCGACGAGCATTCCTGAGATCAAACCAACAAGCACTGACCAGTAAACACCCGCGTTGGTGTAGAGGCGTATGCTACCTTCCACCGTAAAAGTCGCTGGGAGAAGCGCCATTGTGATAGGATAGAGTACAAGTGCCATCACGATTGTTGCGACGATGAGCACTGTTTTCAATGCACCTTCGATCGAATCTTCCGATTTGGGACGAGCGAAAAACAACGCAATGAAACTACCAAGAATGCCGAGTGCGTTGATGAGAATAGGGTAAAGCAGTGCACCATCTTTCATGTGCTCAGGCGCCATGTGGAATGCAGAGGCCCCAATCACGAGCGCTGCACAAGTGGATTCCGTCACTGAGCCGAACAAATCAGCGCCCATACCTGCAATATCGCCGACGTTATCGCCGACGTTATCAGCGATGACAGCCGGATTACGGGGATCATCTTCGGGAATACCTGCCTCGACTTTGCCGACGAGATCAGCGCCAACGTCCGCAGCTTTGGTGTAGATGCCACCACCGACACGACCAAACAGCGCCACCGATGAACCACCAAGAGCAAAGCCGGAGAGAATTTCCATCAGCACATGCCGTTCGGTATTCGGCAATATCGCATCAAGGAGCAGATAGACCACGATCAGACCAATGATTGCGATGCCGGTTAACCCAAAGCCCATCACTGCCCCCGAACGGAATGCAATGGAAAAGGCACGCTGGAGGGAAATACGCGCTGCGGCAGCAGTCCGCCCATTGCCGATTGTTGCAATGCGCATTCCGATAAATCCTGCGAGCATCGAACAACCAGCGCCAGCAATGAAGCTGATCATCGTGTAGAGACCGTTGTCGACAGACATCCAAATAAGGAAGCCGAATATGAGCATGAACAGTGCCAGCGTTCGATACTCACGGGCAATAAACGCCATGGCACCCTCAGCAATAGCGCCGGTGACATCCTCGATGCGCTTGGCTTCGTCTGGTGATGCGGCTCCTTCACCGAGCGGGATGGCGCGAACTGTTCGCGCAAAAAACAGTGCAACAGCAAAGGCAAATAGACCACAGATAATGATCGCGGCTACAACCATACAGCGGTGAATAATTGGTTCGACATCATTTACAAAACACGAGCACGACCCATAACAAATGCCACAGCCGAGACAGGCGAGACGCTCGCGCAAAACGCAATATACAACGAGTCCAACGGGGAAGACTTGCAGTGGTGTATCGTTGCCTCGTATTTTTGCGCTGCTGTAATGATGCGGTCTTAGCTCAGTTGGTTAGAGCGTCACGTTGACATCGTGAAGGCCAGTGGTTCGAGTCCACTAGACCGCACACAAAGCCCCGCTTGGTTCCAAGCGGGGCTTTTGCTTTTCGACATACCTTATCGAGAAGGTGTGCAGTTACTGTGTCGATTGAACTGCAGTGACGCGGTGTGCCATTTGCTCGAGTTCGTCGAGTGTCACCGATTTTGGACGCACGATCGGCGAGCCAACCATGCGGTGGAATAGGATTTGTGCGCAAATACCGATCGCACGCGAAACACCGAACATCACAGTGTAGAACGTAAACTCGGTCATACCGAAATCGTATAAGAGCGAGCCGCTGATTGCATCAACATTGGGGAAGGGGTTCTTGGCTTTCCCATGCTCACGAAGCACCTCGGGGACAACCTGATAGAGCCGCTTGGCAATCGTGATACACTCGTCGTCGAGCCCGTACTTTTCTGCAAAATTGTAGAAGGCAGTAAAGCGCGGATCGGTCACTCGAAGAACGGCGTGACCATAACCAGGGATAACTTGTCCGCTGTGCAGACGATCCCAGCAGAGCTGGCGCAGTTGCTCGTTCGATGGTACACCGCCAAATCGCTGACGGACGTCGAGGATAAACGCTAAGCATTCTTGATTTGCCAGACCATGAAGTGGCCCCGCTAATCCGTTGAGAGCGGCGCTGATCGCATAGAACGGATCCGATAGTGCTGATGCGACGGTAATTCCAGTAAAGGCGCTTACATTACCCCCTTCGTGGTCAGCATGGAGCACTAAGTAAAGCCGCACGAGATCTGCCCAACGTGAATCGCTGCTGATACCAAGCATACGGGCAAAATTCGTGCTCCAATCGAGTGAGGGATCTGGTTCGATAAGCAATCCATCTCGGAATTTGAGACGGTAGATTGCTGCAGCAATACCAGTGATGCCTGACAGCAAGGTAATGCAGTCGTCGAGCGCGTATTCCCACAGGCGATCTTTGGCAATACCGTCTTCGTATGCCCGACGGAATGCTGACTGGTGCTCCATTGCAAGTAATGCAGCCGAAAGCATTGCCATCGGATGTGCGGTCGGGCACATTGCTTCGAGCAATGTCAAGACGTGCTGTGGAACGTTGGGGTTAGACGTCAACAAGCGAGACAGTGCATGCCGCTCCTCATCGGTTGGGCGCTCCCCAGTTGCCAGGAGGAAGAAAATTTCTTCCGGCGTTGCTTCCGTGAGCTGGAGAATGGGGATGCCGCGAATACGCAAGCCCTCCGAGGGTGAGACCGATGATGTATCACACAACACCGACGGTACGCTGCGCATACCACCGATGATCTGTTCGACTGTTACATTTGCGACGATTGTATCTCCATACTGTTCGAGCAAGCGTGCACGCTTGCTGCGAAAAAGTGGTAAAACTTCTGCAAGTTTTGTTTTGAGTACATCCATACGACTGAGCAGACAGTGGTTGAGCTGCGAAATCAGATTTTAATCGTGGTAGAGTGCCTTTGGCGAGGCAACAGCATGCTGTGCTCAAAATATAGCATCAGGCAGGCTTCTGCAAAACTACGGCGAAGTACTGCTTGCAGCATAACTAAGCAACATTTCTCCGCAAAACGATGAGCGCATCCAAGTTTGTTCCTCGTGCGCTTGGTATTGCTGTGATTACTACAGCAGCAGCATTGGGGCTATTACTTCAGTCACCACTAACGGTCGAAAAGCGCGAGGTTCTCTTTGTTGCTGAGGGTACAGCAATGCGCGATGTTCTCGACACGCTTGAGAAACGTTCGGCGATTAGGACCCCATGGTTTTGGCGGTTACTGGCACGCGCCGAAGCTCATCTATTTGGTATCGGTCCGAAGATGGGTTCATACGAACTGACTCCCACGACGAGCCATCTTGAGCTTTTCGCCAACATTCTACGAGGTTGGAACCGACAGGTCCGACGCTTGACAATCTATGAAGGCGAAACAATTTTCCACTTGGCTGGAGCAATTGCGCGGACGCTTGATGATGATTCTGTTCGGGTTCTGCGTCTTCTTATTGAGGACAGTCTGGCACGTCGGTTCAACATTGCTCAGGCTCGATCGCTGGAAGGATTCTTGCTCCCAGCAACCTACTATTTTTTTGAGTGTGAACCAGTCGAGCATGCACTGCGGCGGATTGTACGAAATTTTGACAACGTGTGGAATTCACGGTTTGCTACAATCGCAGCTGCGCGGGGATTATCACGTAATGATGTACTGACACTGGCGAGCATCGTCGAAGGAGAAGTGGTCAATCCGAGCGAGTATCGACGCATCGCTGGAGTGTATTGGAATCGCTTGAAACGAGGCATGAAACTTCAAGCAGACCCTACTGTACAGTATGCATTGGGATTTCCACCGCGACGATTAACATACCGTGATTACCGCATCGAGCATCCCTACAACACATATCTCATCGTTGGTCTTCCACCAGGACCGATCAAAGCAGCGAGTGTTCGCGCAATCGAAGCGGTACTCGATCCTGAGCAACACGACTATCTCTACTTCTGTGGCTCTGGTGATAGTACGGGTACGCACCGTTTCGCCCGAACATACCGTGAGCACGTTGAGAATGTACGTCGTTACCATGCAGTACTCCGCCAGCAGGGGAGGTGGTTGAGCCTAACGCAGCGATAGATTGCTCGGTAGGGAGCGTTGTTGATATCCATTGATGGCATATAGCCGAAGCCCTGGTGAGCCAATGATCGTAACACGAAACTGCTGGATGCGAACGTGCGCCCGTTCATCGTAGGAATAGTCGCCGTAAAGTTCTTGCACAGTACCGCTACCGGGTGGATCGAGTTCGAGTCGCGCGCGTGTACGTTGATCGGACTCCAACCCATATGCACGGCAGACAATCAGATATTGCCGCTCACTTTCTCGACGAATACTGGTGATTTCTGGAGGAGGGAACATTTCGCATGGAATGAGAAGAACTTGACCGATGCGCTCCGAGCCAGCATATCGCTCGAAAAAGAATGTTCGTCCTGTGTCGCTGAGAGTGGGTGTGAACGTTAGCGGTTGTCCGCTGCTGGATGCGCGAATCGTATTACGGTCGTCACGAAGAACTGCGCGAGTTTCCAGACCAGTCAGGCTCGTCAAATTCGGTATCAGTTTGTATTCGATGCCTGGATACATGACCGATGGCGCAGCTGGTGGTATAATTGTGTGGACAATAACGGCAAATGTTGCGCTTGCTTCGGCACCATCACGGCGAGTGAGGGTAATGCGGACATTGGCATTCGATGCTTGCGTACTCACACTACGAATGACGATTGTCGTTCCCTCGATCGTCACGAAGGCAGAGCTGATGCCACTGACCTGTGGAGGACGAGCGAGATCGCGCTGTGGAAGTGCACCATAAATGGCGATGCGATTTTCCCACGAAACATAGGGGATCGTGTTGATGGTGCTATGTTCCGGTACGAGTGCAAACGTTCCATAGTCTGGAGTGCTGGTACGCTGTTGTGTAACGAGAGCCTCGAGTCGAGCAGTGACTGCACTGTCGGGGGGCATTACGGGAGATGGTACTCGTGCAGACTGCCGTGGCAAGTAACCCACCAGGAATGATGTTTCTGCCTCGAGAACTGTTTCGTTGGTGGCAAGGAGTGACTGAATCTGCTTTTGCTGATGAGTGCTTAGGTTCGGTGGAACCTGGGGTCGGGCTGTTGCCTCGATTCGGATGCGATAAAGTTTGGCGCCTGGTTCAATAGCGCTGAAAAACCAGCCGATGCGTAATGCTTGACCAATTTGCTCCGATACAAAGCCGATGCTTCCTATGAGAGTGGTATCACCGACGGCAAGTGTGACACGCTGAGCACTGTTTTGGTCTTCGGCAACAATGCGATAGTGGAGGCTATCGACCAATCCAGTGGGGATGATTGTATTGGTGCTATCAAAATGAACAATCCACGATGTATCACCTTCAATAACGGTTCGGCACAGCAGCGTAGGTTTCTCGACAATCAATGAAAATGTTGAGGCAACTAAATCCCGAAGCGCTGTGCTTGCCAAGTCGGTTTCACGCTTTGGTGAGTCCGTCATCAGTAGCATCAACGCTGCTAAGTAGAGAATGAAGTACACTTCGAGCGAGCGTCGCCGCATTACATGTCGGTGGTTGTGGAACGGGAGCTATCGCGTTGGCGTTCGGCGAGTAGAGCGGTCAACTCACGACGAACAGCATCTTCGATCCGTGCTTTTTCGATGGCTGCAATTGCTGTGTTGAGTGCCACGATGGATGATTGAAGTTCGGCGAGTGCTGAGTTGACCGATGCGATATGCTGAATGAACGCAGGCGAGGGGGATGTCGCCTCTGATGCAATACGTACAGCATCAGTCGCGGCATGTACCAACGCGCTGGATTGTTCGGCAAGACGTTCGATAGCATCGGTGGCGCGTTCGAGACGCTCGCTGGCGAGTGCGTATTCACGCCCAATTTCACCCACTTCTCGAACCAGTTCTTCGGCGACACTGAGCGATGGATCAACGTCATCGGCTGCGCTGAAGAACATCACCGTAAAGAGTACTAACAAGAGTAGCGCTTCCAGACCGATACTCATCAGAACAACTGTATCGCTAATACCTGCCGAAAAGCGCCGCAGACCAACAACGACAAGAAGAACCGCTGCACCACCATACACGAATGAAAGAACTGTTGAGTAGTAGTACCGGCTGACGATTTCTTCCAGCCACAAGCGCGTACCACGCCACAGCCCAAGTGGATATTCGATTTCGACAGAGTCAGTCCAGTATCCATCAAGTGAACGTCCCCGCACAGCAATATTCCACAGAATTCGGAGCGTTTCCCATGCACCGCGTTGCATTTCGGTGCGCAAGTGCTGATACACGCGGCGATACATTTGCCGACCCTCGTTCGACGCGAGTGTTCCCAGTCTCATAACGTCTTGCTCTTATGTGGGTGTACGGAACAGGATAGCAGCAGCTATTACCGAAAAAACGATGTTCGCGCTCCACCCAACGAGCGTCGGTGAAAGCGCAGTGCCCAGACCAATTGCTTGCAACACTTTTGTCAAGACTAAGTAGAGAAACGTGAGCAGCATAGCGGCCGCGATATTGGCTGCCAGTCCGCTCCGTTTTTTGACTGATGCAAATGGAACAGCGATGAGCACTACGATAACATCAGCAAACGGGAAAGCATACTCGCCAGCGTGTGTAATGTCGAACTGACGCGTGTCGCGTCCGCCACGCCGGAGAAATGCGATGTAGTCAGCGCGTTCGGGGTACGTCATCTCATCGAACGATCGCTCGAGCGTTGCCAGCCGCTTATGATCAGTGGTCAATTGGATTGGGCATGTGCTGTAGTACCTACCGGTCAGACGACTGTTTTCAAGCGTGTGCTCGTAGCAATTCTCTGCAATCCAACCTTCTGTGGAATCCCAACGGAAGCGTTGTGCATCAAAGCGCCGCAGAAGGTGAGGATAGGTGGCGTCACTGTATTCTTCGACGCTGAGATCTGTCCCTTGGCCCAGCCGCAAGTCGTAATACCCGATTGATACAATTCGCCGAGGGGTATCCCGTAGATATACACCGTATAAATTGTTCTGGATGCCGCCGGTATTTCTGCCAAGATATTGTCGCTCGATGGCAAACTTTTTGCTCAGAATGCGCGGCACGATCCAACCATTGAAATAGAGATGCCCCCCTGCAATAACAATGCTAAGCAATGCCAGAGGGAGCAATAGTCTGTAGAGGCTCATGCCGGCGCTTTTCATTGCAGTCGTTTCATAGTTGTCGGTGAGTCTGCCGATCACGAAGAGTGTTGCCACAAGGACAGTGACCGGCAAAAGCAATTTGATAACCTCCGGAAAGAAATACACATAGTAGAGGACTATCGTCTCTGGTGACGCTTGCTGATCGATGAACCGGTCGAGACTTTCGATGAGGTTAACAATGATAAACACTAATGCGAGGGCAAGCAACGCAAAGCCCATACTCGCGATCGTGGAGGTTAGGACGTAGCGATCGAGAATTCGCATCGAATGGTCAGTGGAAGCAAAATTTGCTGTAAAATTACTGTAGCTTGTATTTTTGCATGCTCAAGACCGCACAAAGATTTGTATGTTTCACAATTTGTGCAGTGGATGCCTCGCAGTCGTGCGGTATGTGATGGCATTCCATCTGACCAAAGGAGATGTGCATGACGGAAACAGCCGATCTGCCAATGACCAACGACGTAGAAGAAGTATCCAACCAGCCCACATCAACGACAGGGGGTGGGGAAACATCTGTGCAGTCTGTCGAAAAGTCCTCGCGCCGTTTGAACAAATCGGTTCTGGCGGCATTGCTCGAAGGCGATATTCCGCTATCGACTGTTGATGATAGCCAGTATGCAAGTCTGCTCGAGCGTAACACGCGGCAAATCCGCGAGGACGAGATGGTCCATGGCGTCATCACTGCAATCACAAAGGACGAAATATGGGTAGACGTCGGATTCAAATCGCTTGGCGTCATCCCGCGCGCTGAATTCAGCGAAGCAGCCGACACCCTCAAAATCGGGGATGAAATCGACGTCTTTGTTGATCGGCTCGAAGATAGCCAAGGGCGGCTTGCTCTATCTCGACGTCGTGCCGATTTCATGAAAACCTGGCAGCAGATTGTCGAGCTCTATGAGAAGCAAGAAATCGTCAATGTGCGCATCCTCCGGCGCATCAAGGGTGGTTTCGTCGTGGATCTTCTCGGTATCGAGGCGTTTTTGCCAGGTTCGCAGGTAGATATGCGTCCGGTTCGGGACTTTGATGCATGGATTGGAAAAACGCTCGATGTCCGAGTCGTCAAAGTCAACAATCCCAGCGAGAATGTCGTTGTCAGCCATAAAGTGCTTCTCGAAGAGCAGATTCAGGAGCAGCGTCAGCGAATTCTCTCGATGCTCGAGCGAGGATTAGTGTTGGAAGGTCATGTCAAAGCTATCGCCGATTTTGGTGTATTCATTGATCTCGGTGGGGTTGATGGACTGGTCCATATCACCGACTTGTCGTGGGGTAGAGTCAACCATCCCTCCGAAGTGGTTAGCTTGGATGAAAAAGTCAAGGTTGTCGTTCTTGACTTTGATGAAGCCAAGCGCCGTATTTCACTCGGCATGAAACAGCTGACTCCGCATCCTTGGGAGCAGATTGGCGAAAAGTATCAACCGGGTACAAAAGTCACTGGCCGTGTCGTCAGTATCACAGACTATGGCGCATTCATCGAAATCGAAAAAGGTATCGAAGGGCTTATTCATATCAGTGAGATGTCCTGGACCCAGCACATCAAGCATCCATCGCAACTGGTGTCACTGGGACAGGTCATCGAAGCAGTGGTGTTGAGCATTGACAAAGAAAATCGTAAGCTTGCCCTCGGTATCAAGCAATTGCAACCCGATCCCTGGAACGAGATCGTCACAAAATACCCCGTTGGATCTGTCCATAAGGGTATCGTACGCAACATTACCAACTACGGCGTATTTGTCGAGCTTGAACCGGGTGTCGAAGGCCTGGTTCATGTCGGTGATCTTTCATGGACAAAGAAGATTCGGCACCCAGGCGAGGTGGTCAAACGAGGGGATCCGCTCGATGTGGTCGTTCTGGCATTGGACTCCGAACAACGGCGCATTTCACTTGGGCATAAGCAAGTTACTGAGAATCCGTGGGAAGTCTATACCGATCGCTTCAAGCCTGGTAGTCTCACAGAAGGAAAGATTATTCGCATTGTTGACAAAGGTGTCGTTGTAGAATTACCTGAAGGTGTCGAGGGGTTTGTGCCTGCATCTCACCTCTCCTTTGCACCGGTCAAAAGCATTGCTGATTATTTCGCAGTGGGTGATACTCTGCCGTTGAAAATCATCGAGTTTCACGATGATGACAAGCGTATCGTCCTATCAGCGGTAGATGCTCTGCGCGAAAAGGGGGAAGATGCAATGCGTGCGTACAATCAAGCTCACGCAGTACCCGGTGCGGATGACTACGCATTTGCCGATGCATTGACCTCGCTGCCATCACCGCCACCAATGCCCGATCTTCCAACAGTCTCTGCTGTAACACCAGCGGCTGAATCTTTGCCGACCGCATCAGTGGACGAGCCAGCAAACGTTGGTGCTGGTGAAGCTTCACCAGCCCTGGAGCAGGAGCAGCAAGATGAGGTGCAGCAAACTGCTAACACGACAGGTAACCAGGAGCAAACAACGTTTGACGATTCGACGCCAAGCGCGAGCATCTAACGGCGACGCTTCAGTACATCTGAATACCCTGCCCGCTGTGGACTAATTTCGCAGCGGGCACTTTTTCATAGGCTTTTGATGAATCTATTTCGAATAGCAATTGTTACTATTGGTGACGAGGTTCTTAACGGCGATACGCTCAACACGAATGCGCAGTGGCTTTCTTCCCAGTGTGTGCGAGCCGGTTCTATTGTCGTCGAGCAACGAACGGTGGCAGATCAGCCCACATCAATTACTGCCGCAATCAGAGAGCTCCGCCAGATAACCAACCTTGTCATCACAACTGGTGGCTTAGGACCGACGCACGACGATCACACTGTCGCGGCGGTAGCGGATCTTTTTGGCGATCAGCTTGTGCTTCATCAGCCAACGTTGGAATACTTGGAACGATGTGCACGCGAACGCGGGCGTACGATGACGGAGCGACTTCGACGCCAAGCGATGGTTCCCCGATCAGCGCGTGTGCTTCCCAATACTATCGGTACAGCACCTGGGCTGCTGTTCGAACGGAGTGATGGTGCAGCGGTGATGGTGCTACCTGGTGTGCCACTGGAGATGATGGCGATCATGCAAACATCAGGACTACCAGCCATAGCTACTGCTATTGAAACTGGAGGATATGATGTCGTGGCTGAACGCATCATCGTGACTGCAGGCGTTCCAGAATCAGAGTTAGCGGAACGGGTCGAGCCGCTTTTTGAGCAGTTATCTGATAGGATAGATGTTGCCTTTCTACCGTCGGATCTTACTGTGCGATTGCGATTACGTGCTCGTGGTAGCCCTGAGCAGACGCATGTGCTCCTTGATACTGCTATCGAGAAGATCAAGACCGCAATTGGCTCAGCCTTTGTGTCTGATCGAAACGAAAAACTTGTGGAAATTCTCCAACGAGAGTGTACACAACGATCACTTACACTTGCTGTCGCGGAATCATGCACAGGTGGAATGTTGGGATCCGAGATTACATCAGTACCGGGAAGTTCCGCATACTTTCTCGGAGGACTCATTTGCTACTCCGACGCAGTCAAAATTTACTTCGGCGGCGTACACCCCGAGACAATTGCACTCTATGGCGCCGTCAGCCGGCAGACGGTTGAGGAGCTGTCACAATATGTCCGTTCTGCATACGGCGCAGACCTCGGCGTTGCTATTTCTGGGATCGCGGGTCCTGGTGGTGGTAGTCCAGAAAAACCTGTGGGGACAGTTTGGATAGCTGTTGCCGATAGCCAAGGCGTTACTGCTCGATGTTTCCGATTTGGTGAGAACCGCGCTACAGTTCGTTCACGTGCATGTGCTGCAGCGTTGCTTATGTCGCTCGAGCGAGTCAAGAGCTTATGACGCCTGTGCCATCGTACCGCTACATTGTCACGTGCGCAAAGGGGAGCGCTCCGTATGTGTCTGCTGAGATACAGGAGCTTGGTTATACCGCTGCCGAACGTAGTGCAACGGCAGTTGAAGTCTATGGGGATGCGCATGCGTTATATCGGCTCAACTTGTGGCTGCGTTGTGCACATCGGGTGTTGCTGTTTTTGTGGGAAGGTGAAGCCGCAACAGCTGCTGATTTGTACCAGTGGGCAGTGGGATTATCGTGGGAGTCTCACATTGATCCGACCTCGGTAATCACAGTGACCGCATCAGTACGGAATCAGACGATTCGGAATTCACTGTACGCATGCCAAAAACTGAAAGATGCAATTGCAGATCGGATGCGGAGGTACTGTGGCCGCCGTCCCAACAGCAATAGTTCTCGCCAAGGTACAGTTATTTTTCTCCACTGGCGCGATAATCATGTATCGGTATGGCTCGACAGTAGCGGTATCCCACTTTCGAAACGTGGTTACCGCCAGCACACAACACGTGCGCCATTGAGTGAAGCACTTGCAGCAACGATTATGCGAGCATCTGGCTGGAATCCGTCCGTGCCGCTCATTGTGCCTATGTGTGGAAGCGGAACGTTTGCTATAGAGGCAGCAATGATGGCGCGCAATATTGCACCGGCTTTATACCGACCATCGTTCGCCTTTCAGTGGTGGCGCGGTTTTCAAGTAGACGTGTGGAATACACTACGAGAAGAGGCACGCTCTATGTGCATCGAGACTAAAACGGTGATTCTTGCATGTGATAACGAACGTGCCGCTCTAAACTCGGCGCGCGCAAATGCACAAGCAGCACATGTCGAACGCTCCATTGAGTTTCGGTTCTGTGACTTTCGCTGTCTGACTCTACCGCCTCCACCAGCCTTTGTGATTGCCAATCCACCGTATGGTATACGCATCGGGGAGGAAAGCGATCTGCCAGCGCTTTATAGAGAACTCGGTGATTGGCTCAAACATTCTTGTGCTGGAATGAAAGGGTTTATCTTGACAACACCGGATAATGCGAAATTCATTGGCTTGCGTCCAAAACGTCGGGTACAACTCTTCAATGCAGACATCGAGTGTAGGCTCCTTGAATATGAGCTTTACCGTGGAACGAAAAAAACGATTCCTCGAAACACCGATGAGCTGGATTGAGTGGTCAGCGACCGTCTTTGGGATTCTTTACGTTGTCCTGATGATTCGGCGAAATATTCTCTGCTGGATTGCTGGAAACATCAGTGTTGTCCTGCAAGCAGTATCCTTCTATCGGGTCAAGCTGTATGCTGATATGACGTTGCAAGTGATTTATTTCGCAGCAGGATGTTATGGCTTGTGGAAGTGGTGGAAAAAACCGATGCAACCCGATACTGTTGAAGTTTTTTACATCCGGACACACACGCTCAAACTCGTACTCCTTGTGGTGTGGGGTATCGGCAGCATTACCTGGGCATTCGTACTGCGAGGATGGACGGATGCTGCACTTCCGGAAATCGATGCAAGTTTAGCTACTGCAAGTCTCATAGCAACTTGGCTGCAAGCACACAAGTACGTAGAAAACTGGGTGCTGTGGATTGTTATTGATGTAGCATATGCAATTGTTTATCTGCTGCGTGGTCTTGAATTGTATGTTATGCTGTATGCAGTATTTGTAGTATTAGCATGGATGGGATGGAAACAGTGGCGCGGTCTCATTCATGAATAACGTGCTGTTTCTCGTTGACATTGATGGCACCCTTCTTCGTGTTGATCGTCAGGTTACACGGGGCATCTGGGCAGAAACATGGTCGAACATTATCGGTGGGAAGGTACCGTGGGAACGCCTCGATACAGCAGCGGGCAAAACGGATCTTCAAATATTAGCTCAACTGCTCGGTGATCCAGATTATGCCTGTCGAATTGCCGCAAATTTTTTTGATGAGCTTGCCGAGTGTGCGCAACGCTCCATTGTCTCAACCAGCATTCAGCTTTGTCATGGTGCTCGGTCATTTCTTGTAGAAGCGCAGAAGTACGGTGCTCGGCTGGTCGTTCTTAGCGGTAACGAACGCCGTATTGGTTGGCACAAACTTCGGACGGCAGGGCTCGACAGATTTTTTCTGGAGGGTTTTTGGGGATGTGCTGTCTTAGACCGACACCATTTACCTCCGATCGCACGTGATTGGGCATTGCAACAAGGACTTGTTGAAGAGTTATCGCGTGTAATCATTATTGGTGATACTCCGAATGATATCTCTTGTGCGCATCGGTATGGCTTCGTTGCGCTTGCCGTCGCATCCGGTCCGTATTCAATCGAGGAATTGCTTCAACATCGTCCGACACTCTGTTTCCCCGATCTTCACCATGCGGCTGTAAGTTTGCAGAGAATCTTCGACAATCCCGCAATGAACCGCCGACTAATCATTGCTATTGACGGACCAGCTGGGTCGGGAAAAACAACCACCGCACAGCTTCTTGCTGAACGGCTCGGTTACACATACATCGATACAGGCGCAATGTACCGTGCCCTGACACTTGCTGCTCTCGAATCTGGTGTGCCATTGACGGATCAAACGCTGGCATCGTTGCTTGAATCCATCATGATTGAGTTGCGTCACACTTCGCACGGTCAGCGTACCTACCTCAATGGACGTGATGTGAGTGAACGTATCCGACAGCCTGATGTGACCGCCTTGGTCAGTTTGGTCAGTTCGTTCCCCTCAGTTCGACAAGCAATGGTTCGACTACAACAAAAACTCGGTCGGCAGGGAGGTATCGTGATGGATGGGCGCGATATTGGCACGGCTGTGTTCCCAGACGCTGACGTTAAGGTATTTATGACCGCTGATCTCGATACTCGCGCACAACGACGGTTTCTGGAACTCCATGCTTCTGATCCATCGTTGACTATCGACGATGTCAAGCGCCAACTCGATCAGCGAGATACGCTCGACTCATCGCGTGAATACAATCCGTTGCGTCGTGCCGACGACGCATTCGTGTTGGATACATCGGCACTGACAATCGAAGAACAAGTCGAAACGATACTTCGACACATTCGAAACAAATTTGCCATGTCAAACTCTGTTTCCCAGGACTGATGAATGTGACAATAGACCCACGTGCTGGCTTTTGTTGGGGTGTAGTCCGAACTGTTGAAATTGCAGAGGAAATGCTCCGGGACAATCCTCCCGGTACTGTTTTTGTCCTCGGCAACATCATCCACAATCCCCAGGAGATTGATCGGCTCAGTGCGCTTGGATTGCGCACAATTGGCCATGCTGACATCCCGACCCTGCCGCCAGGTTCAAAGGTTCTTGTCCGTGCCCATGGCGAACCGCCGCAAACATATCGCATGGCTCGACAACATGGTATCGAAATAATTGATGCTACATGTCCAGTCGTCACGCGGCTTCAAGAGCGTGTACGCAAGTTCTATGATCTCGGCTATCAAATTGTCATTTTTGGCAAGGCCAATCATGCTGAAGTGGTTGGTGTCCGTGGGGTGTGTAATGACGAGTGCATAGTTGTCAGCGGCGTGGAAGAAGCGCTCGAACGTGTAGATTTACGTCGGAAAACAGTGCTTTTTTCTCAAACGACAATGGATCGTCAGACTTTTCTCCGTATCCGCGATGCACTCAAAGAGCGAATTACTGAACTTGTCGTTGAGGAAATGCAAACAATCGCAACCGAATTCCATGCGAAAGACACCATTTGCGGACAGGTAGCCGGACGAGAAGATGATCTGCGGCGTTTTGCCCGCCAAAATGATGTTATTGTTTTTGTTGCTGGCAAGCAGTCATCGAATGGCAAAGTGCTCTACGAGGTAGTCCACTCTGAAAATCCTCGCACGTACTTCATCGAAAGCACAGATGAACTCGATCCGCAATGGTTCGACGGTGCAGAAACGATTGGCATAACTGGGGCGACCAGTACACCGCAATGGTACATGGAACGTGTCCGGCACGAAATTCTCCGACGTTTTTCTCCTACGATAGCAGTTCAATAGCGTCTTCGGCGGCACGATAACCATGCGCAACAGCGTTTTCGAAGGCGGGTGCACTGTCGTTGTCTGTGTTTGCAAAAAGGATGTTCTCATATCGCTGGCGTGCCTGTTGCGCAACTACCGAATGCGATCCGGGTACAGGCATGACTACAGCGTGGCCCCACCCAAATACGTGGACTTCCTCGATAGCTTCTGGTGGAATGGTTGGAACTGATTGCACTGCACGCTCGGCGATGCGCTGTGCATAGGCAGCCAGGATGTCGTCGCTCTGCATGATAGCTCGCTCGGCGACCGTACGCGGTGCATAGATACTCGCGACTGCAGCAGATGTAACCGTGGATTTCATCATTGCGTTTGCATTGATGATGTCGGTAAATAGTTGTGAGCCTTCTGGTATCCAGATGTCGAATCCCGAAGGCAATAATGGCGTGTGTGCGCACAGGTGAACAGTAAGAAATGGCGCGTACTGTAGCGAGTGCATAGCAGCTTGTTGGGCTGCAGGTAAATCCGGTATGACCCATGGAATCATGAACTTTTGCACAGTCACAATTGCGACGCGACTCTGGATGCGGTGAAGGCGTCCCTCTCGATCGAGCGCCCAAACGAGTGGATTAGCAGGGTTCTCGATACGCAAACATGTCATGCCTGTTTGAACGCGGTCGCCGAGTTTTTTGACCACCGGTACTGTTACACCAGCAAGCCCGCCGGGAAATGTATAGCGAGGAGTAGCAATCTCGCTGGCGTAAAAGTTCAGCAGAGCGTACGCATTGACGCTCTCGAGGCTGCCACCCATCGAGGATCGGGTATAAAGCTCCAGTATTGTGTGCAATAGAGGAGAACGATATTGCGCGACAAAAGAAGCTGCACTGGTTGAGTCAAGTGTCTGTAGATGAGGAGGGAGTGTTTCCGGCAGAGGGTATGATGGTATTTCCCCCTGTGCAATACGGTCGAGTAGATCGTCACGAAATCGGCGTAATTCCGATTTCTCTGTGGCACATATCGGCAGTGTCGCAATCGTCTCATCTTGCCACAACCGCTGATATGGATTCCGGTCAAGTATAAGCGTGTCGCCGGGTGCTTCTATCGGCTGAACACCGGCAAAGCGGCACAGTTCCTCGATCGGTGCTGTCCGCTCGACGAAATAAACGGCTGCCAAAGGATATTCGACTGAGTCGTAGCGGCCGCAGCGTGCTGCACCTCCGCCAACCGATTCATTATCGAGCAATACAAAATCGTAATTGGTACCAAGAAGCGCTACTGCTGCTGCCAGTCCTGCTGGACCTGCACCAATAATCGCAACATCAGTAGTATGATGGTGAGCAGATTGCCAAGAGAGCGTATTGTGTCTGTGCTCGCGGATGTATTGGTGTGGCGCATCATAATACTGATGAGCAACATGTGGGTATGTATTCTTAGCCGAATGCTCGTTCGATACACGCCGTGGTGTGCGATCCTGCTGGCAGCTTCCAAGCAATGGAGCAGTGTACAGTGCGCCCGACCCCAAAAGCAGAATTCGCAGAACATCTCGCCGAGAGATCATGGGGGTGTTCAATATGGTCGTATGCTCTCTGACTTACTGGACTGCAACGATAACAAAATACGTCCCGCCGAAATAGAACCGGCCTTTCGGGCGTATCTTTTGTGGTGGGGGATTGTACGGATCAATCGTTGTAATGCGTTCAACTCTAATGCGTGTTGAGGAAATCCCTCGTTGAGAGAAAAATGCTTTAATCGCTTCTGCTCGCCGCCGGGTCAGCGACTCGATGGCAGTCGGTGAATCGTTTCGGTCAGGATAGCACTCGATGGCAATGTGCACGGTGGGATTATCCGCCAAAAACTGCGCATAACGAGCAAGTTCTTCGCTGGCGCCTGTACGGAGCGATGGCAAGTTGTACTCGAACAGTGGAATGCTCACAATAAAACGTTGCCCTATTTCCTTTGGAAGCAGAACGAAATCCCGTGTTAACTCGGAGTAGGACTTAACATCAGGAATAGTGATTGTGTCGCGTAGTCGGCAATATCCGTTGGCGGTGATTGTCACTTCGTACTGGGTACCTCGCATAAGAATGCATTGGTACGCACCACCTTCGGCAACATTAGAGTTTGTCACGATAGCTTTTGAGTTTTTCGAACTTGTGGTAAAAGTGAGTGTCGCTTCGATTGGTTTACGAGTCTGCCCATTGAGCACAATCCCTTTCAGCAGCACCGTCGGGACGATTTGTCCTACGGCAAGGGTTGTGGCAGCGATGAACAATGCTATGAATAGGTACTTCATTGCTTGCGCTTCAATTTTTTCGACTTTGATTTCTTGACTGGTTGTGTAACTGTTTGTTGAGGTTGCCGGTCGTTGCCTGCAACGGCGGTCTGTCCCAGCGAGAAGTCTTGGGTCAATTCCGTGTATTTGTTCGTTGGTGGTGTGATATATGTAAAGGTGTAACGTTCTAAATTGTCGTTGAGTATCGTGACGGTATAAGTGTGCCCAGGTGCCAGAATTGTTTGATATATTCCATCTTGTCCACTTTTAGCGCGGACAGATTTTCCTGTTTCATCGCGAAACTGCATTTCGACGCGGGCGGGTCCTTGAGCATCACGCACTATCCCTCGAACAAGGATAGTTGGTTCAAGTTGGGAAGCACTGGATACAGATGCAATTGCTATGACAAGAGCAAAAATCTTCATTTATTAGTTCGCCGGGGTGGGGGTGCTTGTTTCTTCTCATCTTTTTCGAATGTCGGGCGGCGATTCCATACGCGAATCGAGCCATCGCTACAACCGGCAATGATGGTCGAACCATTACTGGTGACATCGATGCTCCATACAGCGGATCCGATGTTGATGCTCTCAAGAACGCTACCAGTGATGATATTCCAAACACGAATGGTACTGTCGTGCCCTGCACTGATGAGCGTCAAATCATTCCCGCTGAAAGTGATGTCGCTGACGTAACCATCGTGGGCTTCGATTGTGCGGAAAAGTTGTCCGCTGGGGATGTTCCATACCTTGATGAATCCATCGCGGTCGGCAGATGCAAGAAAGTGATTATTGAACGCAAACAAAACAGCTGTACACGGTGCTGTATGTGGTGGACCGACCAATGGAATGACTGGCTGATCACTGTTTGGCGACCACACCAGTATCTGCATATCCTCACCACACGAAGCGATCAGACTATCGTTATAGCTGTATGCGACACCGGTCACTGCTCCATTGTGACCGCGCAGCGTCCGTAGCTCTGCTCCTGTTTGCCAGTCCCAGATTTTCACGGTTCGATCGCTGCTGCCTGTGGCAAGGTAACGACCTGTATCAGTTTGGCTGAAATACACGCACAGAACATCACCATTGTGACCTTGCAGTTGGCATCGATTCTGGCGTTGGGCGACATTCCACACTCGCGCGCTGCGATCACTGCTGGCACTTGCTAAAAATGCGTCATTGCCAGAGAACGACACGTTGTTGACCGCGCTTGTGTGGCCGAGGAGCGTACAAATCAAACTGAAATCGGGTATCCGCCACAGTTTGACAGTAGCATCTATTCCACACGTGGCAACTATCGAATCGCCTTTGTTGATAAATACTCCCAGTACATCACCATCGTGTGCATTATTGTAGATGTTGTACGGTTTTACTTGCCCATATGCGAATGTGCATAGAGATATCCACAGCAGAAGTACTGCCACCCGCCGGTCATGCGATAATCTCATTGAGAAATTCTCCCGAATAGTTCATCAAGGTGTTTGAGTGTCTCGAGCAATGCTTCTGCATCGGCACGAGAGAGTGTAATTGTTTCATTCGAATCAGTGGTAAGGGTAACGTCGAGCATTCTCGCACGGTGCTTTTCTGCATATCGTTGCTCGATGGTTGAGTCGTTGGCTATTGGTTCGAATTCCGGTGGAATACCGTTTGCCAGAATTTGGCGTACCTGTGCGATTGTTTTCTGCTCTTCCCGAAGAAGGACTTTCAGGACCCGCAGCACACGCAAGTCGCGTTCGGTGTAGACACGAACTCCGGCACGATTCTTGTTCGGACGCAAAATCGGAAACTCGCGCTCCCAATGTCGGAGGACGTGCTGCTGTTCATCAAACAGCTCTCCGACTTCGCGAATCGAGTAGTACAGCTTGGGTATTGCTGGATGCTTCACGGAATGAAGTGGATACCCGAAAAAACACTCGTTGCAAATATACACGTCTTTATACTGCGCTGCCCTTCACTTTCTGGTGCACATGGAACAGTACGAATGGATGCTACCGACTGAACGATCGGTTGTCTCGGACATAGAAAGCCTGTTGCGCAGCGTTCCGGCTGTTGAAGAACTTTCTCCGGAACGACGATTCAACGCAATTGTCGCAGCGATGGAAGCGATAACGAATGCAGTTATCCATGGCAACCGATCCGATGGCTCAAAAAAGATCAAGCTGCGTGTCGAGGTTCATGATGACGAGATTCGCATCTACGTGCGCGATTATGGTAGTGGCTTTGATCCAGATGTGCTTCCTGATCCTCGGTTGAAAGAAAATCTCTTGCGCGAAGGCGGTCGAGGCGTCTTCCTGATGCGTTCACTTGTTGATGATGTTGCGTTTGTTCCCGATGAACCCGGCACAGAGGTCATTCTGACTATCAAGCGTTACTGACCACTACCAAAAGGCATCCTTCCAGTGGCGAATAACTGGCTTGCCTACTGTACCCTCAATCGCAATGACATCGAAACGGTATTCGCTCGCATGCACATGGGGCTGAGTATAGAGAAAACCTTCGGCTATGCGTCGGAGTTGTGCGCGTTTGCGTTCAGTGACAGCTTCTTCGGGTGTACCATACTGCGTCGAACGGCGATACTTGACCTCGACAAAGACCAGAACTGTGCCATCGTATGCAACAAGATCAATTTCGCCATACCGACCGAAGTGAAAATTCCGCGCCACGATGTGATAGCCCTGTTCGATTAAGTAACACTCGGCAAGGCGTTCTGCACTGTATCCTGTACTGCGAGCGTCCATTATTCAAACCGCAATGATTCGACGACCGATGTTCGGATCGCACGTCGTGCAGCTGGTAGCGATGCAAGAAATGCAGCACCGATGCTCACGATGATCACACCGATGAGAGCACCCCAGTCGAGTACGACTGGCAGTTCTTGCATCACGTACCGATCAGGGTCGAGTAAAATCCAGTGGTAGCGCTGCTGCCCCCAGCATAGACCGATACCAACAATGGCACCGAGTACAGTACCGACCAATGCAACTATCAAACCTTGTATGCGAAAAATGTTTCCGATTACCCGCTGGCGTGCGCCAAGTGTGCGGAGAACGGCAATGTCACGGCGCTTGGATGCAACGGTCATCATCAGCATTGCGACGATATTGAACACCGCCAACAACACAATCAGAGACAGTAAAATAAACGATACCACTCGTTCCCACTCCATAACCGCATACATTTCCCGATGCAGGTCACGCCAACCTTCGACACGATAGCGCTGTCCCAATCTATTACGAAGCTGCTCAAGCACCTCAAAACCACTTGTGCGGTCGTTGCAGAAAATATCGAGAGCGGTCGCATGATCAGCCGATGTAGCAAAAAGCTCAGCAGCAGTGCTCTGAGTTGTCAGTGCAAGACCATCATCGTAAGCACGATCATTGGTAAGCACCATGCCGGTAACGCGTGCGCGCAACGTTGCGGGTACACCAAAACCAATTGCAGCTGCACGGGCATATTCGGCAGAGATCAGTTCGATGGTATCGCCTGGCAGTATGCCAAGCCGTTCTGCTGCGCCACCACCGATAACAATGTCGCCAGGATGGCGGGGAATGCTGCCGACAACGATAGCATCCCGGAGTCTGCTCAGTCTCGGCAATAAGGAATCGCAGTAACCGCGAATTGTCAGGACGTGCATTGCACCGCGATGGAGTGCGACTGCTTTTCCGTCGAGAACGGGTACGACAATGTTCTTCGATTGCTCTACAATGCGGCGCATTACCGCATCATTCATGTCAAGGTATTTGCCAGTACGACTGACGATGCGAACATGAGGATCGACCCGCAACATCAAGTCTTCGAACAGCTGACGAAATCCCAAGAAAATAGACGCAACGCAAATAACCGCTGCTACACCAATTGTGATGCCTACCAGTGCCAGACCAGCAATGATGCCGCTAAATTGAATCGCGCGTTGATTCCGTATGTACCGCAGTGCAATCGTAGCTTCCAGCTTCATCGTTACGGTTAAGGTCTATTTTCGCACGTCCAAACTACGGCTATTCGAACCAATGTTTACCAAAGTACTCATTGCTAATCGTGGCGAGATTGCCATACGCATAGCGCGAACTTGCAAGCGACTCGGTATTCGAACGGTAGCGGTGTATTCAAATGCCGATGCGTATTCCCCGCATGTGCGTGCCTGCGATGAAGCCTATCCGATCGGCGGAACCACACCTCGCGAAAGCTATTTGGTTATCGAGAAGGTACTCGATGCGGCACACCACAGCGGAGCTGAAGCGATTCATCCAGGATACGGTTTTCTATCGGAAAACGCTACATTTGCAGAGGCGGTCGAACGCAGCGGCAAAGTGTTCATTGGGCCTTCGCCCGAAGCGATTCGACTATTAGGTGATAAAACGGCTGCACGGCGATTAGCCATTGATTTAGGTGTGCCTGTCGCGCCGGGGTCCGACGGTGCAGTCCGTTCGCTTGAAGAAGCACGTGGTATTGCAACGCGTATCGGGTATCCGCTTCTGATCAAAGCTGCTGCAGGCGGTGGAGGAAAAGGGATGCGACTTGTCGAAGATGCTCATCAACTTGACGAGTTTTTTGCCTCAGCCCAACGCGAAGCATTGAGCGCGTTCGGTGATGATCGTGTTTTCATCGAGCGCTACATTGTTCACCCACGGCATATCGAAATTCAAGTGCTTGCCGACAAGCATGGGACAGTGCTTTATTTCCCCGAACGCGAATGCTCCATCCAGCGGCGACACCAGAAAGTCATCGAGGAATCTCCCTCACCAGCGGTTAGCACCGAACTCCGACAACGAATGGGTCAGGCAGCAGCACGACTTATCCATGCTGCTGGATACACCAACGCTGGAACGGTCGAGTTTCTACTCGATGCCGATGGCTCGTTCTACTTCATGGAGGTCAATACTCGCCTGCAGGTCGAGCATCCTGTTACCGAAATGATTGCGGGTGTTGACTTTGTCGAACAGCAGCTCCGCATTGCTGCAAGCGAGCCACTGCAGCTCCGGCAAGACGAAGTTGTCCAACCGCGTGGACACGCAATTGAATGCCGTATCTGTGCGGAGGATGTATTCAACGATTTCCTGCCCGACACCGGAACGATTCGCCAGTTGATTCTATCCGAGGGCGAAGGCATCCGTAACGACTGCGGAATCGAAGAAGGATCGGTTGTGTCGGTGTATTACGACCCGATGGTTGCCAAGCTCATCGTTTGGGCACCGACGCGCGATGAGTGCATTGAACGCACGCTCAATGCACTCGATCAGTATGTGATTGCAGGTGTGCGAACGACGATCCCATTTTGCCACTACGTTCTGTGCTCAGAGCCTTTCCGCAGTGGTATGTACTCGACGCGTTACGTCAACCAGCACTGGCAATTCGACCAACCAACATTCGACAACCCACCAATGCTCGCAGCAATTGCCGCGCGGGTGTACGATGATTACATGCAGCGACGCATGCCGCCCGTACTTACGCAACACTAAATCGGTGCGACTGCTCGCAGAAAGTGCGCAGCAGTTCAATGCTCGCGGCAACATCATCACGATGGACTGATTCGACAACCGAGTGCGCATAGCGACATGGAATCGAGATTGTACACACAGGAATCCCGCTGCGTGACAGTTGCATACCACCAGCATCTGTACCTCCTCGAGGGAGAATTTCCATTTGGTGGCGGATCCCTCGTTCTTCGGCGAGTGTGCGCAGAAACTCAACCAGCCGTGGGTCGGAGATTGAATAACTGTCCATAATCTTTACGGCAGTACCTTCACCGAGCCGCACACACCAATTGCGTTCCTCGATACCAGGAATATCGGCCGCGATGGTGATATCAAGAGCGATACCGATGTGCGGCTCTAAGCTAAACGCGGCTGTCTTGGCGCCGCGTACACCGACTTCTTCTTGGACTGTCGCAACTGCAACGATTGTATCGTGACTCGACGCAAATCGCTTGAATGCTTCCACCATAACATACATGCCAACGCGATCGTCGAGTGTTTTGCCTGTGTAGAAATGTCCCATCTCGATAAGGTCACGTTCGAGCGTGATGGGATCGCCAATCCGAACAAGTTCGGTGACTTTTTCCGGTGGTAATCCGACGTCAATGAACATATCTTCCAGCGGTACGGCTTTTGTGCGCTCGTCCGGCGTGGTGAAATGTGTGGGCTTTGTTCCGAACACTCCGGGGATTCGTTTGCGTCCGTGAACCCAAACTCGCTGCGCATCAAGTACACGCGGATCGAATCCACCGAGTGGTTGAACGTAGAGGAACCCTTCCTTGGAAATGTGTCGGACCAAGAACGAAATCTCGTCCATGTGTGCAGCGAGCATGATAGTACGCGGTGATGATCCACTTCCTCGGCGTGTGAAAAACACATTCCCCATAGCGTCGGTGTGGACATCATCGGCGTAGGGCGATAGATGTTCGACTATGAAAGCACGAAATTCATCCTCGCGTCCTGGAGGTGCAGGAAGATTGCAGAGGGTACGCAATAGCTCGAGTGACATCGGTCGAGTGCTCACGATAGTGAAACAGACAGGGTGCAATGGACGAACGGCATATCCGTACAATTGCGTATTGCAAGCGGCACTGCTTTGATGCGAGCTTTGCATGAGGTGGTGCCAGTGTGTGATAAATGGCACCTCAACAATGGAGTATCGCAACAATGGCACATCCGATTCCTAAACCGTCCGATCCGGCAGCGCTTGACGATCAATTCATGGCGTTTGTCGAGATTGTGCGGCTTCTGCGCCGTCAATGCCCGTGGGATCGCGAGCAAACACACGAAAGTATCTCTCATCTGCTCATCGAGGAGTCGTATGAAACGCTCGATGCGATCGAGCAGGGCGACGATGTAGAGTTCAAAAAAGAGCTTGGTGATCTTCTACTACATGTGGTGATGCATTCGATCATTGCCGAAGAGCGAGGATCCTTTACATTGCGTGAGGTCATCGAACAGGTGGCGGCGAAGCTTGTTCGTCGGCATCCACATGTTTTTGGTGATGTCGAAGCGCACCAGCCCGACCAAGTCATGCAGAACTGGGAGCGGTTAAAAATGCAAGAAGGGCGGGATTCCATTCTTGCTGGGGTACCGAAACATCTACCGGCATTGCTCCGCGCTCAACGTATGCAAGAAAAAGCTGCACACGTTGGGTTCGATTGGAAGTCGAGCGACGACGTTTGGAACAAAGTACGTGAAGAAATTGACGAGCTGCAACAAGCAACCGACAGCGAATCCTTTGCTGCAGAATTCGGTGATTTGCTCTTTGCCCTTGTCAATACTGCCCGACATGCAGGCGTTGTGGCGGAAACTGTACTGCAAAGCACAAACGACAAATTCCAACGACGTTTTCAATACATCGAGCAGCAGGCGTACCAGCGCGGCGAACCGATTGAATCGTTCACACTTGAACAACTTGACGCGTGGTGGAATCAGGCAAAACGCGAGCGCTTATAACACTGCTTGCCGCGTTGTGTTCTATGGCTGCGTTCGTTTTCGACTTGGGCGCAGCGACATTGCATCGTCCAAAGAAAAAAGCCACATCAACAACCAGTCTGCCGAGCATTGCTCGGCAGACCAGCAGCGAAACGACGGAAGCTGAGCGTTTTTGGGGACGATTGGTCACGATTGCTATCTGCGGTGTTGATTCCCGATTAGGCGTTCGGCAAGCACATGCAGATGCCAACCATGTTCTTCGCATTTGGCTCGATCGTGGAGCGATCGAAATCCTCAGTGTACCTCGTGGTACGTATGCTGATGCTGGATTTGGGACGAAGTCGCTCAACATTATTGCCAACTACCGTGCGCGGAAGGGACGTGACGCATATCTGCGCAAGCTTGCGGAAATGACTGGGGTTCGGAAAATTGACTATTACGTTGAAGTCGGCTTTTCGCAAGCGATGGGAATCTTCGAACTTCTCGGGTTTAAGAGCTCGGCAGCAACGACCCTTCACGTACTTCGAACGCGCAAAGCCTTTGGCATTGGAGATCATCAACGCTGCTTCAATCAGGCGCAGTTTATTCGGCAGATGATTCTACGACACTTTCCGCGGTCGGAAGGAATGCTTGATGCTATGGCGATTCGTACAGCGCTTGCATTGGTAGAAACCAATCTGCGATATGATGTTGTGCAAACAATACTCGCTGCGCTGCGTGCCAAAGGGTTCCCACAGGGTGACAATGATGTGACGGTTACTTTATGCCCACGTCGCTATCGGACGCAGGAGTTCGACATTTCATCGCCGGAGAAAATTATTGCGATTGCCAGAAAACTTGATCGCAAGCTCGCTGTTCGTGGTGCATTACCGCGCAAGCCAACTTTTCGCGTTGAAACCTACCAGCAGCGGCTGCACGGTCTGATCGTCGAAGCTGCGCGAGCACTCGATCGTGGTAAGCCTGGCCGTGCTATTGGACTACTTGAGCGACCCTACCAGCAACGGGCGTGGATTCAGCTCCCGGAACAGCGTGGGCGGAACTATTTTATGGAGCTTCTCTGCGCAACGCTGATCGAAGCATACGAAGCGACCGGCAATATTCTTAAAGCCGACGAGGTTCGCCATTTCCTGGCACACGTTGGCGCACCGGCGTACCTCGATCTTGGTATCGAACCATCCGAACCCGTTTCCAACCGCGCCCATTAGGATACCGGTATTTTTGCTGTGTGTCCAACCCCTCATTGGCATGTACTGGTGAATCCTTATGACTACGCTACGTCTCAACGAGATCGCTTCGTCGAACAATTGCGGGCGTTTCTTCAGTTTCCCAGCATCAGCACATTGGCGGAGCACAACGGAGACGTGGTTCGTACTGCAGAATGGCTTGCCGAGCATCTTCGCTCTATTGGTATGGAGCGAGTCGAAATTGTACCGACCGCTGGTCACCCTGTCGTGTATGCCGCGTGGCTGAGTGCTCCCTCTGGTGCACCAACGCTGCTTTTTTATGGGCATTACGATGTACAGCCTATTGATCCACTCGATCAGTGGGTTACGCCACCATTCCAGCCGACTGTGCGAGATGATAAAATCTATGCTCGTGGAGCTACTGACGACAAGGGTCAAGTGTTGCTGGTCATCAACGCGATCGAGTCGTGGCTTGCCGTACGTGGCATGCTTCCATGTAACGTTGTGCTGGTTATCGAGGGTGAGGAGGAAATCGGTTCGCCGAACCTGTCGAGCTTTTTGCATCAACGCCGTCAGGACCTTGCATGCGATGCCGTACTCGTATGCGATACGGCGATGTTTGCGCCTGGCATTCCATCCCTCGTGTACGGCTTGCGTGGTCTGGCATATTTGGAAGTGCATGTGCGTGGTCCGCGTCGCGATCTCCACAGCGGCTCGTATGGTGGAGCTGTTGTCAACCCTGCAAACGCGCTTGCACGGATTATTGCCGCATTGCACGACGATCGTGGTGCAATTGCTATTCCGGGTTTTTACGATGATGTCCGCTCACTCGATGCCGAGGAGCGTCACTTATTGGCATCGCTTCCTTTTGATGAAGAGGCGTTTTGTCAAGAACTCGATCTCGACACACTGGGTGGGGAAGATGGTTACACCACCCTCGAGCGTCTCGGTGCACGCCCGACACTGGATGTAAATGGTATGTGGAGTGGTTTTACGGGTACGGGTGCCAAGACGGTACTGCCGGCAGAAGCACATGCGAAAATCTCGATGCGTCTTGTCCCTGACCAACGCCCTGATCGTATCGCGCAGATCGTGGCAGAGTACATCACGCGTATTGCGCCGAGAGCTGTTCGTATTCAAGTGGATATGCTTCACGGAGCTGATCCTGTGTTGGTTGAGCGTGATTCGATGCCGATGAAAGCAGCAGCGCGCGCGCTGGAGGTAACATTTGGGCGCAAACCAGTCTATCAGCGCGAAGGAGGATCAATTCCAGTTGTCGCGGAATTCCAACGGCTCTTTCGGGTGCCAGTCGTTCTCATGGGCTTCGGTTTGCACACTGATGGTGCACATTCACCCAATGAACACTTCCACCTGGAGAACTTCCATCGTGGCACATCTGCAGTAATTCGGTTTTTTGAGGAGTTGGCTCGTGGGCAGTAGTGCTGCACGTCGCGAGCTTGCACTTATTGGGATCACGCTGCTGTGGGCAGGAACGTTTCTGCTCATCAAACGTGCGTTGCCGTACTGCGATCCGATCGCATTCGTTACCTTGCGCTTTTCGGTGGCCACGGTTGCAGCAGTACTGCTGTGGCGTTCCTCGTTAGGGCAGCTCTGGAATCGCAATGTATGGCGCCACGGGGTCATCCTCGGTGTTGGGTATGCAATTGGCTTTTACTTGCAAGCATGGGGACTGCAGTACACCACTATTGCACGAAGCGCGTTTTTCACCGGAACCTTTGTCGTGTTTGTGCCGCTGTTGCAGCGTCTGATATGGCGGAAACACCCGACAGCGCGTGAATGGTGGGGTATGGTGCTTGGCACCGCGGGCATTGGATTGTTAGCAAGTCCGGAAGCAGGGAGTCTCAATATCGGCGATATAGCAACGCTGGTCAGTGCACTTGCGTGGTCGTTCTATATGGGCTACATGAGCTATGCTGGGATCGAACAGCTCGGCACGATTGGAACGGGGATGCTTGTTGTCCTTCAATGTGGTGTGACGGCTGCTATTGGAGGAGTTGTGTTCGCAATTAGGGGAGCACAGGCAAGCACCGTTGTACCAATTGCCTGGAATGTTGATGTGATTATTGCACTACTCTACACGAGCATTCTTGCATCGGTAGTCGCAACGTACATGCAAACGCGCGTGCAACCGGGAGTATCAGCAGCCCGCGTAGCACTGATTTTTGCGCTCGAACCTGTATTCGCGACATTTCTTGGAATGCTCGCGCAGGGCGAGCGACTGCGTAATGCCGAGGTGCTCGGTGCAGTGCTGATCATCGTAGCAGCAATACTGCCATCACTGACGCTCATTCGACAATCGCGACAATGACGAAAGCAGAGGTCCGTGCAGCAAAACTTGCACAGCGAAATGCGCTCAATGCAACCATGCGCCGAGAGTACTCGCTTGCTATTGCAGAACACCTGTGGGCTCAGCCAGAATATATCCGGTCTTCTGCCATTCATGTGTACTTGCCGATTCGCGGAGAGGTAGATACTCAACCAATTATCGAACGTGCGTGGCAGGAAAACAAGCACGTCTTGGTACCTCTGGTTGTGCAGGGCGATAGTGATCTCCGTCACTCGTACTATTGCCCGGGCATGACACTTATACCGGGTATCTACAGCATTCCGCAGCCCGCATCGCCAGAATTGCTCGATAACGACGCCCTCCTGGCGCTGGCACCGCTGGTGCTTGTTCCAGTTGTTGCTTTCGATCAACACTTGCACCGCCTCGGATACGGTAAAGGGTACTACGACCGATTCTTGACTCAGCTATCCTTTGTTCGTTTCGGATTGGCGTATGCATTCCAATACGGAGACTTCCCGACCGATGAACACGATGTTCCACTCGATGCCGTAATAACTGAACTTGGTATTGCACGGCGATGGTAATAGTGTGGTCTTTGGTGATAGCGGTTTTACTTGGAGCGAGTACCTGGTGTCAGTGTACCGATGAGCTCCTGCTTGATGGTAGCGAGCCGGTCGTGCATGCTGAGCTCGACACGACAGGGCTATGGTGGGCAATCGTGCAGCCGTATCTTGGGCAGCAGCGGCTTATTATCAACGGTTTTCGTTCACCGGTAGCGGATCGAATTCAGCCGCCGGTTATCGCTCAAGATGGCAAACATTGGGCGGCGTGGTTGCAGCGTGCTGGTGTGTGGCATCTGCTTGTGGATACAGCAATGACATCTGTGCAATGTGCTGTGCCAGGGATCGTACAGTTTGCGCCGGATGCACCTGTGCTGGCTATTTCGTGTATGGAAGGCGTCACCGAATTTCTCGCGCACGGCAAGACACAGTACACGGTTGTGCGGCGTGTTGGTGGTATCGTGCTATCGCCTGACGGTCTTCACGTCGCGTGGGTTGAACAGGTAGAGCGCCAGCAACGTCTACTTCTCGATGGTCGTGAAATTGCAAGTGGCGATGAATTCCGGATAGGTGGCTTTTGGCGTGATGGGCGTTTGCTCTATGTCCGCAGGGCGGGCGGACAGTGGCGAGTACTCCGCGGTCAAGAAGAAATTGCTGGACCGTTTACCGATGTTCCTGCGATCGCTGTCAACCGATACGGCACTGTGGGAGTGCTGCATGGACAGCAAAATCAGTGGCATCAAGTTTTTTTAGTGAGCGACGAATATTCTCGACCCCTGCCGAGTCAGCAATACGAGAACATTTGGTCAGTGATGTGTCATCCATCACTACCACAGTATGGAGCGTTGGCACTTCGGCAGAATACGTATTACCTGCTCCACACAGGTGCCGAATATGGTGTTGGGCGTTTTCCTCTTGATCGCGTTGTGTTTACGCCAGATGGCAGTGAGCTCTACGGCATTGGGTGCGATGTGGATTGCTTCCTTGTGCTTGACGGCGAGCGCGTACAGTTGGGGCAGGACTTGAGCACGTCGCTCCAAATTGCACGCCGTCCGAAATCGAAAACGTTTGCCTATAGTACTCCCACAAACCTTTTCGTTCGCCGACTTGACAAAGCCGCTTTCACGTACAGTCGAATGTGCGATGACGTGCAGCCACCGATTTTCGATTGGCGGCGCAATCGTTATGCAGCGCTCGGTGTCGTGCAGGGTCGGTTGTACTTGTTGATTTGTCCCTAAGCACCGAATGCCTTTGTCTGTGCGATGACTTCATCGTATGGCGGCTCGACTGCTGGCGAGGGTGATGCAATCCAGATGTAGCGGATTGTCCCGCTGCCATCGAGAACGAACACTGCACGATTACTCGTGTGGTAACCCTCGAGTCCTGCCAAGTTCTCGAACAAAACATCGTAGAGGCGTGAAACCTCTCGGTTGTAATCTGACAGCAGAACAAACGGCAACGAGTACTTGGCAGCAAATTCTTTGAGAACAAATGGCGGATCGACGCTAATGCCGATGACCTGAGCATTTGCTTCGGCAAAGCGTTGTATTGAGTCACGAAGGGTACACATCTCGGTGTCGCATACGCCGGTGAACGCACCTGGAAAAAATGCCAAAACAACTGGCTCACCGAGAAATTCTTCGATCGAGCGTTTAGTGCGGTCTTGATCGTAGAGCGTAAAATGCGGTGCGCTTTGACCGATTGAAAGTGCCATCTTTGTCCAGTGAATTGTTCAACTATTGCACTGCAAAACTAATGATGCGTTCTTTCATCAGCTTTTTCGGGATCATTACTGTTGCAATAAGTGTCCTCATCGGGCAAACTGCCGAGCCGGAGCGTATAGTAGCACGGTATCAGCTGCCATCAACCGAACGTGAACGTGTTGTTGATTTCGAGCGGATTCGCATAGAAGTTCGTTTCGAGCCAGAGCGCACGCGAGTCACCGGTCGAGTCGTGCACTCGTTTATCCCGCTTCGTACTCGAGTGGATTCGATTGTGCTCGATGGAGTCCGGATGAGTATTCGCAGTATCCGAAGTGGCTCGCGTGAGCTTACCTACCGTACTACTGATTCGACAGTTGTCATCTATGGGAGCTGGCGATATCCACAGCGTGACTCAGTGGCGATCGAGTACGAATGCATGCCACAGCGAGGGTTATACTTTCCTGGCTGGGATGATTCGACGGGAAAAAAACGAAAACAAATTTGGACGCAAGGACAGCCTTTCGATACACGCCACTGGGTACCGATTTACGATTATCCCAACGACAAAGCCATTACTGAAACTGTCATTACGTTCGACACCAGTTACTATGTGCTCTCGAACGGTGCCTTACGTTCGCGAAGCGTTAATGGTGATGGTACGGCAACATGGCACTATGCGATGACCAAGCCACATGCGACCTACCTCATCATGCTCGCAATCGGGAAGTATGGTGTGTCAGAGCGTCGCACTCGAAGTGGCTTGCCACTGCGATTGCTCTACTACGCCGACCAACCAGACTGGGCAGAGCCGACGTATCGATATTCAGCAGAAATGGTAGACTTCCTTGACTCGCTCCTTGGTGTGACATTCCCGTGGGAATCGTATGCACAAGTACCGGTGCAAGACTACATCGCCGGTGCAATGGAGAACACGACTGCGACTGTTTTCGGTGACTTTTTCCATGGAGACAGCCGAGCTGCGCTCGATCGGTCGTATGTTGGTGTGAACATGCACGAGCTGACACATCAATGGTTCGGCGATTTCATTACTCAACGCGACGAACGCAGTATTTGGCTCCACGAAAGCTTCGCAACGTTTTATCCGAAGCTGTTCTTCCAGCGATTTTTCGGAGATGATCACTACCAGTGGATGCGGCGCGGTGAACAGAATGCAGCGCTCGGTGCGGCACAAAACAATTCACTTCCCATTCTTCATCGGCAGTCAGGAACAGCTCGTATTTACTCGAAAGGCTCGGCAGTGCTCGATATGCTGATGGATGTTGTTGGCGAAGAGCACTTCCACCGTGCGATCACGCACTATTTGCGTTCGCATGTATATGGCACAGTTGAAACGCGCGATTTCGAAAACGCATTTGCCGACGCAGTTGGAATGAACCTATCTTGGTTTTTCGACCAGTGGCTTTATCGAGGTGGGGAGCCGTCGTATCGTGTGCACTATGCGCCAGTCAGTGATCCCCAGACTGGTCAGCAGTGGATCGAATTCACTGTCGAACAAATACAAGTACACGACGCGCTGCAACTCCTGTTCCGTATGCCAATCCGTTTCCAGGTTCATTACCGCGATGGATCATCCGAACAAGTTCGTGTGTGGATTGCTGATCGAACAGAAAAAGTGCGGGTGCCCAATCCGCGGAAGCAACAGGTCGCTTTTGCATTATTCGATCCGGGGTCGGTGATACTCAAGCGTGTGGACTTCCCGAAGAGCACTGCCGAGTTGATCGAACAAACGCGCCGTGCACCGCTGATGATTGATCGGTACGATGCGCTCGAAGCGCTCATCGCCGATAGTACACTTGATGATTCACTTCTTGCACGTCTTCTTGTCGAACGGTTTTCTGCTGAACGATTCTACGCTATCCGATCACTCGCGATACGGACGCTGATGCGTCGGCAGTCGTTGCATCGTTTCGCCGATGTTCGTGCCGTTATCTCTGGCGCTTTTCACGATAGCGACATTGAGGTGCGCCGTGCCGCTGTTACTGCACTCCGCACAGTGCCGGATTGGCTCCGTCGCGATCTCGAGATAGCCCTCTCTGATTCGTCGTACCAGATTGCTGCAACGGTGCTCGAACGTCTATCAACAGCATATCCTGACCGTGCACTTGGTTACGTGAACCGGCTCGATGGCTGTGCCGGTGCTCACTACCGAGTGCGTATCACATGCGAACGCATTCGTGCTGAGCATGGCGATTCGACTGCTTATGCACGACTGGTAGATTTTGCCTCGCCCAGGTATGAGTTCATAACGCGCGACTTGGCAATAAATGCCCTTCGGACACTCAATTGGTGTAACCCTACGCTTGCCCGCTATCTTCTCGGCGCACGGTTTCATTTTAATCAGCGGCTGGCGACAGTTGCGCAGGATGCCATTGGTTTTTTTGCGCGGCAATCAAAGTATCGGTCGCTCTTTCTGCAGGCAGCATCCGGTTTGCCGCATCGTTGGCAACGCGAGCAACTCGAACAACAATTGCCCTAAGGTCTTCTGGTGCACTGTACGGCTATCTAATTCGTCTGCCGTCAATACGATATGCCGAGTATCTCTCGGTATGCAGGATTTTTTGAGGTTGTTGAACAATCATATATGTGCCGGATGAAACCAGCAGTGTTGTTTTCTGTGCAGGAGCAAATCCAGGCTGAACTTGAATCAGCATATCTCTACTTCGTGCTTGCGTTGCAAGCGAAAGATCGAGGGTTGCCGGGAGTTGCGCAGTGGCTTAAGGTACAGCATGACGAAGAACGCGAACACGCAATGAAATTTATCGAGCACGCCCACGCACGTGGACAGTCGGTATCGCTCGGAGATATTCACATCAAGCGTGTCGAGTGGCAGAACATTGGTGATTTATTCCAGGCTATCCTCGAGCACGAGCAATACATTACTGCTCGCATTCACACCATGTACGAATTAGCGCAACGAGAACACGATTATCCAATTTTTCCACTGTTACAGTGGTTCATTGAAGAACAAGTCGAGGAAGAGGAGACCGTCCGGACAATTCTCGACAAGATTGCGATGGTCGGTCAGACGGGATCGAGTCTGTATCTGCTCGATCAGGAGTTGGGCAGACGTAACACTTCAGACTGAGCCGTAAACGTCGGGATAGTCATATTCGAGGTACTTCCCACTGATGAAATACCGCTCAATTGAATCAAGAAACCACAGCCAGCCGGCGTACAGCTCGTGGTAATCTTTTTCGTTTTCGATTTGCCAGTGACGGACTAAGATGCGGGTTGTCGTGCGGCCAGCTCTGACGAACTCGACGACGACTTTACTGTGCGATTGATTGAGCGGGCTAATCCATCGGAGCACCCACCGCTGACCGCGAACATATTCGACAAATTGTGCGATGGGCATACCTTCGGCGCTGAGGATATACCCACCAACGTAAAATTCAAATCGCAACGGCGGATCAAGCCATAAGCTCCGTTCCGCCTCGCTCTCGATTGCACGCATGACGCGCTCGAACGGCACTTTTAGCGTGCGCCGGAGTGTCACGCAGTACGTGTTGTTATACGCGACGAACGCCATGGTTCTTCCATCCAATATCCCGTACTATTACAAAAATGCATAGTGGTCAACTTTTGTTTCACCATCGGTCGTGTAAACGTATTTTTGCAGTGCCGTCGGGGTGTAGCGCAGCCCGGTTAGCGCACCTGCTTTGGGAGCAGGGGGTCGTGTGTTCGAATCACACCACCCCGACTACGCAGCGAGAGCGCCGAGAGTAGATCGGCGCTCTCGCTTTTTAGAGAATAGGGAGTGCAGCATGCTTCGATCGGAGGACGTGCAGGATCGAATCGGGCACTGCTGTCAGGAATCGATAGCCTGTTGCTCGCTCAATATCCGCTACAGTCGTTACATACTGCTCCCATGATCCACTCACATCTGATCGGTTGGGCATGCGAACAGCAACGACGTTTGTCATTGTCGTTACATGGCGACTTCTCCCTCCTTTGGGCAAAATCACAATGATTTTGAAGCATTCCGTAGGAACACGAACACCGCGGCCAATCACCGTCCGTGAGGTATCGTGGTAGATTGGTCCAGCAACGATATACAATTCATGCCGGTGACGTTTGCAGAGTTGCTCGACGTACTCTTCTAGGCGCAACCACGGACCTGTGTTGAGTTCGTGCGTTTGAGGTATGGTGTTCGTTGTGTAGAATGTTGTTCGATTATCTTCGACGGAGCGGGTTCGTTCTTCCGAGCGCACGATGTGACCGCGATCATATCCGGAATTGACATAGTCACGATGCAGTACCGGCACGTACACTGATGGCAACAGTGGATCGGGCATAAATTGTCCTCGATGTCGGGGCGCTGATCCATACCACCATGCACTCTGATTCCACGCTACCCAATTAGGGCAGCGTGTCGTTGGATTGTACGATAGCACATATTGCCAGCGCTTGATGATGATGTCGTTGTGTGGAGTTGCATCCTCGGGTGTACCGAGTATGGTGTGGATTGCAGAATTGCCAGAATCACGCTCGGCGACAAACGCACTCGTGTCATTTATTGCAAGTGAGTCATGGAGCGATTGTGTCAGACGGCTATTCTCGTGTTGTTGCTGCCACCACAACAGAGCAAGTCCTGCCAGTAACACAAGGAAGCTCCATAGAATTTGTCGAGTGTTTTTATGCCGTTGTGATCGAAGCAGTCTGGTGTATGGATTAGGCATAGGTATTCACCGTTTGTTTTGATACGTCAATAAGCGTGATTCTGAGCGTGCGAGCCACTGCTGGAGGGTCATAGCATTTCGATCCTTCTCGCTGGTAATTGGCTCGGAGTCAAGATTCCATCCAATGTCGAGTGAGGGATCGTTCCATCGAATTGCACCTTCCCCTGTAGGATTGTAAAACGCTGTGCATTTATACTGCACGATTGCTTCCGAACTGAGGACCAAAAAGCCATTGGCAAAGCCAGGTGGAATCCAGATAAGTTGATGCTCATTTGCAGTAAGCTCGATAGACCAGTGCATGCCACACGAAGGTGAGTCGGGACGAATATCTACTTCGACAAGCTGGATATGACCACAGCACACACGAAGTAGTTTACCCATCGGTGGGTCCCATTGAAAATGTAGCCCTCGAAGGACGCCATAGCGAGATACTGACATGTTGTCCTGAACAAAATTAGTCGGCAAGCCAAGCTGGGCAAACTCTTGCGCATTGAAACATTCCAGGAAAGCGCCACGAGTGTCGTAGAAAACCGTTGGTTGCAATACAAGGATTCCATCGAGGGCAGATGCGACGATCTCAAAACGTGCCATCACTCGTCGTAGATGGTTCGAAAAACTTCATAACGGGGTGGATATGTCGCGCGAAAATGCTCGATTGCAGCCAAACGTGATGAGAGCCGCAACTTTGCTACGCGACGCAATTGGTCAGTGTCGCGATCGAATTGTCGGGACTGCAGCAACATCTTCAATGCCATGTTCGGCTCGATATCACAGTCGAAACGCTTTCGTGGGGGAAGCTCAAGCGCCGGGAGCACAAACTCTGCATCACAAAAAGTAAAATATTGCTGTGCAACTATGACCGACGCACTCAACTTTGCATTATGCGAGTGCCCAGCAATATGGGGAGTCGCAATGAGCGCTCTGTGTACCAGCGTTGGGGACACATTCGGTTCATTTTCCCACACGTCTATTGCAAGGGCGATGTCACGACGAGCGGCATCAGCAAGTGCCCGCGTTCTGATGATACCTCCGCGCGAAGTGTGCACGATCAGACGAGCTGGCGATGCCCGAAGTTGGTGCGTATCGAGCAAATAGATTGTGGGATACCGTCCAGTGGTGACAAGCGGCACGTGGTTGGTGACAATCGTGCTGGTAGACAACAATTCGTCGAGTGGCGCAACGGTGACAGTATTGGGGAATGAAAATCCTACATCGGCAAGGGGCGGATCACACACGACAACATGCATACCGAGGTGGTGCATGTACTCAGCAACGCGACGACCGATGTTACCATACCCGATGATGCCGATGGTGTGCTCAGCGGGGGATTTTTCTGTCTGCAAACACCACAAAAGCACGCTTGCGAGCACGTACTCAGCGACTGCGTTCGCATTGGCTCCATGTGCGAGTGCAACTGTAACGCCCAGTGTGGATGCTATATCATCGGCGATATGGTCACTGCCACTGGTGACAGAGCCAATAAATCGGACGTGTGTTCCTTCCAGTAATGGATATGTGATGTGCACTGTCGAGCGAATAAACAACGCACGGCACTTTGTTTCCACCAGAAGCCATCGGTTGAATATACGATGGTCGAACGTAGCGACCTTTCCTAAAGGTGCGAGTAAATCTGGAAGGAGTGGGATGGTGCGGTCCACAAGAATCATCGTCCAAGTCGGATAGTGACTCCATCGGTTATCCAGCGAGCTTTGATGGAAACAGCCACTGGTGAAGTTGCGACGTGCTCGCCGAGTTGCAATGGGTTAAGGCCACCGCTATCGTAAACATTGTTTGCATTTGCATCACAGAACACATCGAGTTGGTAGGAATCCTCCGGAAGATATCCGATGATGAAGCGTCCGTCGGCATTAGCTCGAGCGGTGGCAACCGTTCCACCCTGGCGATTGCGCGCCAGCACAATTACCTGTCTGCAATTGCAACATGAGTCGATAACTATTCCGCGTACACTCCCACCATCCCGTGTATCGAGGGTGAAAATTGAGCGAACGAGTGTGTTTGTGTCGCTGCTTGGGATGCCGCGCCATGAACGGGCAGCAGCGAGCACGATATGCCATGTGTACTGCGTTGTTGGACGGAGAGAATCGCGGGGCTGTGCGATGATATGCGCGTCATCTTGTCGCTCGACCTTAAGCGGTACAACGGTGTCCGATCCTGTTTCGAACAGTTCAATGGTAGGCAATGTAGCAATAGCGTCGCTCCATAGTACGTGTAAGGATGGCATCAACGGAGCATTCCTGGTTGTATCGCGTGGGGGCACAAGTTGTACAACATGCAACGGCATACTGTCAGGGATGCTTTTTCCGCTGAATGTGACTGCAGTTGTGTCCACAACCAGTGCTCTGCCTACCGTATCACATATGTCAGCATTGGCTGAAGGTGCGAGAATGTAGGTTCGCTCTTCAGAAAGTGGTTCAGCACTGAGTATGTCCAGATGATCAGCATCACGTAAAACCGTTCCGACAATCGGAATGTTTTTGCGACTTATTGAATCGGTAAGCTGCCAGTGATTCCGTTCGGTCCGATTTATAGGAAGAGAAACAGTGGTACGAATTCTTCGCTCGGTGATTGCGCGTGCATTCAGCACTCGAAGCGGATTCCGTGGCGGAGGGAGTGATAGCCAGATACGCACATACGCAGGCGTTGGTGCTGCGACAATTGTGCTTGCTGCCACACCGCACTTTTCGCCGTTGTCATATTCACCGTTGCCATTCGCATCTGCAAAAGCAGTAACAAAAAACGTTTCGCATGGAAGCGCATCGGCAAGAAAACTCCCGTCCCGTGCTGCAGGGACGATGTACCGTGTTGTTGACCGAGTTGTATCACTCGGAATCAGTTGTGCGTAGAGTGGTGTCGCATCCGTTGTAAGGATGGTTCCACTGATGCGACAACTGTCGAGATAATTGCCGGTCGAGAACACACGCGAGAAGGGTTCAGTAGCATGATTCCCACGGAGGTCACGATAATCTGGAGCAATGCTCAGACGATACGTTGTTCCCTTGCGCAGGCTGTCCAGAAGAATCGTTAGGGTGCGTCCGTTCCATTCGATGTTCATTGCTGCACGAGGCGATATCGCGATGCATCGGAGAACATCACTGCGCTCGATGTATTCGCTAAATCTAACCTCAATCGCCAGTTCTGTACCGACGCCGAGCAAGCCATGAGGAATGCTGCAGAATTCGACCTGCGGAGGGACACGGTCGTCTGGTCCTCCAGGTGGCGGAAGTACGACGGCACAGCCAATGAGCGTCAGTGCCAACGCCACACAGCAAACCAGAGGGCGAGTATCAAGAAAAGAGCCCATTCAAGACCAATAGAGAGCAGTGAAAACATCAAAGCTGTCGGTGGTAATAACCACGAGAGTAAAACGGTCGCCAAGGCACCAACAGTAACTGCAATCGCAACGGGGCGATCCTGATGTCGGGCGATCAGGAGCGCTTCCAGAGTTGTTTTGAGCGATAATCCTACAAACGCAATCGCTAGCAACTGTAAGAGCTCGATAGCAGCATCGAAAGCAAACGTTGCTCGAATGAGCAGTGGCGCAACGAACCACAATACAACCCCGATAACAGCGCCGATTGCAGCTCCAATGATACTGACATTACTGGAATGATCTCCTATACTCTGACCAGCTATCAGACGCGGCAGAGCTGCGTTGAACAGTGCCCCAGGTACTATGCGTACTGCACTGTAGATGCGAAAAGCAGCCGCGAAGTGTCCCACCTCGACGCTATTGCTCCGCAGACCGAGCATCACCAGCGGGAGCCTGTGAATAATGCTGCTGGCAATGTTAACCCACCAAAGACGCCATTGGTCGCGAAGCTCGACCAGTACGCGAGACGGTCGCATTGCACTCCACATGTGACCCATATCGAGTTGCTCGTTGATGCGCCGCTGTAGAAACGTAAAAAGGTGTACTGCCCGTCCCATCCCAACAAGTGCAAGAAGCGCGATTGCAACGACAAGAGAACCGGACAACACTAATGCGCTGATCATTGCTAATGTTGCAATCAATCCATATCCGCTGCTGATAAGTTGCGGTACGGTGTAGTGTTCGATGCCGCGCAATGCCGCCAAGACTGTGTGGCTGATGCACCCTGACAATGCCTCAAGCATAACGATTCCGGTCAAAGCAAGAACTTGCGGGCTGTGTACCGCAGCGACCAGTAGTGCGAGTGGTAGTATTGCGATCCAGAGAAGAGTTTTTGTCCCAATCGCATCTTCCACATAGGTGGTAATTGCATTCGGCTCTTGTGCAACCTCTCGTGGCAACCAGATGCTATAGCCAGCATCGGCGACTATTTGCACTATGGCACCAATGGTCATTGCGATCGAATACTCTCCGAGCCCGGCGGCTCCAAAACGACGCGCAACAACAACAGATACTGCAGCAAATGAAACAAGTAGAACGGCTTCACCGACACTGAGCCAAAAGGTTGTCCGTAGTATTGTACGCCGAACCACAGCAAATCAAAACGATGCACCAATTGCAAGTTACCATTGCCACTGACCATGATATACCTGAACGGGCACTCGAAGAAGCAGATGATGAAATGCTCGATCGCCTGGCATTCCCACCGGAATGGTTCGTTCGACCGACGGACATCGTTGCACCGGAATTGATCGGTACCATTTTGATCCGCCGTCTCAGTGATGGTCAGTTGCTTGCTGCGCGTATTGTCGAGACGGAAGCCTACAATGCTGACGACCCGGCAAGCCATTCGTGGTGTGGCCCGACACAACGCAATCGTGCGATGTTCGAATCGGGTGGATGTCTTTACGTATATCGTATTTATGGGGTACATCGTTGTGTGAACATCGTCACTGGGCGAGAAGGTGAAGGGACAGCAGTGCTGCTACGAGCTGCTGAGCCGCTCGCCGGGATTGCAATCATGCGTCAGCGTCGAGGAATAAATGCACCGATAGCGAAGCTTCTGTCGGGTCCGGCTAATCTTGCACGGGCATTCGGTTTTGATCTTGACGACAATTGCCGACGCTGTACGGGAGAGGGAATATGGGTCATTCCATCAAGGTACCAACGGAAACGTATTGGTATTTCGCCGCGTATCGGCATTGTGCGAGCAGCCGACGCACTGCTGCGTTTTTTTGATCTTGACTCCCCAGCAGTTTCAGTGCATCGGCGAGCACGTTGTGTTCTCTGAGGGTTATGCACCGATTTTTTCGACAATCTTTCCACCCTGCAGGAAAAATGTTTGGAGTCATGCGGAAATGCACTGTAAATTTGGAACGCGTAGCCCGAATTTTCTGATGTAATGACTCCTGCCGATAATCACCAGCCTGAGTTGAGATGGAAGACGCTCCAGCGGCGCGATGGTGGCGATTTTCGTTTATTTCGGCTTGAATGGGTCAGGCGTCAGCATCCGCGTGATGGGCGGTATGGTGAGTTCATCGTCCTCCATACACCGGCGTGGGTCAATGTTATTCCAATTACTCCGGACAACACGGTTGTGATGGTGCGACAGTACCGTCATGGGTCTGATTGCATCACTCTCGAGTTTCCAGGCGGGGTTCTTTCGCCTGACGAAGATCCAGCGCGTGCCGCAATGCGGGAATGCACCGAAGAAACAGGATACGCCGGTGTTGCACTCGAATCCATCGGTGAGCAGTTTCCCAACCCCGCATTTTTGGCAACGCGATGCTACACGTATGCCTGGTATGGCTGCCAGTATGTAAAACAGCCACAATGGGACGCTCACGAGGTTGTCGAAACCGTGGAGATCCCATTCGATCGCGTTGAGCAGCTGATCGCTAATGGTGAAATCCAACATTCGATAATGATTGCAGCGTGGACCCTTTTTCGGCTCCGTACCGAATCGGTCGAACACTCTTGCGGAGGTCTCAATGGGTAAAGTTATCGCCATTGCAAATCAAAAAGGTGGTGTCGGAAAAACGACTACTGCAGTCAATCTCGCAGCGTCGCTTGCTGCAGCAGAGCAACCGACACTGCTCATTGACATTGATCCCCAAGCAAACGCCTCAAATGGACTTGGTGTGGATACGCGACAACTCGACCGGACAATCTACAATGTACTGGTTGGCAATGCTGCAATTGCTGATGTGACACTTTCGACCGAGATGCCCTTTTTAGAACTTGTACCCTCACACATCAACTTGGTTGGTGCCGAGATCGAGCTGGTGGACTTCCCACGCCGGGAAAACATTCTTCGCCAGGCTCTTGAGCACATGCGGCGCAAATACACATACATTCTCATTGACTGCCCACCATCATTGGGCTTGCTGACGCTCAATGCGTTGACAGCGGCCGATTCGGTGCTTATACCAGTGCAATGTGAATACTATGCGCTGGAAGGATTGGGACAGCTCCTCCATACGATTTCGATTGTTCGCCGTCATCTCAATCCGCAGCTTGAGATCGAAGGTGTGCTGCTGACGATGTACGACAGCCGTTTACGACTATCCAATCAAGTTGTCGAGGAAGTGCGGAAACACTTTCAAGGGAAAGCCTGTTCGACTGTTATCAGCCGAAATGTGCGGTTGTCAGAGGCGCCCAGCCATGGCAAACCAGTCTTGCTCTATGATGCATTGAGCTTGGGTGCGCGGAATTATCTCGAATTGGCGCACGAGATTATGGAGCGTAATCCACAGCTCCATCGTTCGTCTCACAATCCGGTACACGTCCAACAATGACGGAGCAAACATCGGCTATGAAAAAAGCAAAGCCACTCGGGCTGGGAAAAGGGTTGGGGGCATTGATACCACGCGAGCTGCCGTCGATAGAACATGCCGGTGCTCTGGTCGTTGACGATGGCACCATTACTGGCGCGACAGCGCTGATCGAGATCACAAAGGTTCGACCGAACCGCTATCAACCGCGGCAGGACTTCGATGCTGGCGCCCTGGAAGAGCTTACCCGCAGCATTAGAGAAAAGGGCGTTATTCAGCCAATTACGGTGCGGCGCATCGAGGATGGATATGAGCTTATTGCTGGTGAACGCCGTGTCCGCGCGTCAATCGAAGCTGGTTTGACGATGATTCCAGCCTATATCCTCGATGTCGAACGTGATACAGACATGCTCGAACTGGCACTGATCGAGAATGTCCAGCGCGAAAATCTCAATCCGATCGAAGTTGCGCTTGGCTATCAGCGCCTGATTGAAGAGTGCCATCTGACCCAAGAAGAAGTTGCTGCAAAGGTTGGCAAGGACCGTACGACAGTAACAAACTTCCTTCGCCTACTCAAGCTCAGTGAACCAGTCCGGGAAGCGCTTCGCCTCAAAAAAATCACCATGGGACATGCACGTGCGCTCTTAGCACTCGAAGACCATGCACTCCAGGTTCAGGTTGTAGAGGACATCATTGCTAAAGATCTTTCGGTGCGTGCCACCGAAGCATTGGTACGGGATGTCGAGCTTGGTAATATTCGCTATGATACGGGGAAGCAAGTTGTCCGAAGAACGCAATCGGTTGCTGAATCAGAAGATGTTCGCACCACGCTTGCAGAGATCGAGCGGCAGCTACGCACCATTTTCGCGACAAACGTCCGTGTCAAGTCCAAAAGCAGCACAGGTGCGGGTACTATCGAGATTGACTTCTACTCCATCGAGGATCTCGAACGGTTGCTCGAACTATTTGTTCTCATTGAGCGCTCTATGCGACCATAAGGATTTCATGGACGACAGTCACTTGGTGCCAATCATCTGTCACGAATATCCCTACCGGGTGCGCTACGCCGATACCGACCGGATGGAGTACATGTACAATGGCCACTACCTCCGCTTGTTCGAAATCGGTCGTACAGAGCTACTACGATGGGCAGGCGTTCCGTACGTGGAAATCGAAGCGAGTGGTCTCCTTCTGCCAGTCCTGGAAGCGCATGTTATATATCGCTCTCCTGCCTTCTATGACGATTTGCTGACGATTGAAACAACCTGTGGTGTTCGATATGCCGCAACCCTGCGACTGGACTATCGTATTTTGCGTGCGAGTGATGTAATTGCCGAAGGCTATACCGTGCATACTTTTGTCCATCGTCAACGGCGCCGAGCAGTCCGTCCGCCACAGTGGTTTTTTGAACGACTCCTTCACGTTGCGCGATGAATAGCGTCCGCGCAATGGTGGTCGCTGCTGTAGCCACAGCATTTGCACAAGCACAGACACTATCGCCATTCGACTTTTTGCGTTCGGCTGAGAGTGCACGTGCTGCTGGATTAGCAGGGGCGTTTGTTGCAATCGCTGGCGATGTTTCGGCACAGCTTTACAATCCTGCTGTGCTGCCCACAACAGAGGATCGCTCGTTTTCGCTTACCTTCATCAAGCATGTGCTCGACATCAACTCAGGTGTCGCAGCCTACGGTAGCACTCTTGGCAAGGGTCGGTGGGGGGCGTCGGCTGCATTTACCAGCTTTGGAAGTTTCACCCGAACCGATGCATTCGGCAATCCTGCTGGTTCCTTTAGTGCTTCGCATGTTGCGCTGCAACTCTCCTATGCCAATCAATTCGACACAAATGCATACTACGGTATCACGATCGGGTATGTACAAACGACTCTCGATCGTGTCGCCGCAAGTGCCATTGTTGCCAGCGCAGGACTGCTTTACCAGATGCCACATATTCGCACTACAGTGGGTGCATCTCTGCGCTATCTTGGTATTCAACTGACGCGAATGAACGGTGAAGATGCAGCACTCCCGACTGATTTTCGAATCGGAGTGAGCCATCGCTTGCGTGGGTTGCCCCTACTGGTCAACTTTAACTTGACACGTCTTGCGGAGCAGAATCAATCTTTCGGCGATCGGCTTCGCAATTTTGCTATCAGCGGTGAGCTCTATGTTGGGAAAAGCGTCCAGCTTCGTGTTGGATACGACAATGGTATTCGGTCATCGCAATCAGCAGCTACAGCGTCGGTGCTGACGGGGTTTGGTGTCGGTGCAGGCATCATATTCCCATCGTTAACGCTTGATTACACAGTGACGACATTGAGTGCACCAGCGCTTGTTCACCGCCTCTCCTGTGGCGTGCTATTTGACCGATTGTTCGACGAAAAGTAACCGCCTCTTGGTTTTGTTGTGTTTGTTTCACAATCTGTCTTGTCTTGTTATGCGCTCCATTCGTTGTGCTCTTGTGTGTGCCATTGCAAGCATGGTTGTTTCAGTTGCTATTGCCCAGCAGCAAACGGCTGATGCGTCGTCACCGCAAAACACAGTTTTGAAACCGACAATGACGCTCGGTGATGTACTCTTTGCGATCAATGTGCTCAACACCGTCGAGATCAAAGGGAGTGAAGTTGAGCTGTTCCTTGATGTCAAGAATGTGCTTGTCAAGGCGGCGCAAGAAGCCCAGAAGGCCAAAAAAGCAGAGTCTGATCCTGTTGTGATCGAAATGAACCTGCTGACAGCGAACAACTTCTTGACTCTGTTGCAGCGGGCAACCATTCCTGGTTCAGCAGCTGAGCGATTCCAAACCGTCAAGCAAGCGCTCTATGCTTCAGCCTCTCCGCAGCAATCGCAACAACAGAAGCGCTGAATCATTAGCGTGGTTCGACAACAGTGCTGATGATGATGCCGCTGGTAACAACGATCCCGGCAGCAGAGACTCCTACGAGAGCTGCGAAGCTGGGATTCTGAACGGGTGATAGAAGCATCAGCACACCCCAAACAACAACCGCGGCAATTGCGAGGCCTACCCCGTGCGAGAGTAGAGCGTAGCTTGCACGTATGCGGCGTATCATCGCTGGTGTCGAGCCAAGAAGAAGCAACGTCTGTCCATCTCGTCTCGACAAGGGTAACGTGCTGCGAGAGTGGAGCCATTGCGCAAGCAGGGCGATGGCGCCCCATATCACGCTGAGCACAGTTGACGTAGCGCGGAGCTGTTGCTCTTTCTCGAAGATACGTGTGCTCCGTTCCAGAGGATAAATGATGTCGGTGATCTCAGGGATGGCACGACATTGTTCGATGAACGCTGTCAATGATGAAAGATTTAGGGCTGCAGGCATAAAAACAATCCGCAGGATACTTGGCACAACGCTGTCTCCCAGTAAATCCGACAGCGAGACTCCGTGACGCGCTTGCAACTGTCCAACAACGGCAGAGTCGCTGACAACCTCGACACGCTCAATCAATTCTGGTGCGAGGGAACGAAGATCAGTAGCTAACGCTTGCATATTGTTAACACCAGCTGGCTCGATAATGAGGGAAACCGTCAACTGATGCTTTTCCTTTTCCAGTTGATGCCACTGCTGATCGAGCCAGGTATGTGTAGCCAGTGCGCTTAGCACCAGTACTGCCGACAGCAGAGACACACGCAATGCTTGCCATGGGCGCAACTGCCACAATCGCCACGCTAATCGAAACGAAATCATTCGACGTGCCTACTTGAAAGGACTGACAATTCCAAATCGGCGCTGCATAAAGACACCGATAGCAGTGCGAATATCCGACATCGCTTGTACAAGATCGGTAACAGCAACCAGTCCCTCCCTGCGTACTGCATACCACAACAGAAATCCCATTGCTGCCGCATACATTACCACTCCCGTACCGATCAGCGGAAGAAGATCCAGTACACCGACGATGATGTACACAGCAACAGCAGCGATAACGCTAATGGCTGTGATGCCGAGCATCCGATCAACACGATGAAGTGCCAAAAGCACCGATTGCAGAACCATTACGGGGAGAAACAGTGCACCAATTGCCATGACATTGAAGACAGTTGTTGTTTCGCTGTACTGAGCACCAAGGAAGCCGACAAAAAATTTTGTTCCTCCTGCCTCTAAAGTGAACACTGCAGCGAATACGACTGCACATTGCAGAATGAGCGATTTCCCGACAAGAGCGTTCAAAGCATCACGACGTTCCTGGTGTAGCAAGCGCACAGCTGTCGGGTACATGAGCCATACAGCAGCATCGGCACCTGTTTCGAAAACGCGATAGAGCATTTTAGCTGCGTTGTACACGCCGACGGCACGAGTCGAAAAGAATGCTTGCACAATGAAGATGTCGAGCTGCCGAATGCTGGTTGCCAAAGCCATCATGAGTGCCTGCGGTACACTGAAGCGCAGTACAGCCCGCAGTGTGAGCGTTCCCTCAAGTGACCAGTGGTAGAGGTCGCGCGCAAGCACCGAACCAACTACCGAACCAGCAGTTAATCCCACACACGCTATCAATGCCATGTCCTCAAAATATCGCAGTCGGTCATGTGTCAAAAAATAGATCGTTAGTACTGTTGCAGTGCCAAGCCATGCGAGATTGGTCAGAAATACATCTCGGGCACGTAGCTCACGCTGGAGCAGTTTCAGTGCGAAGGAGCGTGGAATGCCAATCAAGCAGTATAGCGGCAGGATTGTTGCGACGCTGTGAAAACGTTGCTCGTTGAACACTTGCGCAAGCGGTGATGCAGCGGCAGCGATTCCTACAGCAAGAGCCAGTGTAAAAACGGTATGCAATCCGAGGGCGATGAGATCAGCACGTCCGCGGTCCTGCTGGTCGTGCCCGTACTGTATGATGCTTTGCAGCAGTGATCCTTCTGCAACGATAGCAATCCACGCCTGCAGAGTCAGTAGCTGCGCAGCCAATCCGTATTCGACCGGTGACAATGCACGTATTTGAAGCCATGTTACGACTCCATAGCCAAGAAACAGCAGCTTATCCGCAGCCGTCCATGATAGGAGCCGAATGTGATTACGAATCTGCATGTGCTGTCGTCAACAAGTAGCTACAAACTTACGCCCCAGTTACCAACCGGAATTCTGTATGTGTCACGTCTGTAGCAGGGTGAACAATGATTGCTTTCGATGGAGTCTGCGCCCCATACGAGTGGCTGTATGAGGATTCCGCGATATCGATTCTACCACGCTGGGCAGTGCAGATAATACTCCAGTGATTGCTCGAAAGGCAAGCTCCATCAGTTGTCAATACCACCGCAAGTAACGGATGAATGTGAAAGTACAGCACAGCTTGGTTGGGGGATGCAAAGTAATCGTGGATAATGATGCCTTCGTTGTTAATCTGGATGATGCGTCGGTGGGGAAACCCATAGGCGAAATGTTCTGCAATGATTGTGCTACTGTCGCAGCTGATGAGCCGAGCATGTGCTCGATCACTGGTGAGCCAAAAAAGTGCTTCAGATGTTGCATCTGACCATGTATTTTGTTCGATGCTATTGAACGCAAGTGTATTGTGCATTCGTGTCGAACGAAAACGGTTTCGGATTTCTGGTGATGCTAAATAGACACCAGTGCCGGCATCAACAAGAATTTCATTCCCATCGAACGCAAGCGTTACCGACAGCTGATCGTTGTGTGCGTGACCCCCCTTGCCACGTTGACCGATCGAGCCAGCTCGGAGGAATACTTCCCATCGCTGGTTGCGCTGCACGGCAACGCCGAAGTGTGGTGCAGAGAATTGTTGACGCCGTTGATACGCAGAATCTTCGTATAGAGCCGTCACAATGTCACGACGGTTCGCTGCGACAGCACACGTGAGTATGCACGTTTCGCGATGACTCCGCTGTGACAAATACGGGTCACTGCGACCGCATAGTTTCCCCGTTGCTAAACCTACATCGCTGAAAGGTATGAGCTGAAGAAAGCGTCCACTATCATTGTCTCCAATTTGTGGAGCAATCCAGGAGCGATACGTGACTTCGTTTGTAAACGCTGCAATGGTCGCCAAATGCGATATAGGTGTCCATTCGCGATCAAAAACGGCGCATCCTTCTGGTGTGCGACGCAAGAACCACACAGCCCACGCAAGCATTTCTGCTGCTAAGCGGTGATATGCGACCGATGCTTCGAAGTTACCGCCATCGGGCAAGAACTGATGGTCTATTTCACGGCAAAGTTGTTCTGCACACCACCGGCGAAGATGCCGTGTCCATTGGCAATTAGGGAAGTATGATGCCGCAACCGATAGCCCAGCAATACAAGCCAGATAATGGTTGCCGCGCATTCCTTCGGACCACTCGAGATTCGATAGAACAAATTGCGCATGGTCGTAAGCATACAATGTTATTGACTCGGTAGCGCTCTGCCGGAATCCAACCGAGCGCACAAGATCGAGAGTAACCAAAATGTTCGCAAGTCGAATTGCGACATCCATTGGTGATGCCCACTGGATGCCGTATCCGGGTGGGTTCTGTGCTGCGAAATCGAGAAGCGTTGTTTCGATGACATTCGCAAGCTCAGCACGGTAGGTGGCATCGCCTGTATGATGCGCTTCGAGAGCAAGTAACGGTAGTAGTTGTAGTCGTCCGAGTTCCCATGGTACCTTTGGATCGACACCAGGTGCTGGATCGAATGCAATCCGATGGTGGGGCGTTGACTCGTTCCAGCGATATCCACTGCGGAAATCGCGCTGCCAGTCAATAGGCCGATGCGGACCCTCGATCATATTCCATAGCCACTGGGCACGAGGTACGGCAGAGTGGGGCAGTCGCTTCTCAAGCCAATATCCATGTGCAATCTGTTCTGCGTCAAGTGGTGATGTATCGTACCGATTACCGTTGATCCCTGGCGCAGTGAAACCATGCAGTGGTTCGATCCAACCACAACCGAGAACGAACCAGCGCCCGCTTCTACAGTGCATTGAGATGGCATGCGCCGTATCTGCATATCGTGCGAACGACTCTACAGGTGGTATGTCAAGGTGCTGTGCTAACGGTGCGTCGGTTTCCCACGGTAGCTGCAACGGTGTGGTGTAAGGTTGTATGCTCGATGAATGTCTGCGCGATCGCGTGGTGGTCCGGAACGTACGACGAATTGCTTTCCGCAGGATAATACCAAGCGGCAACATGCGCAGTTGGTACCGGCGAAGTTCGCTTACCACGGCTCTTGCAGAGATGGTCTGACGAGGGAGTGCACCTATCTTTGCACTGAAATTCTGCTACAAAAGTGCAATTTCGATCCTCCATTGTGTGAACATTACCGTCGTTTTTGGTACCCGTCCTGAAGCAATCAAACTCGCGCCAATCGTGCATCGCCTATCGGGAGTCGAGTGGTGCCGCCTTCGTGTGGTCATCACGGGACAGCATGATGAGATGCTCGACCAGATGCTCGAGACGTTTGGGATCGTTCCCGATGCAGATTTAGCGATTATGCAGCCAGGTCAACGGCTGGAAGAGGTCACTGTTCGAGCGCTGACTGGCTTGGGCGAGGAATTCCGCACCAGGCGTCCTGACGTCGTTATCGTGCAAGGTGACACAACAACGACACTGGCAGCATCGCTTGCTGCATTCTATGAACGAATCTCGATTGCACACGTCGAAGCAGGGCTGCGAACGTTTGACAAGTATGCGCCATTTCCCGAGGAGATCAACCGCGTTCTTACCTCGCATATTGCCGATTGGCACTACGCTCCTACTGAGCGGGCACGAGAGCATTTATTGCGTGAAGGCATTGCTCCTGACCGCATAGTGGTTACCGGCAACACTGCGATAGACGCACTGCAGTGGGTTGTTGCACAGCTTGCTGCACTGGAAGTTGCCGAGCGCCGGCTATTGCTGCGGAATTTACCAGATGATCTTTTCGAGCTTGTTGAGAGTAAAAACAAGCGCATTGTGCTGGTTACTGGTCATCGTCGTGAAAATTTTGGAGCTGGTTTTGAGCGCATTTGTACTGCACTTGTGCAAATAGCAGAAACAGAGCCTGATGTGGTGATTGTCTATCCAGTGCATTTCAACCCAAACGTTCGCAGCCCTGTCGAGCGTATACTTGCAGGATACGACAACATTCGGTTGCTCGAACCATTACCCTATCGCGAATTCGCATATATGATGCAGCACGCGTGGGTGATCATCACCGATTCAGGCGGTATTCAGGAAGAAGCGCCATCACTTGGCAAACCAGTACTTGTGCTGCGAGAAGTAACCGAGCGACCAGAAGCAATCGAAGCCGGTACAGCACGTCTTGTGGGCACCGATATCGAGCAAATTGTCTTGGCGACACGGCAGTTGCTTCACGACCACAAGATATACCAAGCAATGGCACGAGCACACAACCCGTTTGGCGACGGACATGCCGCTGAGCGCATCATCAATCATCTGCGAATGCTCGCGTGATGAAACGTGCAGGTTTTGTTGCTATCCTTGGCAAGCCGAATGCTGGTAAATCGACCCTACTCAACGCGCTCATCGGGGAGCCACTGGCGATCGTTTCACCTAAACCAGAAACAACGCGACGTCCGGTGATTGGCATCCTTACGAGCGGTGATGCGCAAATGGTTTTTCTTGACACTCCGGGAATTGTCGAACATCCGAAGTTCGAGCTTCATCGCCAAATGCTTGCCGAGATTCACCAGGCAATTGAAGATGCTGATGTCGTGCTTGTGTTGTTTGATGCCACAGGTGGTATTGCAGACGTGGAGCGTTTACTTGCAGAGCCAATCGTAGCCGATCTGCCCAAGAGCGGCAAACCCATTGTGCTGGTGCTTACCAAGATGGATGCGCTGGACGATAAACGCGCTGCCTTGCCAATCATCGAGCGGGCAATGCAGTCAGGTATTTTTCGCACCAGTGTCGCTGTCTCGGCGCTCAAAAGAAAGTTCCTCGACGAGTTGGTAAATGTCATCGTTGGACTACTACCCGAAAGCGAATTCCTCTACGACCCCGACGAACTTTCGACGCAGCAGGAACGCTTTTTTGTCGCGGAGTTTATTCGGGAACAGGTCTATCGCTACTGTCAGCAAGAGATCCCTTATTCGGTCGAAGTGATTGTTACCAATTTTGATGAGCGTCCGGAAGGACCGTGGTACATCGCTGCTGAACTCGTTGTTGAGCGGCATTCGCAAAAGAAAATCCTCATCGGTACTGGAGGTTCGATGATCAAACGTATCGGTGAGAGTGCGCGCGAGCGAATCGAAGCGCATTTAGGGGTTCCCGTTTATCTTGACCTTCGTGTGAAGGTTCGCGAGCATTGGCGGAATGATCCAACGTACCTGCGAAGTTTTGGTTACCGAGTCAAACCGTCCCCGAAAAAGTGATGAATCAATTTGATCTGGATGAACCAATTCCGCAGCTGCATGTGTCGGGTATGCTGAGCGACGACGATCGCCGGCACATCGTCCGATTCATGATTGCTGCACGCGAATTCGATAATGCGATGATTCGGCTCTACCGTCAGGGACGCGCGTTCGGTGGAGTCTATTCGCAAATCGGGAATGAAGCAACGTCGGTTGGTGCCAGTTACGCACTCGATCGCTTGCGTGATGTGATTTTTCCGATGCATCGAGATATCGGCATGCACTTTGTTTTTGGTGCCGATCTTGATCAGCTCATGCTCAATTTTCTGGCACGGCAGGGTAGTCAGATGCGGGGTACCGATGGAACAGGGCATTATGCCGATCCGCATCTACGCATCTATGGCAATATCTCGCACCTTGCAGCAATGATGCCTGTAGCGGCAGGTTATGCACTTGCTGCACGAATGAAACGCGAACCAATCGTCGTCCTCACAACAATTGGTGATGGTGGAACCAATGTCGGTGAGTTCCACGAAGCAATGAATTTTGCAGCGGTCCAGCGGCTACCGCTTGTGGTCATCATCGAAAACAATCAGTATGCCTACTCGACGCCGCGCCAGCTTGAGTACGCATGTGAGCGGCTCAGTGATCGTGCAGTTGGCTACGGCTGTCCTGGAGTAACCATCGATGGAACCGATGTCGAGCTTGTCTTTGATACGGTCCGTACCTACGTCGAACGTGCGCGTCGCGGTGAGGGCCCTGCACTGATTGAAACCGTCACAATGCGAATGCGCGGACATGCTGAGCATGATGATTTCCGCTATGTACCGCCCCCGATGCTCCAGTATTGGGAAAAACGTGATCCGATCAGTCGCTACGAAACACAACTGGTCGAGCGTGGGGTCATGACCCGACACGAACTCGACCAGTTGCATCACACAATCGCCCGTGAAATGACATCGGCGATTGACCGTGCGCTTGAACGGCCATTCCCGCCTGCAGAAGAAGCCTTCCGGAACGTTTTTGTCTAAGGTTGTACGATCAACGGGAACGTAATATCTGCATCTGTTTCGGCAGATGGAGTGATGCCATCTTTTTTGTTTGGCTCGTAATGATAGAGCTGAATGCGGACACTACCCGGCACTGGTGCTTGGGGTGGCTCGACCTCCCAGGCGGTTTGCAGTCCAAGCGGCATACCGCGACTATCCCGATCGCGGATGGATATGCTTACGTGGCTTGCCGCGCTGCCACTGACAGTGTAAAAGAGCTGATGCTCAGTACCTTGAGTTTGGATGACCGTCGATAGAGTATCTCCTGTGGTCGTCAGAATGATGAGCCTTCCAGAATACGAGCCTCTGCGGAGTCGAATTGTATCTATCTGCGGTGATTGACCTCCCGGACCATCAGGGTCATTCCAGATAGCGGCGATCGTATCACCATTTGTCAGATGAAGGATAAAACGACTTGCAGCAGCATGATCATTGCCATGATCATGGTTATGAGGATCACAACCGACAAGAACAAGTGCCGCAACAAGAGCGGCGTACAAGGAATAGCGGTTCATGGTGAGTTTGAGGTATGATGGAACATATCGAGTGGTGTGCTACAGCGTATGATGATATTCCGTCCAGGATCAAGAGCAAAGTAGCGGTAGCGGCTCAAATAGTCGCGATATGGTGTGTCAAACACATTTGCGGCAGCCAGTGATATGCGCACGGGAGTACCTCCAATCTCGATTGTGCCACCTGCTTCAAGGTCAACTGTCATGTATCCAGCAGGAGGAGGCGCATAATCGAATGTTGTCGGTGATACTGCGGTCTGCCGGCGAATGAGATTGAATCCACTTTCGATGTACGGCTCGCTGATCATTCCCAGTCGTTCTGCATGCCAGTGGAGAGTGATTCGTGCACGATCGGCAGGCAAAAACGGAATGTATTCACCCGATGATAGATCGAATCCGCGAACGACTCCGACAGTGCAATCAAGCCTCAGCAAAGTAGAAACCGAATAGCTCAATCCACACTCACCACCGATGAGCATCGCTGGGCGTTGCACGTATCGCATCGTGGGAAAAACGCCACGGTATGTTACTGTCGGGACTGAGTCCGGCAGAAGCTGAATGAATCGAGGTATCATGTTGGCGAATGTTGACAGATCACTGATGAACTCCCCTATCGATTGGCTAAGGCGCACATCGAGTTGGTAGGAACGCTCACTACGCAGCAAACGATTTCCAATCTCGAACTGTGCAGTACCGTGATGCAGATCATTGGCGAATAACTCGACTGGGAGTGGTGGACGCCAGTGAGTGGCAAGATTGACTTGCAACCGCGTCTGCGATGGGAACGTGCGCTCCAGTCCAATATGCGCTGCAACCCCAATAAAACTCAACGTCGTGTCCGACGGCAATCCAGTAGAGCGATTCTGTGGTTGTGCTTGTATTGTGTGAATATCGCTGCGTACACCACCGCTGACGATCCAAGCTCCATAACTTGTTGTTGCGGTTGTGTAAGCACCGCCTTCATACAAGTGATAATCGGGCACCAGAAAGACTACTCCCCGCCGGTCGTTGACTTGCCGCAGAAGATGAATACCTACGGTTGTGCTCGCTTGTCCGAATGTGCTGCGCAATCGTGCATCGAGTTGATATGATGCAAGCAGCAGCTCAATGGCGGGTCTTTGAAGGAGGCGAGGTAGAAGGCTACTATCACGGACGCGCAGATTATGTGCGTCGAATTCACTGCGGTCGTTGAATTGCCACCCATATCGGAACTCAAGCACACCCAGACTACTCGACCATGTGCTCTTAATAAGCACTGTATGGTGGATGATCTGCTGACGAGGATTACTAATCTGATACGTCCACGGTCGTACAATCAGCGGTGTACCGCTGGTGATCGTGCGCCGTAAGTCATCGGCATTCCCGATGTGGGAGGCTGCTAAAATCCCGACTTCAGTCGCAAAAACTGAGTAACTTGCTTCGTGCTGCCACGAGTCATGCTCGTAACCGAGACGCACTAATGCACTGATTCGGCGTGAACCGGTGTTTGACAAAACGTACTGCGGTGTACGATTATCACCCGCCAGATGACCGCCAAGCTGAAACAGGACTGCGGTGTTATTAAGTAGTACATCGCTGCTACGGAGCAAACCAGAGAGTGCCATAAAGCCATTATTACTGGCACCAACAACTGATGTGGCAATCGTTGTTGGACGGTGATATTCCAGTTGTGGCAATTCAAGACGGATGATTCCTCCAATTGCAGAGTATGATTCTTCGATACTTGCAGCTCCGGAAGCGATTGCAATACTAGTGGGGGAGAATGGATCGATCGCTGGTGCATGATCCAATCCCCAGTCTTGTGCTTGGTGTTGGATGCCGTCCGTTGTGAGCACAATCCGATGGCTATGCAAGCCACGGATGACAGGCTTAGCGATTGCCGTTCCAGTCCGTAGCAACGAGACGGAGGGAACCTGCTCGATCAGCTCGCCCAGTGTTGCTCCACGATGGCGGTCAAGCTGGCGAGTGTTCAACTCAATGGCATGCTCGGTTGCTGTGGTCAATGGACGTTGTGTTTCGACAACGATGCGGTGCAGCTCTATCCCCAGCGGGACAAGAGAAATTGCCACACTTGTGTCACGGCGCACATCTATCGCGATAACTCGGTCATAGTAGCCGAGCCGCCGCACGCCGAAACGATATCGTCCTGCTGGAATCTTATCGAAAACGAAATGCCCGTCGCTACTGCTCTGACGCGATTGACCGGTGCCCAGGTTTACTACCTGTGCACCTGCAACAGGTGACCCAGTGAGACTGTCACGAATGATGCCGTGCAAGTGAAATGTGGCGCTGTCTGCAAGAACACCTTGCGTGCCCACTATGGCACACAGCAAAGCCAGTAACATTAGAGTCCTCGAGTAGGTTGAACGTCGCTCGGCGAGTAGTATGCCTTATGCGACGACTGGCGGAGAGCGTGGAGAATAGAGGCGGGTTGCTGTTGTACTGCGTTCTGAGAACTGCTCCGGTAACGGCGCCAGTTGAACAATTGGCAACAATTGCCAGCTGCTCACCGCCGCGTTGTTCGGCGGTTCGATATTCAGATGGCAGAGCGGACAGTGCTGATCATCGGCACTCGACACCGCCTGCACATTGCTTTCAACAGGCAGGTGGCTGTGCCACATGCTGCCAAGTAGAAAGTGTGCAGTGCACAGCAATAGCGCGACCGCAAGAAGCCGTCCAATTGTACTGGACTGGTATATCATCACAACAAATTTAGCGAATCAAAAGCATCGGGTAGTGCCTGGTTGCAGAGGGAGTGTAGATA
>JAOAEV010000003.1 GCA_026416585.1 Chlorobiota bacterium | reverse complement strand
ATCATTTCGATGCTCGATTGGATGACGGTCATCGGGGTGCGGAATTCATGGTTGATCAGGGCTACCAGCGCCGCACTCATCTGCCCAAAATTTTGCTGCCGACGGAGCGCTGCATAGAGCGCTTCCGTGCGCTGGGTAACTTGGGCTTCAAGTGAGCGCGCTAACTCATCGAGGATTGCGCTTTTCTCAGCAAGCAAGCGCTGCAGCGTGTAGAGCGTGCAGTGGGTTTGTACGCGAGCAAGCAGCTCGGCAATATTGAACGGCTTGGTGATATAGTCAACGCCACCGACAGAAAAGCCATGCACAATTGAATCGCTGTCGTTGAGCGCTGTCAGAAAGATAATGGGAATGTTTGCAAGCCCGGGCGTCCGCTTCAGCTGTTCACATACTTGAAAACCATTTAATTCCGGCATCATCACGTCGAGCAAAATGACGTCTGGCTGCACAACAGGGATCCGTTCGAGTGCTTCACGACCGCTAATGGCAAAGCTGACGTTATAGCCATCGTCACGAAGCGCAGTAGCAGCAAGCTGAACATTTTGCGGCACATCATCAACAACAAATACTGTCTGTCGGATCGTTGGTGTCATTGCAGAACCTGTGATGAACCTGACATCTTTTGTTCGACAAGCAACGGGAAGCGCTTAAGCCACTGTCGCAACCCCGCGATGTCGAATTGATCGTATGCTCGGCGGACTTGCTCGATGTATCGGCGAAAATGCGTCGGACTTGATCCACCATCGCTTTGCTCCAGTGCAGCAATGAAGGCTTCGATATCGGCGCTCGTCATTCGTTCAAGAGCGTGACGCCATTCGTGTTCGGCAATGCGACGAAGCACACTACGGTGCTCGTCTGCCAACTCACCGAAGTCATCTATCTGGTCACCCTCTGGTGTGGCAGCATCAGCGGTGGAGGACGTATGTGGCAAGACCTGGCAACTGACAGCAAGAAACGCCTCGAGCGTGATAGGCTTAAGCAATACAGCATCGAAGAGTGCAGCATGCTGCTCACACGTAATCGGTGATGCAGTCACAGCCACCAGTGGCAGATTACACCACATCTGGCTCGCACGTAGCGCCGTCGCTAACTCGATGCCACTGCGTCCCGGCATTTGGATATCGGTAAACACCGCCATAGGCTGGACGACTGCAATCATGCGCTCTGCATCATCAGCATCGGTTGCTTCGTGAACAACAGCACCATGATACTCCAAGTACGAGCGGAGCAGCGCACGGTTACTTTCGATATCGTCAACGACAACGACAGTAACACCATTGAAGCTGACCGCTGGCAGCGTCTCCGTCGAGCGGTCCAAGAGACCGTCAACATGTCCCTCGCGAACCGACGGCAGCACGACGGTAAACACCGAGCCGCTGCCCACCGCCGAACGAACACTAATGGTACCCCCCATCAATTCAGTGAGCCGCTTGCAGATTGACAGTCCCAAACCGGTACCACCGTATTTCCGTGTACTCTGCCCCTCGACCTGTTGGAATGCTTCAAAGATTGCTTCGAGTTGACTTGCAGGAATGCCGATGCCGGTATCCTCTACCTCGAAAATCATTCGCCACGTATCATCCCCATCCCGCGAGCCATAGACGCGAATGGTAACCCAGCCACGCTCAGTGAATTTGATCGCGTTCCCGATAAGGTTGAACAGTATCTGCCGCAGACGTACCGCATCAATCTCGAGAGCAGTCGGTAACGTCCCAATAAGCTCCGTTCGTAGTTCCACCCCCTTCGAGCTGGCACGTTCACCGAGAAACATTCGGACTTCTTCGATGAATGTTCGTAGTTCGCTCGGTTCCAACTGCAAACGCATCTTGCCCGCTTCGAGTTTGGACAGATCCAAAATGTCGTTGATCAACTGCAGCAACGTCTGCCCGCCACTGCGGATGGCAGCGATGTATTCCCGTTGGAGCGGATCGGTCACCGTCTGATCGAGCAGCGATGCAAATCCCAAGATTGCATTCATCGGTGTCCGGATCTCGTGGCTCATATTCGCCAAAAATTCGCTCTTGACACGGCTTGCGCGGAGCGCCTCTTCACGGGTACGACGGAGTTCCTGCTCCTGTTCGTACTGCTCGGTAATATCCTGAACCGTGCCGCGATACGATCGTAACCTCCCTCGTTCGATAACCGGTTCACCTCGACATTCAAGCCACCGGATATTCTTATCCGACTGACGAACAACGCGGTAACGGAAAGAATGCCTTTTTGCTTCAGTAACCGATGTAGAAATTGTCGTCCACCACAGTTCCCAGTCGTCCGGATGGATAACCTGCCGAATCATATCGAGCGTAATGGAAGGGTTTTCCGCGGGTTTCTCGATATTGATGATATGCCAGATTTCGTCGGTCGCCGAAAATGTCATCGTCTCTAGATCAAGCTCCCAGCTTGCCATTCGTGCCATGCGTTGCGATTCCTCTAAGAGATGTCTGAATTTTGCTTGTTGCTGTTCATGTATCCGAAGTTTGGTTTCATCAATAACAACTCCAACCATCATGCGTTGTCCTGTTGCCGGTTCGCTTTGCAGCGCTGCAATCGCTCGGATGTACTTGCGCTCGCCGCAGGGTGTGAAGTACTCATAGCATACATCAGCTCTATCGCTGTTGTGTCGCAGTATCGCTTTCACTGCATCGAGAATTGCTTGGAAATCTCGTCTCCGAATCCCTCTACGCCAGCAGGTCATGAGCTGTTTTCCGGTGAGTGATTCGGGTACACCGTGAATTCGGTAGGTCATCGAGTCCCAGACAAAACATCCCTGATGAAGATCACACTCCCAAACACCGATGCCTGCACCTTCGGCAGCAAATCGCAATCGCTGATGGATCCGATCAAGATTTTCTCGTGTACGGATCATCTCGGTAATGTTTTCGCCAACCATGAGCAGCCGTGTCGGAACGCCATCGGTATTGCGCTCGAAAACAGCGATACGGATGCGCCGCCACTGCCACTGCCCAGTGGAATCTCGCCCTCGGTAAATACATGGCACCGACTCGTTGTCGCCCAGAGTGCATGCTGCAGTAACTGCCTCGGATAGCTTTTGACGATCGTCAGGATGAATAATCTGCTCAACCAGTTCAGAGAGCGGATTCGATGTAAGATGCCGTGCATCATATCCGAGATCATCACCCGGCAAGGTACGCGCATAGACAAGTCGCTGTTTTTCGATGTCGTAAATCACAATCGTGTGGGGGATCGTCCGCACGATGCGGTCGAGCGTGTGAAGGACACGGCGAATTTTTCGCTCCTGCCGGACACGGTCACTGACGTCTCGGATTGAGACAAGAATCAATTGCTTCCGCTCGACCTGTTCGATTGTTACCGCAAGCTCGGCAGGAAATGCGCGTTGGCTACGGTGAATCAGGCGCACTTCCATTCGAGCAGTCACGCCAAGATTTGTCGTCGCCACCTGTACCAGAAACTGCGTGATAGAGCGGCGCTCGTTAGGATGAACAAGGGCACGAATATGGTTGCCAACCAGTTCACCCGAATTGTAACCGAGTACGTCCCGACATCGCTCATTGACATCGAGGATCGTTCCCTGCGTGCTGAGCACGAGCATACAATCAGGGCTGTTGCGGACGAGCTTTTGGGCAAGCATCATTTGTTCGCGTGTCCGGCAGTAACGACGCCACCCTGCCCACAGTCCAACAACGGCGAGAAGAGCAAATACATCATCAGCAATGTGCCGGACATTGCCAGGAAGTAATGCCAAAGCTGCAAGAATTTTCGTGAGTACCAGTACTGCAATTCCACTGGCAATAGCCGCAGTAATGGTCACTCGGCGAGCCTTCGAAATGCCCTCCAACATACCAAGCAAGAACGGTAAAAAACACACTCATTGTTGGGTGCGCACTGGAAGGAGTTATCGGCAATCGTCGCCAGTCCTAAAGAAGCGACTCGCGTGCCATATGGCAGGCTGCAGTGGCGACATCCTCGACGGCAATGCTTGTAATGGGCATTGCGGCGAAAACCGTGCAGCGCGAGCCAAGAGGTCCCCACCGTGCTGGGCTGAGCGCCGGTGGCTCGGATGGATAGAGTCCAACAACGGCGCGTCCCAACGCCGTTGCAATATGAAGAATCCCCGTTGAATTGGCAACGACAACGTCTGCACGAGCAAGCAATGCAATCGTTCGATCGAGTGAGAAACGTCCGCACGTGTTGAGTGCCGACGGTACAGCAGCAGTAATCGCAGCGCACTGTAGCACATCTGCATCACTACCGGTGACCACAATGCGATAGTTCGGTAATTGATGTTCAAGAAGCAGAGCCAACTGGGGAAATTTGTCCCATCGTGGTGCCGAACCACGTCCGCCTGGATGCAACACAACGAGCGGGTCAGAGGAGCTGACCTCATGCACTGCAAGAAACTGCTCAATCTCCTCCCGAGCGTCGGGTAGCACCGGTGGTGGCACAAGCTCAATCCGAAAACGTTTACCGACAATGTACTCAAGCATCCGAACGTTGTATTCAGCTTCGTGGAAAAGAGCTTGGCTGCGATGATCACGGATGCGGACATTGTAAAACACACTCCACCAACGATACGCTGTACCAACACGGAGCGGCACACCAGCTCGCCATGCAAGCCAGGCGTGTTCTGGTCGTGGATAGGCAAAAAACAAGGCATCGAATCTCGATGTCCTGAGGATGTCCCCAAAAAGCATGCGGTCAGTGTACATGCACACATCGGCAACACCACTGCCTTCGATAAGTGGTGCTGTGCGGCTGTGTGCAACAATGACGATTCTGGCGGTAGAAAATTCCTCGCGCAGCGCTCGTACCAATGGCAAGGTCAGCACCATATCGCCGAGGTGATCAGTTCGAACGATCCCAATCGTGCGAGCACGTCTCAGACGTCCACATGCACGTTCGAGCGTCACGCCACAATGCTCCCGTGAAGTGTTGCGCTCGTGGCACTGTTGATCCGCACCCGAATCATATCACCGACAACGTAGCCTGCGTCCGTGCCAATGTGCGGGAAAACAACGACTTTGTTGGTATCGGTGCGTCCGTGCCACTGTGCCGGGTCACGTTTACTTGGACCTTCGACGAGCACATCGAAAATTTTGCCGATCTCGGTCTGGTTGAGCTCCCACGATATGCGATTTTGTAGTGCGATGATCTCGTCGAGCCGACGCGATTTGACCTCGTCGGGGACATCGTCGCCCATCTTCCACGCTTTAGTATTCTCGCGCGGAGAGTACTTGAACATATACGCACCGTCGTAACACACAGTGCGCATCAACTCGAGCGTCATCCGGTGATCGTCTTCGGTCTCCGTGCAAAAGCCAACGATGATATCAGTCGAAAGTGCACAGTGCGGAATCGTTTCGCGGATTTTCGTAATGCGATCGAGGTACTGCGCCACAGTATAGTGACGGTTCATCAATTGCAGAATGCGATCGCTACCTGATTGCACCGGCAGATGGATGTATGGGCAAATGTTCGCATATAACGCCATCGTTTCGATGAGCCTATCGCTCATGTCATAAGGGTGCGAGGTGGTATAGCGAATGCGCATCTGCGGTACTGCACGCGCGACGGCAGCAAGCAGATCGGCAAAGTCCCCATGACCATTGGGATCACGGTACGAATTGACGTTCTGCCCCAGCAGCGTCACTTCACGGAAGCCCTGCTGCCAGAGGCTTTCTGCTTCGTGCACGATGCTGTTGAGCGGACGCGATCGTTCTCGCCCACGTGTGAACGGTACCACACAGAACGTGCAAAACTTATCGCAGCCACGCATGATCGAGATCCACGCACTGATACCCTGTGTGCGCACAGGCGTAATGTCGTCATAGGTCTCTACGCGCGAGAGTTTGACCGCGATGCCTTGTTCTCCTTCTGCGGCACGTTCGACCAATTCGGGTAAGCAGCGGTATTCATCAGGTCCGACAACGATATCAACAAGCCCTTGCTCACCGAGCAAACTCTTCCGGAGCCGTTCTGCCATGCAGCCGAGTACGCCAACGACCAGCTCAGGTTTCCGCTTGCGCCAATACCGCAAATGCTTGAGTCGCTCATGGATCTTACGTTCAGCGTTTTCGCGGATGGCACACGTGTTGAGCAGCACCACGTCGGCATCGTCAATAGAATTGGCGAGTCGGTAGCCATGGCGCACCATGATTCCCTGCACGATTTCAGTATCGTTGAGGTTCATCTGGCAGCCGTAAGTTTCGACATAGAGCGCACGCCCCGTTCCGCTCGGTGACGGATCCACCGCAGAATCTACCTGCGGCTCACCGACGAGGGGAATCTCGATGGTAGTAGTCGTCTCGAGCATGGCAGAAAAACCGCATTGTTCAACTGAACGCAAACTTACCGCACTATCAACCAAGCCCAGGACCTCACACAATGCCTTCGCTGGTTCCCAGCAACTGCAAGATGCTGGCTGGGTGATTGCTGACAATTGCTGTGACGGGATAGCGCAGCACACGTTGCAATTGGCGTGGTGTGTTGACCGTATAGACTCCCACATAAAGACCGCTTGCAACAGCATCGGTGATGCGCCACCGCGTGCATTCAGCCAGCGAACACACAAACGCTTCGCATCCGATCGGACGAGTGATTTCTGATGGCAGACGCCGATCGCCAGGAATGTTGATCGCTGCAGTGTGACACGCAGGAAGAATCTCTCGCAGGATCTGCAACGACGTATGATCGAACGACGTAAAGAGAACATGCTCGACCATCTCACACTCAGCAACAACTACAGCGATCCGTTCGACCCGCCATCGAATGTCGTCACGGCTGGTGGCAGGCTTGATTTCGATGCTCGCATAAGTTTGATGCCGTGCCAGCAAACGGAGCGCTTCTGCCAGAAGCGGGACCCTCTCACCGCGGAAGGATTCATCGAACCACTCCCCAGCATCGAGTCGAGCAAGTTCAGTGTATGTTAGCCGGTGCGTGCGACCGCGTCCACTCGTCGTGCGACCGATCGTACGGTCGTGAAACAGCACTGCGTGTCCGTCACGTGTGAGCTGGACATCTATCTCCACCATCGGCACGCCCACAGCAATTGCCGAGGTAATGGCAGCTAATGTGTTTTCGGGTGCGACCGCTGAGGCACCGCGATGTGCCACAACAAAGCGACGGCGTGTGCGCACAAATTCAGCCAGCGGCATCATGACACAGCAGTAGGAGACGGCACAACGAATATCCCGCTACGAGCAGAACGCCAGCCACGGAGGACATCCGCTGCACTCATTCGGCGACGTCCGGGCAATTGAACCTCCAGTAGTTCGAGTCTGCCGCACGCACAGCACACTTCCCACCGATCACGATCCATCTGCCATGCACCTGCTACCGGAGAAGAGAAGTGCTCATCAAGAATGCGTACGCGGTAGATTTTCAAGCGCTGATTGTCCAGTAGCGTCCACGCACCAGGTTCGGGCGAGTAGCCATGAATGAAATTCCGCACGCTCCGTGCGTCGGCATTCCAATTGATGATAGCGGTTTCCGGATGAATCTTCGGAGCAGCGGTCGCCTGAGAATCATCCTGTGGCACAGGAACAAGCGCACCAGCCCGCCATCCGGCAATCGTCTGGCTGGCAAGTTCAGCGCAGAGAGGAGCAAGCAAGTCCGATAGCTCGCCGGCAGTCACACCATCTGGTACAGGAACCCGCTGCTGGAGAAGAATTGCTCCCGCATCAACGCGCTGGCTAAGCACAAAGGTTGTCACGCCAGTTTCTCTCTCGCCCGCAATGATCGTGTGCGCAATTGGCGCAGCACCACGAAACTTCGGTAACAAGCTCGGATGGACGTTGAACGCTAATGCCGGTAAAGCCAGCAACGATGTCGGCAAAATCCGAAATGCTAATACGCAAAAGATGTCCGCACTAATAGATGCTAATGCGGCAATGAATGCTGGATCATTGAGCCGGGATGGCTGAAAAATTGGAGCAATACCGAGCTGTTCAGCAGCAACTTTGACCGGAGGCGGTTGGAGGTGACGTCCTCGCCCCACTGGTGCATCCGGCGCAGTAACCACAGCCGCTACACCCCACTCTTGGTGGAGACGCTTCAACGTGGGGACAGCAAACCCAGGCGTACCGAAGAATACGATCGCCGAATTGCTCATTGCTCGTCTGCCAGAATCTGCTTGAGCTGCGTAATGACCGGAACCGGCGTTGGATCGACACCATTGAGAAGCGCCAGGTAATAGCTCGTCCAATCACCCAAATACAGCAGGCTCATCATACGCGCCAGCAAGCTATTGCCTCGTCCACGAAGTGCATGGATGGTTCGGACTCCACTGGTTTGTAAAATCGTCCCCAGCGCATCGAAACGCAGTGCAATGCGGGCATGGTCGTCAGGATCGCGCAGCAGAACAACTGCACTTTGCCGTACCACCGGAGGAGGATATTGCCAGCCGTTGATCTCGTTATGGTTCATCTCGGGCACCAGGTGCGACGATGCCATATGTTTTGCGTTTTCCTGAATTTGTCCTCTCCATCGGAGAGCCAGCGCATCCGTTCGCTCGTTGGCAGCATAGATAACTACAAGCTTCCCGCGAAGTGATTTTGCGAGTGCATATGCAGGGTTATTCACCGTCGGTTCCGCACACTCAACCGAGAGCTGCTCGAGGATGTCGAGCATTTCCCCTGTGGCTTTCTCGGTCATTCGCCGTGCTGATTCGTCCACAGCGGGATGGCTCAGCACTGTCGCAAGCAACGGGAAGAATGAGTATCCAATCGCGGCACGCGGCTGGAAACCACTGGGAATGATGATGTATGGAACTCGATGGCGCTTGGCAAGGCGCGCCAACCTGCCACCGGTGGTGATGCAGACCAAACGCGAGGTATGCTTACGCGCTTCTGCGTATGCCGAGAGCGTTTCCTCTGTCTCACCACTATATGAACTTGCAATGACAATTGTCGAGCGATCAACGGTCGGCGGCACACCATAGCCACGCCAGACCTGGAGTCGCAATCGTTGCGCACCGCGTGTGGCTGCGCAGTAGGATCGTACCAAATCAGCGCCGATCGCTGACCCACCGACACCGGCGACGATAACGTCAGAGCGCACGTCTGCACCAACAAGCGATGGCGCTTGAGCAGCTAGCTGAAGTGCATGGCGCACCTGGTCGGGGAAGGTACGCAAAACTGCCCGCATGTTTGAGCGGTCATGGTCGAAAAGTCGTGTTGCTTTTGCCATTGGAGGACGGAGCCAGTGTGTGACAGGTACCACTATCTTTGCATGCAATGATAAGAAACCAGCCCAACAGTTTCAGCATTCCATGTGCTGCTGTAATGCTGCTTGTGTCTGTCAGCATTGGTGCACAGCCGGTCCTTCCACTGCACGCACAGTTTCGCATGGCGTCGCTGGCACCATGCTACGTTGCTGAGTGGCACCACGCCGAAGTGATCATCGAAAACCGCTCGGAACGCAGCCTGCTGGTTGCACCACGTGCTCTTATCACAAAAAACGGCAGGCTACTGATGCGAACAAAGCTTCCCCACCGGCGATGCTGGACAATTGCGCCGGGTCAGCAGCTACGCCTGGCAGGACCAGAGATTTTCGGCACCCTTATCAGCAGTGATGGTATTATTGGCGCAGCGGCACCGTGGCAAGCAACACCGGATACAGGTCAACTTTCCGTCTGCATTCATCTGACCGACTCGCTGGGCACCGAGATACTTGCCGAACCTCTGTGCCAAACTGTGACGCTATACAATTATAGCCTACCAATCCCATTGGCGCCTGTGACGAGCGACACTTTGCCAACCGCACGCATGCGTACAGTGCGCTTTGTGTGGATGCCTGTGCTCCCCCAGCGAAAAGGGACGTGTTATCAGGTGCGGTGTTTTGCGCTCCCAGACTCGCTCGGCGTTGCTGAAGCTGTGCGTGTCCAGCAGCCATTGCTGGACCAACGCTGTTGTGATTGCACCGAGCTACGATGGCATATAGAACGGCTGCAACCGGGGCGCTATGTTTGGAGCGTTCAAGCATTCGATCGCGACAATCTCCTTCCAATCGGCAGCACCGATGGCTATAGCCTGACAGCAACCTTTACCGTCGTAGCACGAGTGCACGGCGGTCCGCTACACCGTCGTAACCACCGAGTGCAGAGGCAATGACAGACGAACGAGCTGCAATTACTCGCTGGCAATACCGCTACGGACTGGTGCTTATACTGCCGTGGATACTTGCATTCGTTGTATTCTGGCTTTACCCACTTGTTGAAGCGCTCCTGCTGAGTGTAAGCCAATACTCGACCCTAACCGGCGAGCGAGAGTGGGTCGGTATCGCTAACTATACCGCTCTACTCGACGACCCCTTGTTTTGGCGAGCACTGCTCAATACCGCAATTTTTACAGCCGGTACTGTGCCAGTAACGACCGTATTGTCTGTCACCATCGCAGTGCTGCTCGACCGTCTCGCAACTCAACGGCTGGGTGCACTGCTCCGAACCGCGTACTTTCTGCCAACAGTGACGTCGCTTGTTGTCGTCGCACTGATTTTCACTAATCTCTATGCGCGCGACGGAGCGCTCAATGCGCTGCTGTCGGCAATCGGTTTGCCGTATCCAGAACGTGGCTGGTTACTCGAACCACGAACCGCTCTCGGAGCCATCATGGCAATGGACGTGTGGATGGCAACAGGCTACTACGCAGTGATTGTTCTGGCTGGGTTACAAACGATCCCGCGCCACCTCTACGAAGCATCCACCCTCGACAGCGCCACCTCGTGGCAGCAATTTCGTTTGATTACGCTGCCCCTGCTCAAACCAACGTTGCTTTTTGTGGTAGTGATGAACACCATCAAATCCTTCCAAGTTTTCGCAGAAGTGTACGTGATGACACGTGGCGGTCCACTGGAAGGGACAACGACAACCTTGGTGTATGAGCTGTACCGCAACGCGTTCGAGAGAACCGACGGGATGGGATATGCTGCTGCAATTGCAGCGATTGTCTTCATCGCAATTGCCGGTGTGTCATGGCTTCAGATACGCCTCATCGCAGAACGGTCGCTGGCAGGGAGGATTGGATCGTGACCGCGACGAAACACAGAACCGCCGATGATATTCCCCGGCACCTGGTACGATTGCTGACCGAGCAACTCGGGCGCCGTCAGATTGCCGTCGTCACTGTAGCTGGCGAAAGTGGGTACGGCAAAACCACGTGTTTGGAGAATGCGCGCGCACTGCTTGACGCCACTACGGTGATAATCCAATGTCCAGCACCGCTGGGAACCCAAACTGCACCGCTTTACCAACCGCTCTACCCACTGGTCAACGCGATCGAACAAATCCTGTCGAATCCAACGGAAAAAGCAAAACGCCGTTTGGTACTTAACATCGGGCTGTCGGTACTGGGCATGATTCCACTTATCGGATCACTGTTTGACGTAACCAAAGAGGTATTGCGCGACATGCGCGAATACCGCCGGGAGACCCAATCAAGCACACCGACCGAAACGCAGCAGATAGCAGAGATTCTGTGCTCGATTGCCGAGCAGTCGCCGCTGGTCATCATGCTCGACGATGCGCAGTGGATCGATGCCGCATCGCTGGAAGTGATCGAGTACCTGCTGGCATCGAATCGAAACCTACCGCTTGCAATTGTTCTTGCTTATGAACCATCGGTCGTGCAGGCACAGAATGCCTGGATGGAGCAATGGTTGATACAACATCCAGAGATCGAGCAATTCGAATTGCCATTACTCGATAGAAGCCAATTGCAACAGCTCGCATTGGCAATGCTCCCAAGCTACCATCCTGACCCAACATTCGACGAATGGTTATTGCATCAATCCGGCGGCGTGCCTGCTATTGCGGTAGAATACCTCCGCTATTTCCAGCGGCATTCTCCTTTTGATGCGGATGGTCGGCTGCGGCAAGATGTTCTTCGCACGTCGTGGCGACCGGCATCGCTCAATGTGCTCATTGAACAGATAGTCACTGCCATTGCCGACGAGGATAAATTGACGCTTGCTATCTGCGCCGCAGAAGGTGCACGATTCAGTGTTTTCGTGCTATCTCAACTGCTCCAATTGGATCCTGTTACAACTGTTCGACGTCTACGAGCGCTACAGCAGCGCACTGGCGTCATTCGCAGCATGGGCATGCAACGGCTTTACGGCGTCGAAACGACGGTGTATCGCTTCACTCATGCTGGGTACTACCGGTTTTTCGTTGAGTATCTCGAGCATGAAGAGCGCATTGAAATTCACAGTCGTATCGCAGCAATTCTCGAGCAGCAGGTGCTCACTGCCAGCGACGAAGCACTTGCCGAACAGCTGGCACCCATCATCGCCGCACACTACATCGAAGCAAGCAATCGGCGGGCAGCCGAACGTGTCATGGAGCAACTCTATCGGGACGCTTCACAACATGGTCATGCGCTGATAGCTGCATTTGCCCTCGAAACGATGGGGCGCACAAGTGAGAATGCGTCGCAGCCGCCAGTGGATACTCGTGCATTTCTCGATGTGCTCGGACAGATCGTCGATCTGTGGTTCGCCGGAGACATCACGAGTGCATATCGTCTGGCAAAACACCTACCGCTCGACCATACGACACAGAGCGAACGCGTACTTGCCGAGATGGTGCGCACCCGGATCGAACTCGATATTGGCGAGCATCAGCACGCTCACGATCGTTTGCTCGAAAGCATCAGTCGAGCACGTGCAACAGGACTACCTGAGTTGGAAAGCCTGGCATATTCACTAGCCGTTGTGGACGATTTGATACAAGATCGTCTGCAGCACGGCTGGGATCATGCACAACGCGCTGCAACGCATGCTGCCGACGCATCGCCACTGGCTAAACTTGTGGCGCTCTCGAACGCAGCAATTGTTCTGAGCCGTGCAGGGCATCCTTCCCATCATGCTCTCGCAACTGCTGCACATCGGATCGCGCTTCGATTGGGCTACCGTTCCATCGCCGATGCATTCGACGTGCAATCACCTGTACACCGCTCATCATCGCCGTAGTCTTATCGCGCCGTTACACCGATGAATCAGGCCCTCTACTTGCTCGATGCAATGTCTCTGGTTTTCCGTGCCTACTATGCGATGTTGCGCGGGGGACGACCGCTTCAATCACCCGCAGGTGAACCGACAGGGGCAATATTCGGCTACGCGAACATGCTTAGTGCACTGCTCGAACGCTACGATCCAGAGTACATCGCCTGTGTGTTCGATACTAAAGCGCCCACACACCGCCACGACGCCTATGCTGAGTACAAGGCACACCGTCAGCCGTTTCCGGAAGACCTGGCACCGCAGCTCGACCGCATCAAAGAACTGACCGATGCACTCGGCATCACGCGTATTGAACTGCCCGGATACGAAGCGGACGATATCATCGGAACACTTGCCACACGAGCTGCTGCCGATGGTTTCGACGTTTACTGCGTCACAAGTGACAAAGACTTCTATCAACTCGTCAATGACCGTATCAAATTGCTCAAGCCGAATGGTGGCGGTAGTGAATACGAAGTTCACGGCGTCGAACAATGTCGCGAGCGTTTTGGCGTACCACCTGAACATGTTATCGAGGTTTTAGCGCTCATGGGAGATTCTAGCGATAACATTCCCGGCGTGCGAGGAGTAGGTGAAAAAACTGCACGAGCGCTTATCGCTGAATATGGCACACTCGAGGCATTGTACGAACACCTTGACAAGATCACCAAACCCTCGCTGCGGGAACGACTGGAGGAAGATCGCCAGCAAGCATTTCTCTCGCGAGAGCTGGCACGCATTCATCGTGACGTTGAGCTTCCTATTGGGATCGAAGATTGTCGCCGCCGCACCCCAAATGCTGAGCATCTGCTGCTACTGTTTGAGACTCTAGGCTTTCGTCAACTTCGTGCGCGATGGGAGAGCATCCTGAACACTACAAGCACCAAGGCAGCTACACCGCAGCAACTGGAAACGCTCGACAACACGGAGCACGACTACCGAACCATCGAACGACTCGATGAACTTACCCAACTTGCTGCGCTTATCGAACGCGAGACGAATGTGCTGGTGATAGACTTAGAAACAACGTCGCTCGATGCAATGAACTGTTACATCGTGGGCATCGCACTATCGCTGGGCACTGAGCGAAGTAATCACCATCAGGCTTGGTATATCCCCACTGCCGATGCAGACTGCC